>CAITFY010000124.1 GCA_903891755.1 uncultured Actinomycetes bacterium | reverse complement strand
TCTCAATGTTAAGGGCGGAGCGATTCACGAAGATATTCGTCCATCACTTCCACTCGTTGAGAAGATGGCTCAAATCGCAACCATCATCGCAGGAGAACTTCCAACCTCACTTGATGTTGAAGTTCGCGGAGATATTTCAGGTCACGATTCATCTGTCCTTGCTACCAGTGTGCTTAAGGGTGCCCTGATTGCTGTTGGCGCAGAGTCAGTTACATATGTCAATGCTCCTGGATTAGCTGCAGAGCGTGGAATGACCTCATCAGTTGTTACCAATCCCGAGAGCCCTGAATATCGCAGCATGATCTCACTCAAGGCAGCACTGCCTGATGGTCGCCGCATTGTGGTTGATGGCACATTGATGGGAATTCGTCACGTAGAGAAGATCATTGCAATCAATGGCTTTGATCTTGATCTGCCTCCAACCGAACATCTCTTGTTCTTGCAATATGCAGATCGTCCAGGAGTAGTTGGAGCAGTCGGTGGAATTATCGGCGCAGCTGGAATCAATATTGCCGGCATGCAGGTTGCACGCAGTGAAGATGGTGGCGAGGCTCTTATGGCGCTCAACATCGACTCTGCAATCTCAGCCGATCTCTTGGCTCAGGTTGAGAAAGAGACCGGAGCACACCTGGTTCGCACAGTTACCTTGGTCTCGTAATGAAGAGCTTTAATCTCGCTGTTATTGCAGGCGATGGCATCGGTCCAGAGGTTGTTGCCGAAGGCTTAAAGGTCTTGGATAAAGTTGCGGCGAAGTACTCGTTGGAATTCAACAAAATTCCTTACAACCTTGGTGCCTCTCATTGGCACGCGACAGGTGAAGTTCTCTCAGATGAGACTATGGCTGAGATCGCTAAGAGCGATGTCATTCTGCTCGGCGCAGTCGGAGATCCAACTGTTCCAAGTGGAGTACTTGAGCGCGGATTGTTGCTCAAGCTTCGCTTCGCATTCGATCAGTATGTAAACCTTCGCCCCGCAAAACTTCATGCCGGTGTTAAGTCGCCTTTGGCCACCCAAGCACCTATTGATTTTGTGGTTGTTCGCGAGGGCACAGAGGGTCCATATGTTGGTGCAGGCGGAAATCTTGCAATCGGAACTGATGCGGAAATCGCAACGGAGGAGTCGTTAAATACTCGCCGTGGAGCTGAGCGAGTTATTCGCGATGCCTTTGCGCGCGCAGCAAGCCGTCCCCGCAAGAAGTTGACCTTGGTTCATAAGAACAATGTGTTAACGCATGCAGGCGGATTGTGGACTCGCACCTTTAACGAGGTCGCCAAGGAGTTCCCAGAGATCACAACGGATTATCTGCACGTCGATGCCGCTTCAATGTTCTTCGTAACAAATCCTGAGCGATTTGATGTGGTCGTTACCGATAATCTCTTTGGAGATATCTTGACTGATATTGCCGCAGCTATCTGTGGTGGAATCGGATTGGCAGCATCAGGAAACATCAATCCAACTCGGAAGTTTCCCTCAATGTTTGAGCCCGTACATGGCTCTGCACCTGATATCGCAGGGAAGTCTTTAGCAGATCCAACTGCGACCGTTATGTCTGTTGCAATGTTGCTCGCGCACCTCGGTGAGTTAGATGCTGCTTCAGATGTAGAGCGCGCCGTTGCCGCTGATTTACTTACTCGCGGTGACTCAAAGAGAAGTACTGTTCAAATCGGTGATGCCTTGGCAGGAGCTATCTAAATGAAGATCAATCTCAACCCAAACCAAAATCCAGCGAGTGATGCTGACCGCGAAGCAAAGATTGCAGCTGGCGGCTTCGGTAAGTACTACACCGACAATATGTTGGTGGCGCAGTGGAGTGAGGCGAGCGGTTGGAGTGATGCTGAGATAAAGGCCTATGGACCTCTCTCAATTGATCCTGCAACATCAGTTTTGCATTATGGCCAAGAGATCTTTGAAGGTCTTAAGGCTTATAGCCAACCGGACGGAGGAGTAAGTCTCTTCCGTCCTGAGGCTAATGCAGAGCGTTTTCGCAAGAGCGCTATACGTATGGCGCTTCCAGAACTTTCTATCGCTGATTTCGTAAGTACCGTTGAAGCACTAGTAAGTCACGAAAAAGCTTGGGTTCCAAAGAATTTTGGAGAATCGCTCTATATCCGTCCCTTTATGTTTGCTAGCGAGATCGGCTTAGGCGTTCGACCAAGTAACCAAGCAACATACATAGTTATTACAACTCCAGCATCTGCATATTTCAATCCGGGTAAAGCCGTAACTGTTTGGATTTCTACCGAGTATGTCCGCGCTGCAAAGGGTGGCACGGGCGAAGCGAAGACCGGTGGAAATTACGCAGGTTCACTTCTTGCTCAGAAGCAAGCAGCGGCTGAGGGTTGCGATCAAGTTGTTTGGCTTGATGCGCAAGAGCGCAAATGGGTTGAAGAGATGGGCGGCATGAACCTTTACTTCGTTAAAGGTAAGGGAGCCGGTGCCACTATCTTCACCCCGAAATTAACAGGAACTTTGCTTGCAGGTATTACTCGTGATTCGATTCTGACGGTCGCAAAAGATTTAGGTTACAAGGTTGAAGAGGGAATGATCTCAACAGATGATTGGCGCGAAGGCGTCATCTCTGGTGATATTACAGAAATCTTCGCATGTGGCACGGCTGCAGTAGTGACTCCCGTTGGAGGCGCGAAGAGCGCTGAGGGAAGTTGGGCAACTGGAGACGGTAACCCTGGCCCAATCACCATGCAGATTCGCGAAACTCTGCTTGGTATTCAACATGGAACGATTGCTGATACCCACGGCTGGAACAAGCGAGTTTCATAATGCCAGTTTCTGATGCCTTCCATATCTATGACACCACCCTGCGCGATGGCGCGCAGCAAGAGGGGCTAAACCTCTCTGTTCATGACAAGTTGGCGATTGCTCGCCACTTAGATGATCTGGGTGTCGGGTTCATTGAAGGTGGATGGCCTGGAGCAAATCCCAAGGACACCGAGTTCTTTAAGTTGGCACAAACTGAGTTGAAACTTAAGAATGCGACCTTTGTTGCTTTTGGCGCAACCCGTCGTCCTGGTGTCCAGGCCGCCGATGATGTTCTTCTTCGCGCACTCCAAGATTCTGGTGCGCCTGCAGTTACATTAGTAGCGAAGAGTTATGACCGTCAGGTCGAGCTCGCTCTGCGAACAACACTCGATGAGAACTTAGAGATGATCCGCAGCTCCATTAAATTCCTACGCTCTGGCGGACAGCGGGTATTTCTAGATGCCGAACATTTCTTTGATGGCTACCGCTCCAACCCTGCATACGCGCTTGAAGTTGTACGAGTAGCGGCAGAATCTGGCGCTGATGTAATTGCACTCTGCGACACAAACGGCGGAATGCTTCCGACCGAACTAACTGATGTTGTACATACTGTTTTGCAAGGATCATCCGCTCGCCTTGGTATCCACTGCCACAATGACACCGGATGCGCGATTGCAAACTCTTTGGCGGCTATCGATGCTGGTGTCACACATGTGCAGGGAACTCTCAATGGCTATGGCGAGCGAACTGGTAATGCCGATCTCGTAAGCATCATCGCTAACCTAGAGTTGAAGATGAAGAAGCCAGTGCTTCCGGAGGGCGCACTTCGCGAATCTTTCAGAATTTCACATGCAGTCGCAGAAGTAACAAATGTTGCCCCGAGCGCCCGCCAACCATATGTCGGAGTTTCAGCCTTTGCTCACAAGGCGGGGCTACATGCCAGTGCTATTAAGGTCGATCCAGCGATGTACCAACACGAAGATCCATCAAGTGTTGGAAACGATATGCGCATGCTTGTCTCTGAAATGGCTGGTCGCGCATCCATCGAGTTGAAATCTCAAGAACTGGGAATTGATCTTGGTGGAGATAAGGAAGTTGTTGCTCGAGTTGTAGAGCGAGTAAAAGAGATGGAATCTCGTGGTTTCACCTTCGAGGCTGCAGATGCATCATTTGAACTCTTACTTCGTGAAGAGATATCTGGAAAGCGTGCAGAGTTCTTTATCATCGAGGATTGGCAGACAACAGTTGATGGTGATGCCAACGGCGCGGTGAAATCCAATGCAACCGTGACCTTGAGCGCTCACGGCGAGAGCATCGTGACAACAGGTTCAGGAAATGGACCGGTTAACGCGATTGATACCGCTCTTCGTTCAGGGCTAAAAAAGTTCTATCCAGAGTTAGAGCGCTTAGAGCTCACCGATTACAAGGTTCGTATCCTTGAAGGTCGCCTCGGAACTGGCGCCGTAACACGCGTCTTGGTTGAGACGAGCGATAGCGATGGATCGTGGACCACAGTTGGGGTTCACGAGAATGTGATTGCGGCTTCTGCCATGGCACTTGAAGACGCCGTTACCTATGGATTACTCCGTCAGGGACGTAAACCCGAGTAACCTGTAAGGCATGAGTTCAGAGTTAATTGCACAGTACGAGGAGCACCTGGTCCTCGTACGCAATCTCGCAGATAACTCAATCAAAGGTTACGTCAGTGACCTTGAATCTTTTTTGAAGCATTTAGAGACTTTGAAAATTGAAGAGTTTTCGCAATTAGAACTTACTCACATCAGATCGTGGTTGGCAGAGCTCCAAGCTTCAGGAGCGGCGCGATCGACGATGGCCCGCCGTATCGTTTCGATTCGCGCATTTACATATTGGGCAGCAAGCCAAGGGTGGATCAAAAGTGATCTTGGCGCCGAGCTCGCAATTCCTAAACCACATCGCACCCTGCCTGAAGTTCTAGATATTGCCGACACTGAAATTGTTTTAGCCAGCGCCCAAACCCGGGTGGATGAAGATCCGCATCCCATCTCAATTCGCGACTTGGCCCTGATCGAAGTTCTCTATGCAACGGGTATTCGCGTCTCGGAAATTTGCGGTCTTGATCTGCGCTCTATCGATGAATCCCGAAACACCCTGCAGGTGATGGGTAAAGGAAGCAAAGAGCGAGTTGTCCCTGTGGGGATTCCGGCGATGAGCGCGCTCCGCAATTATTTGAGCCAAGCTCGCCCTGCGCTGGCCACCGAAAAATCCGGGAACGCCGTTTTCTTGGGGTCGCGGGGGAGTCGGATCGATCAGCGCACCGTTCGCGAGGTGGTCTACCAAGCGATGGCTGCGGTCGGTTCCAAGATGGGACCTCACGGACTTCGCCACACGGCCGCCACCCACCTGCTAGAAGGCGGGGCGGATTTACGCACGGTTCAAGAGATCTTGGGTCACTCTTCTCTTGCAACGACCCAGATTTATACGCATGTTTCGCCCGATCGCCTCCAAAAAGCCTTCGATACCGCGCACCCTCGGGCCTGAATAGCCTGATTCAGCCCGATTTTAAGTTCGCTACCTCGCCCCCATAGAATTACCCCAGCAGATCGCAAGGTCTGACTTCACGCATCTATCTCGCTCAGGCGAGAAACCATTTCGGTCTTACCTCAGGGTAAGTCGGTGCCTAGATGCTAGGGAATCGGCAAATTGCCGCTTCGACAACCGAGTGCATGCGCTACTGCATGCAATAAAGGAGAGTGCCGCCATGGCGGTTGTAACAATGCGAGAACTCCTCGACAGCGGAGTCCACTTCGGACACCAGACTCGTCGTTGGAATCCAAAGATGAAGCGCTTTATCTTCGCTGAGCGCAACGGTATTTACATCATCGATATCCAACAGTCACTTGGACTTATCGATTCAGCTT
>CAITFY010000123.1 GCA_903891755.1 uncultured Actinomycetes bacterium | reverse complement strand
TTCACGAGCTTTTACTACCTGACCATCGGGCAATGTAATCTTTGATCCTGCTGTGATGTAAGTGCCTGACTCAATGACGCAATCATTTCCAAGTGAAATTCCAAGACCTGAGTTAGCGCCAAGCAGGCAACGCTCACCGATAGAAATTACTTCTTTACCGCCACCACTGAGTGTTCCCATGATCGAGGCACCGCCACCGACATCGCTTCCATTTCCAACAACAACTCCCGCGCTGATTCGTCCTTCGACCATAGATGCACCAAGGGTGCCAGCGTTAAAGTTCACGAAACCTTCGTGCATGATGGTTGTGCCAGGTGCGAGATATGCACCTAAGCGAACGCGATCTCCATCTGCAATTCGAACTCCCTCTGGAATTACATAGTCGACCATCCGAGGAAACTTATCCACCCCGTAAACAGTGACTTGACCATAGGCGGCGCGTAATTTGGCACGGGTGATTTCGAAGTTAAGAAGTGAGCAAGGACCCGCAGAAGTCCACACAACATTTGTAAGAAGTCCAAAGATGCCGTCGAGTTTGAGGCCATGAGGCTTCACTAAACGATGGGAGATCAGATGCAATCTGAGGTAGGCATCTGCGGCTGATGTTGGAGCAGCATCGAGGTCGATTTCAATATCGACAGCCTCTTTGGTAACTCCACGAATGGAGTCGCTGCCAAGAAGTGCTGTTCTATCAGCTGGGGTGGTGATGGGCTCGAGGCTGACGTTTGGGAACCAGCAATCAAGGATCTCGCCATTAGCCGCGATGGTTGCAATTCCGCTTCCGTAGCCTTTACTCATGGGGCGAACGCTATCAAAAGGCCTCGTGGGCAGGATTATCCGTACAACTTTGATGGTCCGACTAGTAATCTCCCATCTATGAAGCCGGTGCCGACTCTCGCTGAACTCTTGGCGACGCTGCCCGACGAGGAGCGCTTCATTCTCTCGCTACATGTTGTCAAGGGGATTCCCGTAGAAGAGATAGCACAGAAGCTCGGAGTTCCGCATAAATCGGTTCTGGCCGTAGTTGAGATGGGCAAGAAGCGCCTTTTTGCAGCGCTGGATTTCCCACCTTTCCCCTGATGCGAGATACTTCTCCCTAGGTTCTTAAGGTCTTATCTTTTCTTGACGTAAGGGAGTTTCACCATGGCAGCCATGAAACCACGTACTGGCGATGGTCCCATGGAGGTCACCAAGGAGGCGCGTAGCCTGGTGATGCGTATCCCGCTTGAGGGCGGTGGCCGTTTAGTGGTCGAGCTCAATGTCGAAGAGGCTACCAATTTGGGGAACGCCCTTCAGGCAGCGGTTGCACTCGTAAAGAAATAAGGTCAGGGCTATGCATTTGCCTGAGCCGCTCTTTCGCCATTCCGGCTCTTTAGTAGATGCCAATCTTGGGAAATTTAACGCAGTTGTTCTCCTCGCCGCTAAGAATGAAGATGCACCGGAATTATCTACAAGCGCATTCGCTGAAAAAACTCTCGCGGCCCTTGGTCTCTCCTTCGAAACGATCCTTTCGCAGTGGCGTGATTACGTCGCGAAAGCTGGAGAGATTCTTGAAGTACCGATTACCGATAAAGGTGCATTACATCGCCTCTACATTCTCGGCATCGGTAACGCTTCACTTGAAGATTCGCGCAAAGCTGGTTCGGCACTCGGCCGCAAAGTTAAGTCAACAGGTTATTCACTTCTTCATGGTTTTGAAGGGGAGTACGACGCTGCCGTTGCTCACCTTGTTGCATTTTCACTCTCGCAATATGGCTGGAATGTAAAGAGCGATTACTCCAAGAGCGATATGAGCGCTCGCGAAAAAGGTGCAACTTCTTTAACTCTTGATAGCTCACTTGAAAGCGCCATCACGCGTGCAGAGATCTTGGCAGAATCCGTTTGGACGACGCGCGATCTCATTCACACTCCATCAAACATTAAGAACCCAGCATGGTTAGCACAACAAGCAAAGAATCTGGTTAAGAAGAGTAAGAGCCCAGCGCTTTCCGTTATGGTGAAAAAGGGTCGCGAGCTCGAGAACTTCGGTGGATTAAAAGCCGTTGGAAATTCCTCGCCGAATTCCCTTCCCCATCTTGTGGAAATTCATTATGCCCCCGCAGGTAGTTCCAAGTGGCCACATGTAGTACTGGTCGGCAAAGGAATTACATATGACACCGGTGGAATCTCGCTCAAGCGTCCTTACGACCTCATGATTCCTATGAAGAGCGATATGGCCGGTGCTGCTGCGATTCTCTCTGCGACAGTTGCTATGGCAAAGATTCAACCTCGTGTTCGCATAACTGCTCTCATGATGTGCGCTGAAAATATGGTTTCAGGAACAGCGCAGCGCCCATCTGATGTGATTACACAATACGGTGGAACAACGGTTGAAGTAATCAACACGGATGCAGAAGGACGTTTGGTTCTTGCTGATGGATTGGCGTATGCCGATCTCGAATTAAAACCTGACTACTTACTCGACATCGCAACACTCACAGGAGCTGCAACTCTTGGTTTGGGTAAACAACATGGCGCGATGTACACCCGCAACCCGGCACTAGCTGCTGGACTTCAAGCAGCGGGAGAACGCATTGGCGAGCGAGTCTGGCCAATGCCTTTAATTGATGATTATGTCCCAGCTCTTGCAAGTAACGTTGCAGATTTCAATCATGATGCATCCGCAAAGAGTTTCAGCGCCGGTTCAGTTACTGCAGCTCTCTTCCTGGAACAATTTGTTGGCGAACAGAACTGGGTTCACTTGGATATTGCAGGTCCAGCCCGCTCAGATGTTGATGCTGGGGAATCAATAAAGGGCGGAACCGGATTCGGCACTCGCCTTCTTATTGAATGGTTGGCAAATCTCTCATGATCGGCAACCGCGGAGATATGTCCGCATTCTCGGAAAGTTATGTCCGCGAAGATATCTTTATGCAGCAAGCGCGCAATAATGCTGAAGAGCTAGGCACGCTTGATCCGAGTCCTGCAGTCGGTGGTTTACTGCGCTTCGTGGTCGAATCTCTCAAGGCACGTTCCATTGTTGAGATTGGCACTGGCTCAGGAGTAAGTGGTCTCTGGTTATTTGCTGGAGCGGCTCAGGATGCTGTCCTTACCTCAATCGATACTGAAAGAGAACATGCGGCAAGTGCGCGTGCAATTTTTGAAGAGTCCGGTATTTCAACACAGCGCTTTAGATTAATCACAGGAATTATTATGGAAGTTGTCGGCAAACTTGCAGATAACAACTATGACCTCGTTGTGATCAGACCGGCAGCAGATTTGATGGACTTGATTCATGAGGCGCATCGCCTACTTCGCCCAGGCGGAATTCTTTTTGTGGACCATGCGCTTAGCGGTGGAAAAGTTGCTGATCCAACGCAACGAGATTTCGAAAGCATCTCCCGTCGCGACGGCATCAGGGCAGTCAAGGAAGATTCACGTTGGAGTTCCACCATCTTGCCTTTAGGTAGCGGAGTACTTCTAGCAACAAAGCTATAACCCACTTATAATGTGCAGATGTCTGATGAAGAACTACCTATAGAGACTCCAGGAACAGAAGCAGAAACTGCGCAGAGCGCGCCTACAGAAAATCCACCTGTACAGAGGCCGCCTATGCAAACACCGTGGTGGGTTTCAGATTCTCAATCTTCCTCATCCAGCCTCACTCCACTTCTTCCAGTGAAGCGAGTACTTCAGGTTACTTGGTACATGGCGCTTGCGATGTCTCTTATTGCTGGCCTCGTTGGAGCTCTCGTTGGAAAAGCGGCATTTGATAATTCACCGCACCTCGTCACTTCAAATAAAGTTATTGAGCGCTCCCCAAATTCCATCGCAGGAATTGCTGCGAAGGTTTCTCCATCCGTTGTTGAAATTGATTCAACGACCAGTTCTGGAACTGATACCGGCACCGGATTTTTTATTGAATCAAATGGCTACATCATGACAAATAATCACGTCATTGAAGCCGCAGTTTTAGATAATTCAAAGATTACGGTGAAGCTCGCAAACAATAAGGAGTACACCGCAACCGTAGTTGGTCGAGATACATCCTACGATCTTGCAATTCTTAAGATTGATGTAACGGGAGCACCGGCACTTGTCCTTGGAAATAGTGATGGCGTTCAAGTCGGAGACCCAGTTATTGCAATTGGTTCACCATTAGGTCTACAGGGAACAGTTACAAGTGGAATTATCTCAGCGAAAAATCGTCCTGTAACAACCAGCTCTGATAACACCGCGGGTGAGAGCGCATTTATTGATGCACTTCAGACTGATGCAGCAATTAATCCTGGTAACTCCGGTGGACCATTAGTTGATGCAACCGGTGCCGTCATCGGAGTTAACTCCGCGATTGCCTCACTAGGAAACTCTGTTTCAGGACAACCAGGATCAATCGGATTAGGTTTTGCAATTCCGATCAACCAGGCGAAGAAGCAGGCTGATCAACTCATTAAGACTGGCACATCTCACTATCCAATAGTGGGAATGTCGTTGGATTCTAATTTCGCTGGACCTGGCGCCAAGATTGCAAATATCTCCACTGCAATTCTGGCTGGAGGTCCTGCCGAGAAAGCTGGACTAAAAGCAGGGGATATCATTCTTGCGATTGATGGTCAGAACATCGAGACCGCTAATGATTTAATCGTGGCGATTCGTGCGCATTCCATTGGAGATAGCGTCACGTTGAAGTACCAGCGTGGCAGTGTGACCAAGTCGGTCCAACTCACGCTTGTCGCTTCAAAATAGCGCTCGTAGAGTCCTCTCATGACCACTGATCTCATCACCAAGATTCATGAAGCGCTTGCTGGGGTCAATGATCCTGAATTAAGGCGTCCACTTCCTGATTTGGGGATGGTTGAGTCTGTCTCTTTCGCTAACGGTGTTGCCACCATTGGAATTTTGCTCACCATTAGCGGCTGCCCTATGCGCGATCGCTTGGGTTCAGATATTTCTACAGCGCTTTCATCGATTGATGAAGTTGAATCTGTTCAGATCAATTTCGGGGTGATGAGCGAAGAGCAACTCGAAGCGGTGAAAAAATTATTGCGTGGTGGACGCGAGAAGTTCAATCCCTTTGCTCAAGAGGATTCGCTCACCCGTGTTATTGGAATTGCATCGGGTAAAGGTGGAGTCGGTAAATCTTCTGTAACCGCAAACCTCGCAGTCGCTGCTGCTGCCCGCGGTTTAAATGTTGGCATCTTGGATGCCGATGTATATGGGCACTCAATTCCTCGCCTCATGGGAATTTTAGATAAGAGGCCAACTGCGCTTAATCAAACCTTTATTCCAGTAGAAAATCATGGAGTAAAAGTTGTTTCGATGGAGATGTTTAAACCCAACCGCGAAGATCCGATTGCATATCGTGGTCCGCTACTCCATCGTGTTTTAGAGCAATTAATGAGCGATGCATATTGGGGCGCTCTTGATTTACTTCTGCTTGATCTTCCACCTGGCACAGGAGATATTGCGATCTCACTTGGTCAATTAATCCCACGCTCTGAAATATTGGTGGTTACAACTCCACAAATTGCAGCCGCTGAAGTTGCTGAACGCGCAGGACGTATCGCCTTCCAGATGAAGCAGAGGCTCATTGGAGTTGTTGAAAATATGTCTGAGAGCCCTTGCCCGCATTGTGGAGAGCCAATCGCGCTCTTTGGTAGCGGCGGAGGTCTGGAGACTTCCAAGCGACTTTCGTCCCTCGTAAATTATGAGGTCCCGCTCTTGGCCAAGATTCCATTTGATAGCCATCTACGTGATGGTGGCGATCAGGGAACGCCAGCATTTTTAAGCGCCGAAGGCGGCGTCATCAAGAATTCATTTGATGAACTACTAGGCGCCTTATTGGTCCGTCCCCACTCCCTCGTGGGTGTCCCGCTCTCACTTCATACCTAAGCCACCTCACCCATTCCCTAGGGGGCTAGCCCGTAGACTGGCGGGGTGAAGCGTCCTCCAGTTACCTCAATCAACACCGTTGCGAAGCGGCTCGTTGGGCGCTCTGACCTGCTCATATCTAGAAAGAGCGTCCGAGACTCACTCGTATCTTTAGCTGGCCTTATCGGTCGCCCGGTCCTTGCTCCAGATGGCCGAGTAATTGGTCGCCTTGTAGATGTGGTCGTTCGTCATGGCGAAGAGACATATCCGCCAGTTTCTGGGCTGATCGTAAAAGTAGCCAACCACAAATCATTTATCAATGGCGCTCGTATTTCAGAGCTGACGCCAAGTTCAATCACGCTCTCCTCAACGAAGATCAATCTTGAGCAGTACTCCCGTCGACCAGGTGAATCTCTCTTAGATGCCGATGTGCTTGACCACCAAATCGTTGATGTGGATGGGCTGCGCGTAGTTCGAACATCTGATCTCTACCTCGCCCCATTTAACAAAGAGGTTCGAGTCGTTGGTGTAGATATCTCCTTCGTCTCCTTTTTGCGTCGCCTCTTTCCAGGATCTCTCTCGCGCAGACCAACTCCTGACCATGTTCTCGATTGGGCATCTGTCGCATCGTTAACTGATTCCACTGGCGTGGTTCGGACATCCGGAACTCGCTCAGCTCTCAGCCAACTTCGTCCTGCTGACCTTGCAGATTTAATTGAGGACCTTGCAGGGCGTGAACAAGGCGCCTTGATTGAGATGTTGGATCCAGATCTTGCAGCAGATGCTCTGGAAGAGATGGAAGATGATGAGCTTGAAGGTCTGCTCCGCGGATTATCTGCCGAGCGATCTGCAGAGTTGCTCGCCCGCATGGAACCTGATGAATCTGCGGAAGTTTTGCGCGATTTGGATGATGAACACCGCGAGAGCATTTTGAGTGCGATGGAGAGCAGTACCGCGAAGCAATTACGTCAACTTGTTTCATTTGATGAAGAGTTGGCTGGCGGAATCATGACCACTCACATTTTGATTGTGAAGAGCACTGCAACTGTGGCTGACGCGCTGAAATTGCTCGTAGAAAATAGAGAGCGTGAAAGCTCAGATGGCGTTGTTGTCGTCGACGGCAAGGGCAAGCTGCTCGATCACATTCAGACCGTTGAATTAATTGCAGCCCCGACCGATAGTTTGGTTTCAGATTTGATGGCAAAGCCATTTCCAACAGCGGTCTCTATCGATACCCCGATTGATGAAGTAGTCGAGGAATTTTCAAATAACCGTGGATCATCCATCATCGTTATAGATGAGAAGAACAAGCCGATTGGTCGAATTCTCGCCGATGACTTGGTCGATGCTCTCTCGCAAAGCAGAGGCCTCTTCTCGCAGGGTGGAGTTACGCGTTCATGACACAACTCAACATCCCTAGCGGCCGCAAACTTCGCATAGCTGCATTCCTAGCCGTGATGGGACCTGGAGTGATTGCTGGGCTCTCAGATGATGATCCAGCGGGTATCACTACCTACTCGCAACTCGGCGCAAAATTTGGTTACCGCATGCTCTGGGTGCTTGTTGTATCTACCTTCGCTCTTATTGTCTTTCAAGATCTTGGAGCTCGAATTGGCGTTGTCACACGCCAAGGACTTATCGGTTTAGTTCGACAAAAATATGGAGCACGCGCCGGAAGTTTCAGCGCTGTTGCGCTTATCTTGGCCAATCTTGGAACCATGACCGCTGAATTTGCGGGAGTGGCTGCTGCTGGACAACTCTTTGGCATTTCGCGTTACATCACAGTGCCGCTTACCGGATTACTGATCTCAGGACTGGTACTTCGGGGAACATTTAAGAAGGCCGAGAGAGTCTTCTTTGCCCTCTCGGCAGTATTTATCTCTTATGTCATCGCTGGATTTATGTCTCACCCAAAGTGGGGGAGCGCGCTTCATGGCATGGTCGTGCCTTCGATGCCATTTAATCGTGATGCAATAAATATTGCGACTGCAACGCTCGGTACGACTCTTGCGCCTTGGGGTCTAGCTTTTATTCAATCGTATGCAGTTGATAAGCGCCTGACGCGAGCAGATCTCAAATTGCTTCGCGCTGATGTTTGGGTGGGTTCTGCACTTACTGGAATTATCGGTTTCTTTGTCATCGTTACGTGCGCCGCAACTCTCAACCATGAGCACATCACAAATATCACCGATGCTTCTCAGGCGGCGCGCGCTCTACAACCACTTGCTGGAACTCTGGCTAAAGATATCTTTGCAATTGGAATTATTGGAGCAGCGCTACTTGCCGCATCCATCTTGCCACTTTCGACTGCTTACTCAGTTGGTGATCTGACCGGTTCGCCAGCGGCACTTGATGACAAGTTCGAAGAGGCTCCACTTTTCTATCTCACCTTTGCTGCAATAACCGTGGTTGCTGGTGGGTTAATTATGATCCCCGGGGTTTCGCTCATCTGGATCTTAATCTCCTCCCAAATTCTCAACGCCATTCTCTTACTTCCACTGCTTGCTTATATGTTCGGTATCGCCCGCGATAAGAAGTTAATGGGTGAATTTGCTGCCGGAAAACGCGCTCTCTCCTTGTATGGAGCGATCATTGCGATAGTTGCTGTCTGTGTTCTCGCTCAATTCTGGTTCATCTTCAATTGACGACGCGATCATCGATGGGTTCTAAAGTTCACGAGCACACCGCTCTTCCGCAGGGTCGTGATATCCCCTTCCTTATAGCTGGGATATTTGGGATTGGATCTTCTGGTCCGCTTATCGCTAAGAGTTCCATGCCTATCTCCACATTGGTCTTCTGGCGCAATCTAGGTGGAGCTCTCATCATGGCTCCCTTCGCGATTAAGAGCGGTGAGCTCACCGCTAAGCGCAATCGCAAACTTCTTCTCATCTCAGCTCTAGCAGGAGTATTTCTCGCCGCCCACTTCTTAGCCTTCTTCGCCTCAATGCGTTTTACAACGGTCGCAGCAGGAACTGCTCTCGCTGCACTTCAGCCAATATTCGCTGCGCTCTACATGAAATTCAAAGGCGCAAAGATCTCTTCACAATCGCTAGCTGGAATGGTTTTAGCTTTTGCATCGCTACTTCTTATTACCGGAGTTGATTTCACGGTATCTACCAGAGCATTTCTCGGAGATCTCTTTGGGATTCTCTGCGGTGCACTTGCTGCTGCCTACATGATCATTGGCTCTGGCGTTCAGAAATCTCTCGCCACTTCTACCTACACGACAGTCTGCTTTGCTTCGTGCGCACTAACAACTCTGATTGTGAGTCTCTTCACCGGCACCGCGCTTCTGCATTTTCCAGGAGTGCAGTGGCTCTATCTCTTAGGTCTCATCGTTGGCGCGCAATTCCTCGGACATACACTCTTTAATATGACGCTCAAGAGGGTCTCTCCAGTTGTTGTCTCTCTTATTGTTTTCTTTGAAGTTCCCGTCTCAGCAATCATTGCTTGGGCGTGGTTACATCAACGCCCATCTGCTGGAACAATTCCAGGAATTATAGGATTGCTGATTGGTTGCGCGATATTTGTATTAAGAAATAAGGCTGAAAGTGATTGACCTTCATACCCATTCTAATTTTAGTGATGGCACCGATACCCCAACGCACCTCATCAATAAGGCACATGCAGCTGGGCTCACTGGAATTGCACTGACTGATCACGACACTGTTGCTGGATGGGATGAAGCCACCGCTCATCTTCGTCCAGGACTCTCTCTGATTCTTGGCGCTGAGATCTCTTGTCAGACCGCCGATGGCATCAGCGTTCACATGCTTGGTCTCTTATTTGATCGCGAAAATCAAGAGTTATCCGAGATGATGGCTAGAACTCGCGATAACAGAATTGGTCGCATGGCGAAGATAGTCGCCAGACTCAACGCCGCTAACTATGAAATTTCGATGGAGGATGTTGAAGCGCAATTAAGTGATGGAGCAACTCTGGGAAGGCCGCACCTCGCGGATGCCCTGGTAGCTAAGGGATATATGAAGTCGCGCGATCAAGTCTTTGCGGAGATCCTTCACAATGATTCACCTTTTTACGTCTCGCACTATTCGCCGACTCCAGAAGTTGCTATCGCTCATATCAAGGCGGCAGGTGGAGTAGCTGTGATTGCCCATGCCATGTCTTCACTTCGCGGGAGGGTGGTTTCCATCGATAGTTTTGAGAGTTATGTGCAGGCTGGACTTGATGGAATTGAAGTCTTTCACCGCGACCACACCTTGCCAAACCGCGAATTGCTCTCTCAAATCGCCGATGAATATGGGCTAGTCAAAACCGGCTCAAGTGATTATCACGGCAACGGCAAACTCAACCAGTTAGCAGAGTGCGAAACTGAGCTTGCTGAGTTTGAAAAGTTAGAGGCGCGGGCTAATGCGCGTCGAGTTATAAAGAGGTAAATCCGACTTTTTGATCAGTTGCATCGCCGATTTCGAGATATGAAATCTTTCCAGCCGGAACCAAAATCACTCGATCTTTAAGATCAGTAAGTTCCAAAGTCTTATTCCCAGCAATCGCTTCTTTGGCAAGCTCGATAACTTTCTCTGATGCCATTGCAACTTCAAAGTGAAGTTCTTGTGAGGTCTCGCTTATTCCAACGCGGACGGTTGTTTTATCTGCTGATTCTTTTTTTGCCATGTTATGAGTTTAGTGGCTTGCTGATACGACGGAAACCTGAAATTCCGCGCCATTGCAGGCTTGCCACCAACTTCACCGCCAGGTCGCGATCAATCTTGCCATCGCGTGCTAACCAATGTCTGGCAGTTGTCTGCGCAGTACCGATAAGTCCGACGGCGAGCATCATCGCTGATTCCTGAGAGATTCCAGTATCAGTTGTAATTGCCTCACTGAAAGCTAGCGCGCAGTCGTACGACATCTTGTTAAGTCGCTCGCGAACCTGAGGCTCTACGGCCATGTCGCTTTCAAAGAGCAACCTAAATGCTTCACCTTCGCGATTTATGAAATCAAAGTAGGCATTTACAGTGGCTAAAACTCGACCAGCGTTATCGGTGGTGGATGCGACGGCAGCTCGAATATCCGTGACCAGGTACTCGCAGTGAATATCGAGAACTGCTAAATAGAGATCTAACTTTGAAGGAAAATGTTGATAGAGGACCGGCTTGCTGACATTTGCCTGATCTGCAATTTCATCCATCGCTGCAGCGTGGTAGCCAGCGGCCGTGAACACCTCAAGCGCCGCGGTTAAGAGCGTCGCGCGTCTCTCGTCGCGGGGTAGGCGAACTTTTTCCTCGTTCATTAGCACGATGCTATCCCATCATTCATAATGAGCGCATGAATCAGCAGCCAGCAAAGCGACTTCTCTTAGTCCATGCCCACCCGGATGATGAAACTATTAACAACGGTGCGACGATGGCTGCCTATGTTGCTGCTGGAGTGGGCGTCACTTTGGTTACATGCACCCGTGGTGAAGAGGGCGAAGTTCTAGTGCCAGATTTAGCGCACCTTGCAGCAGCTCGCGAAAATGCTCTGGGTCCTTATCGTGAGATCGAGCTCGAAGCGGCGATGAAAGAACTCGGAGTGAGCGATCACCTTTTTCTTGGCAATCCCGAGCGCCAATATCGCGATAGCGGAATGATGGGTACAACCCCAAATGAGCACCCAGAAAGTTTTTGGAAGGCAGAGCTTGATGAGGCGGCGAGCCGATTGGTTACCATCATCCGAGATCGCAAGCCACACGTTCTTATTTCCTATGATGAGTTTGGGGGATATGGCCACCCCGATCACATCAAGGCTCACCAGATTTCAATGCGTGCGGCAGAGTTAGCTGCGGACCCAACATTTGGAAGTGGTGAGAGTTGGGAGATCTCCAAGATTTATTGGAGTGCAATCCCCCGCTCGGCACTGCACGGAAGTTTGACCAGTACGAATCCCCTCATCCAATTCTTGATTCGTTTCTTTAATTATGTGCCGTCGCAATGGTTGGCTCTACCCTTTGTGAAGGCAGATGGAATTGTGACTACGAAGTTCGATGGGGAGAAATTCCTTCCCCATAAACTTGCCGCACTCAACGCACACAAAACTCAGTTAATCATCCATGGAAATCTATTTAAGTTTTCAAAGCGCTTAGCAACAAAGATTTCTGGAACTGAGTATTACATTCGCGTAAAGGGAGATGCAGCCGCTCCTTACGATAAGAATGGAAGAGAGCTTGATTTATTTGCAGGGGTCGCTGAAATTACGGAATAACTTCCCAGCTCATCCCATTAACTCCATCTTTAACAGCTATCTTGAGAGCTAAGAGTTGATCGCGCAGCGCATCGCTCTTAGCAAAGTCTTTAAGTGCGCGTGCGTTACGTCGCTCATCTATCAGCGCTTGAATTTCAGGGCTTAACTCAACGGTGATGGCTGGGCGCGTGAGATCTAACCCAAAGAATTCATCAACGGCGGCAAATACCTGCGCCTTGCTCTTATCGGAGAGCGCCTGCTCTCGCTCTAGGGCTCTCAATTGCACAATGGCGCGGGGAGTGTCTAAGTCATCGCGAAGGGTTGCGAGGATTGAATCAATCAACTCACTGACTACGAGTTGTTCATTTGGCGCTTCATCACTGGACCACTCTTGATACTTATTTCGCCAACGGCTGAGGGTGGAATCGGCTGCGGCAATCTGATCCCAATTGAGATCCATCTGACTGCGATATCTATTTTCTAGAAAGACTAGACGGAGGGCTAATGGATCAAATCCACGGTTCACGATATCTTCGAGAAGTACGACATTTCCTGCACTTTTAGACATTTTGCGACCTTCAAAGAGCAGATGCTCTCCGTGCATCCATAGATCAGTGACCTCGCTCATCGAAGCGCAATTGCTCTGCGCTCTCTCATTTTCATGATGGGGGAAGCGAAGATCAATTCCACCAATATGTAAATCCACATGTCCTTTGAGAAAGTGAAGGGACATCGCCGAACATTCAATATGCCAACCAGGAAAGCCTGAACCCCATGGAGAATCCCAAACCATCTCAGAGCGATTACCAGCCGACTTCCAGAGCGCCCAATCCGCGTGAAAGCGTTTTGCTCCATCTCCTGTGTACTCATAGCGATGACCTGGAACTAATTCGTTTAATTTATTTCCGCTTAACGCTCCATAACTTTCAAAGGTGTTGGCGGCGAAGTAGACCGAGCCATCTTCTCCGAGATATGCATGCTCAGAATCTATGAGTTGCTGAATCAAGCGGAGCATAAGTTCAATGCTCTCACTCGCCCGTGGATAGACATCTGCGCTCTTGATGCCTAAGCGTTCCAGATCATGGTGAAACTTTGCTTCGTAGGATCTGGCTAAAGCGAAGGGATCTTTATGTTCTAACTTCGCTTGAGTGAGAACTTTGTCTTCACTTGTTTCAGCTGAGAGATCAACGTCAAGGTCGTCATTCATGTGACCTACATCGGTAATATTTTGAACGCTATGAACTTTGTAGCCGCTCACCTTTACAAGACGCGTTATGAGATCGGCGAGTAAGAATGTTCGCAAATTTCCTACATGTGCATCTCGGTAAACCGTCGGACCGCATGAGTAAAGGCGTAGAGCCCGCCCGTCGCTGATGACGAGTTCTTGTTCCTGACGGCTCTTGGTGTCATAGAGAAAAATGCCAGTTTGGAGGCTGGTATCTGGAACCACCTTCCAGAGATGAATCTTCGATGGCTCAAAGGTGATGATCTGCCCATCCTTCTTACGTACCTGGTTGAGGCTGACAAGATGGCCCAGAAGGTCCCTAAAGCCACCTTCAGGGTCGTGTGAGCGGATACTTACCCGTTGGCCGATGTTCTCGGCGGTGGGGGCTAACGCCTCCATGGGTAGCTCCTCACTCATTGAAATGCTCCTCTATCCACTATTCTCTACCTATTGTGGCACTTACCTGTTGCCCTCTAAACGAATATTGTTCCGCAGTTGATAGGAACCGCTACTTGAAAGGATTGACGTGACATACGTAATCGCCCAACCTTGTGTTGATGTGAAAGATAAGTCCTGCATCGAGGAGTGCCCCGTTGATTGTATTTACGAGGGCAATCGCATGCTTTACATCCAACCTGATGAGTGCGTTGATTGCGGTGCATGTGAGCCTGTTTGCCCTGTGGAAGCCATCTATTACGAGGATGACGTCCCTGGAGAGTGGAAGCAGTACGGCGAGATTAATTCTGGTTTCTTCCAGACAATCGGCTCTCCTGGCGGCGCCAGCAAAGTCGGAGCAACCGATGCAGACCATCCAACGGTTGTAGCTCTGCCTAAGGCTGGCGAGTAAAGAATCAAACTCCTGGATTTTCCCTGGGATCTGCTAGCTCCATATGGCGCTCGCGCTAAAGAGCATGCCGGCGGCATTATCGATCTCTCAGTGGGGACGCCTGTAGATCCCACCCCAGATTTTGTACAACAGGCTCTTATCGAACACTCCAATGCCCCTGGATATCCATTAACTATCGGATCATCAGCACTTCGCGATGCTATGCGAACCTGGGCTTCCTCTGTTCTAGGAGCAAGTGGCGATTTCGATGTTCTACCGAGCATTGGATCTAAAGAGGTTGTTGCTAATTTGGCTTTTCAACTCGAAGCCAAGAAAGTTCTATATCCGGAGATTGCCTACCCAACCTATTTGGTAGGAGCCATCCTTGCTGGAGCGGAGCATGAGCCAGTTGATTTCAACGTTTCGCACTGGCCATCAGCAGATTTGGTCTGGATCAATTCCCCCTCTAATCCCACTGGTCGAATTTCTCCGCGCGAGGATTTGGAAAGCGTCATTGAGTATTCGAAGAGAACTGGCGCCGTAGTCGCCAGCGATGAGTGTTACTTCAATTTCCCAGCATCCAAAGATGGCCTCAAACCAATCTCTATTTTGAACGTTGCCGATGGAGAGAATAAGAATCTTCTCGCCCTCCACTCCCTTTCTAAGAGATCTAACTTTGCGGGCTACCGAGGTGGATTGATTGTGGGGGATCCCGCTCTGATTGCAAAGATTCGTGAGATCCGTAAACACTCTGGCTTACTGGTTCCAGCACCTGTACAAGCAGCGATGGTTGCAGCGCTCGGTGATGAAATCCATGTTCATGAGCAAGCAGAGCGTTATGCAAAACGTCGTGAAATTTTAAGGCCAGCGCTTTCAAAACTGGGATACACAATCGAGCATAGTGAAGCAGGCCTTTATATCTGGTGCACCCGAGGAGAGCGAGATTTTGAATCCGTCGCATTCTTTGCAGAGCTAGGAATTCTGGTGACCCCAGGAAGTTTCTATGGCGCTGCCGGAGAGAAGTACATCCGAATCGCGCTAACTGCTACCGATGAACAGATTGCTGCAGCGGCAGCTCGAATTCTTAGTTAAATAGTGGCTTTTATGAGCAATTCGGCAATCTTGTTGGT
Source organism: uncultured Actinomycetes bacterium (assembly GCA_903891755.1). GTDB lineage: Bacteria > Actinomycetota > Actinomycetes > Nanopelagicales > Nanopelagicaceae > PALSA-747. The sequence goes on along the minus strand of CAITFY010000123.1, from coordinate 13,135 downwards.
AGGCGGTTTTGGCACCCGCCTCGCCCCACTCACTGAACTCACTCCAAAACCTATGTTGTCAGTTGCAGGAATTCCATTTACAGAGCACCAGATTGTGAAGGCGCGCGAAGCCGGAATAACCGAAATAGTTTTAGCAACTTCGTATCTCGCCGAAGTCTTCGAACCCTACTTTGGTGATGGGGAACGATTTGGCATCAAGATTTCATATGCCGTTGAAGAGAAAGCGCTAGGGACAGGAGGGGCAATTTTAAATGCCTCAAAATCCCTGACCGGAGATGGGCCAGTATTTATTTTCAACGGCGATGTACTAAGTAGTCATGATCTGAGGTCGCAACTTGCTCTTCACCAAAAGTCAGGAGCTGATGTAACACTGCACCTCACTGAAGTTATTGATGCCAGAGCCTTTGGAGTTGTGGAGATGGATGGGAATCGAATTCTCACCTTCAATGAGAAGATGGAAAATCCGCCAACAAAGATCATTAATGCTGGCTGCTACATATTTAACCGTCAGGTCTTTGAGCGAATTCCAGATGGCCAGGTTGTCAGCGTAGAGCGAGAGACGTTCCCAGAACTCCTGGCTGATGGGGCTCTTCTCTCTGGCTACTTAGATTCTTCCTACTGGCTAGATATCGGTACTCCAAGCGCCTTATTAAATGCCACCTCCGATCTCATTTCAGGGCGTGCGCACTCGATCGCCTTTGAGGAGTTACTTGAAGGTGGCGCGTATCAGCGCCTTTCAGGGTCATTGATTTCGACCTCAGCAAAGATTGGCGAAGGTGCGCAGATTCACTCCGGCTCACTTATAAGCCATGGAGCAACCGTCGGGGCAGGGGCAACAATTGCGGGATCGGTAATCGGTGCTAATACTCGAATTGGTGAGAATTGCCAACTGGTGAATACCTTTGTAGCTGCAAATAGCGAGATTCCTGCAGGTTTCCTAGCCTCCGGGCAATTTTTTGGCTTTTCAGGAAAAAAATAACCTCCTGGACTTGACTCTCAGTAATAACACGCGTGTAATTCACCCAAGCCGCATTTAATCTCTAGCTATGCGCCGAAGAGTTTGAGGAGTTCGTATGTCAGATCGCCAGGTCGCATCTCAAGGAGATTTTGGAATGGGTGGTCTTACAAGTATGGGCAATTCTGGCTCTGCAAATCCAGACCTCTCTTGGCAGGAGCGCGCACTGTGCGCCCAGACCGATCCTGAAGCTTTCTTCCCTGAAAAGGGTGGCTCCACGCGTGAAGCTAAGCGGGTCTGCCTCTCCTGTGATGTTCGATCCGAATGCTTGGAATACGCTCTAGGTCATGATGAGCGCTTTGGAATTTGGGGAGGCCTCTCTGAGAGAGAGCGCCGTCGCCTCAAGCGCCGCTCGGCTTAATTCATACGCTCTCTTTCTTAAGGGTGCCAAATAATGGCCGCGCAAAATTCGCTTCACCCAACCTCAACTGATGTAGACCTCTCTAAATTTTTTGTAACCGCAATTGTTGTAACGCATGATGGTGCCACCTGGCTCCCTGAAGTCATCGCCGCCCTCTCTTCTCAAACTAGGCGGATTGACCGCATCATTGCAGTTGATACCGGTTCTCTTGATGCTTCTCCTAAACTCTTACGTGCAGCAGGAATCACTTACATCTCTGCTGATCGTGATATTGGTTTTGGAGATGCGATTGAAGTTGCTCTTGAACATTCACCAAAATTGCACGACCAAATCGACGCTGCCCACGAATGTCTCTGGTTTATTCATGACGACTGCGCCCCGGCTAAAGATGCACTGCAACTTCTCTTAACGGCTTTACATGATCGACCTCAAGTTGTTATCGCCGGTCCAAAGTTATTGGGATGGTATGACCGCGATCATCTCCTCGAGGTTGGAGTTTCAATCGCGCCGAATGGGGCGCGGTGGACGGGATTAGAACCGCGCGAACAAGATCAAGGTCAACATGATGAGATAAAAGAAGTCCTCTCAGTCAGTACCGCAGGCATGTTGGTTCGTCGCGCAGCTTTTGAAGAGTTGGGCGGATTAGATCCCAACCTCGCACTCTTTCGTGATGATGTTGATTTGGGGTGGAGAGCTCGCGTCGCAGGTTTCGGTGCAGTGTGTGTGGGCGCAGCAAGTGCATTCCATGCAGAGGCCTCAGCGAGTGAGCGAAGAGTTGTTGATGTTTCTGAAGCATTCTTACATCGCCCATTATTATTAGATCGTAGAAATGCTGCCTATGTCGTACTTGCAAATGCTTCCTGGTGGATGCTGCCTTGGCTCACTTTCCAACTCATTGGCACGAGCTTGCTCCGCGTTATCTTCGATCTACTTGCAAAATTGCCCGGTTATGCCGGTGATGAGATTGCGGCTGTCGCGCTCTTAATCATCCATCCAGCAGATCTCATTAAGGCCAGACGAGCACGCCGCAAAAAACGCTTGCTCACACCCGCGGTCGTTGCACCTTTCATTCCACCGCGCGGAAGCCAAATTCGAGCTGGACTCGATCGAGTCTCAAATACGATCGCTTTGAAATTAAAGGGCGCTCACGTTGAAGAGCCTTCTGATCTCGCCCGCTCTTACTCCGATCTCGGAGTGATGAGTGAAGATTTTGATGAACCAGATTTTGCACCGCCCGCAAAGAGATCTCTCCTTCGCGGAATTGTTCGTCGGCCTGATTCACTTGCATTGATCGCCATTGTCTTCTTATCTCTCATTTCAGCACGTGCCCGATTTGGTTCACTCTCCGGCGGCGCACTTGGATTCATTCCTGCGAGCGGTGTCGACCTGCTTCGAAATTATGCACAGGCGTGGCACCTCGTTGGATTGGGTTCTGCAGTCGCCTCACCTCCATGGATGCCAGTTGTTGGAATTGCATCTCTTGTCACGCTCGGCCATCTCTCACTCTTCGTTACCTTGCTCTTCCTCTTAACTCCTCCCTTGGCATTTGTTATCTTTGTTACCTCTCTGCGGCGCATTGGCATTCCAGAAGGCATGTCAACCTTTGGTGGATTGATTTATGTATTAACCCCGCTCTTGTGGAGTTCTCTCAACCAAGGGCGTATCGACATCTTGATCTTGTATCTATTTGCCCCACTCTTTATCTTTTTAAAACCTTTAATGCTAGATATAACCGCTATTACGTGGCGCCGGATATTCTCATTAACTCTTCTTGTGACTCTGGTCTGCACCTTCTCTCCAATTCTGCTTGCAGCATGGTTGCTCTTTCACATTACCTACCTTGTCGCCTCTGCTATGGAGGTCTATCGCTCCGCTGATAGGGCAGCTGGTTGGATTGATTTAATGGAGAGCGATGCATTCGCTCCCGTTAATAGGCGCCTAGCAGTAGTGCTCACCTCCTTCCTGCTCTCGCTTCCGTGGTCCCTGGGTGCATTGCTTCACCCAACTCAATTCCTAGTGGCTCCAGGAATTCCAATCCTCAATGGTGGAACGCTCCAGACACTTCTTAATAATCCTGGTGGAGCGGGCTCGCCACCATGGTGGGTAATAGCCCCCGTTCCATTCCTCCTCCTCTTTAGCTTCTTCGTACGCTCTATGCGCAGGGCCTCGCTCATCAGCTCCTCCGTACTTGCGGTGGCGATTTTGCTTAACGATTTTCATATTCCAGGACACGGGGCCTCTGAACCCGTCTTTGTAGGAACCGCTTTTCTCATCATCACCATCGTCTTAGTGCCGCCAATGCTCGTGGTTATCGGCAATGTGGTTCCCAATCTACGCATTCGCAATTTGGGCTTAGGCCACTTCGCGATTGCAATTGCCACTCTGGTATCAATTCTCAGCACCGCCGTAATTGCAGGCTGGATATTGGTAGGCCAATCAACTTCACTGGTTCAATCAGATCAAGTCGATGTTGTTCCTGCCTTTGTCTCTTCGCTCGCCCAGAGCCCAGCAAAACCTAAAACCCTCGTCCTCGAATCAAGTTCGAGCGCCACCACCTTCTTTATCTCCCGAGGAAATCCTTTGACACTTGGTGATGCGGATGTGGCCACTGCGACGCCTCCGCAAATTAATAACGCGGTGAGTGAACTTGTTGCAGGAAGTGGGTTGACCTCTGCGAAGGTACTGGGCAGTTTCGGAATTCAATATCTCTTCTTGCGCGCTCCAGTAACTCAAGATCTTGCGCGATTGATCGATGGTGTCGGAGGTTTCACTCGGATGTCAGCCACTCCAATTGGAATTGTGTGGCACATCGTCGGCTCTTCTCCTCGCGTAGCGCTACTCAATAGTGCGGGTAAGAGCGCGATGATTCCAGCGGGAGATGTCGGTGCGCTAGGAGTAACAACGAGCCCCGGCAGAGTTACCTTGGCGGAGAAATATGACCGCGGATGGCGATTGATTTTAAACGGTGTAAATATTCCACTTGAGCATGCTGACAGTGGGCTTCCGATTTTCACCCTTCCTGCAAGTGGAAAGGTGACCGTGCTCTTTGACGGAACCACGCATCGCGCGCTCATCTCCCTCGAGCTCTTAACCTTGCTTATAGCTGTAGTTATGGCACTACCGTCTGGTCGAAAGCGCCGCCAAGTTCCGCTTGAGGAATTGGTGTAGCCATGAAATTTAAAACTTTTCTCTTCGTTACTCGCGGACCCTTACTTATCGGTGGAGCAGTTGCTCTTGCCACTCTGGTTCCACAGGCGAAGGCTCACATCACTTTGGATCGCAGTTATCCAGCGGTTGTCTGTCCTTCAGCTGTAGGTGGGGGAACCGAAAGCATCTCGCTGCCAACAAAAGGATTATCGACTGGTTTGGTATCAGGTAAGACCATCACACTGCACGGCCAGAAGAACGTGGTAGTTCGTGGATCATCAACACCAACATTTGTGAGCGGCAATCCCGGCTCTGAGGTTGCATTCGAATCAATATCTGGCTCAAGTACTGCGGATACCGTTTGTAGCGTTGGCGGCGCGGATCAATGGTTCATTGGAGGTTCTGCAAGTGTCACGAGCCAAGGAATCCTGCAAATAATTAATAGCGGTCTGAGCGATTCCACCGTTCAGATAAATCCCTTTGGCGCCAAGGGAGCCTTAGCGCCAATCTCGGTGAGAGTTAAAGCAAACTCGTCAGCAAATCTCAAACTCTCCAGCATCGCACCGGGGGAAGAATCAGTGGCACTTCACGTCGTCACAGATTCTGGTCGCGTAACTTCCTATCTCCTTGATCACCGAGTTAATGGGTTAAAAGATCTCGGCGCAAGTTTTGTAACAGCTGTTGCCGCACCCGCGACCACTAGTTATTTGGCCGGGCTCTATGGATCGTCCACCAAAGCGGCTACCACACTGCGTTTTCTGGTTCCAGGAAATATCGATGCAAATGTGCATCTCTCCATGTATTCGGGCGGAGGAAAATTTACGCCTTTGGGTTTTGATTCTTACCCAGTTCATCATCAAAAGGTTGTTGATGTATCGCTGCCACAGATCTCTCTTTCAACGCCATATGGCATTGAGATTTCTTCAGATCAACCGATATTTGCCTCTGCACTAACTCGAACTACGACCGGCGGAACAGATTTCGCTTGGGCAAACCAATTGACCCCATTAAGTAATTTCAAGATCAATCTGGCGGGGTCGGCCGCCAATTTCTTATTTGTGGGGAGCTCACCAGCGCTTCGTGCAAATTGGATTGACATGCACGGGAGATCACAGAGCATCATGATCTACGGAGATACTTCTGCGCTCTGGCACCCGATTGGCGCACTCAATGGAGTCAGCTTTACCATCCTGACTAAGAACCCGGTTTATGGAGGCGCGTTGGTCTCCAATGTTGGTGGTGGTCTGAATTATCTTCCGCTGCTTCCAAATCAACTGGTTTCAAGGGCTCATACTCCTCAGGAAGATCTGCGAGCCTTGGCACGCCACTAAAGCCACCAGGTGGCACTAAATCCACCACTTCCTGGTCGGTAGGCACTAATCTCTCAATTATGCGAACACATAACCGCTCAAGCCGTACCTGTTCGCGCGCTAGTTGTAATCTGCCAGCGATAAAGACCCTGACCTATGTGTACGCGGATTCAACCGCGGTTCTAGGTCCTCTAGCGACATACGCTGAGCCGCATTCATACGATCTTTGTGCAACCCACAGCGAAAAGCTCACTCTGCCCAATGGGTGGAAGGCAATCAATCTAGAACCAGAGTCAGATCTCATGGGCCCAAGTGAGGATGACTTGATGGCAATCGCGAACGCAGTGCGTGAGGTTGGAAACCAGCAGATAACCCCAACTCCCGCACAACCTGCGCAGCCCGAGATCGGAAGGCGCGGTCACCTTCGCGCAATTCCATCAAATTAGTTTTTTTAAGCCCCCAAAACTCAAGTAGATTTCCCTCATGTTCACCCGCGCCCAATTAGATGCAGTCATCAAGGCTTATGACATTCGTGGGTTGGTGGATGAGCAGATAACTCCTGAGTTTACTTTTCTCCTGGGAACCGCATTTGCGCAGTACCTCATCGAAGAGCGAGAGCCAGCAACCGTTGTGGTCGGTGAGGATATGCGACCATCTTCTGATGATTTGGCCACCGCCTTTACTGATGGATTAAATTCTCAAGGCATTGATGCAATCAGAATCGGCCTGGCGTCAACCGACATGTTGTACTTCGCCTCAGGTTCACTCAATTTGCCGGGAGCGATGTTTACGGCAAGCCACAATCCTGCTGCTTACAATGGAATTAAATTGGCAAAATCTGGCGCTCGCCCAATCGGCGCGGAATCTGGGCTGCTGCGCATCAAAGATCTGATGTCTCGCGAGATCCCAATGAAGTTAGGTCCAATCGGTGTCACAACAGAGCGCGAACTTCTTAACGATTACGTTGATTTTCTCCTTAGCCTCTTTGGTGATGATGAATTTACCGCCGGACGTAAATTGAAAGTTGTAGTCGATGCGGGAAATGGAATGGCTGGCTTTACTGCTCCAGCGCTAATGTCTCGTTTAAATGTCGAGTTAATTCCGCTCTACTTTGAACTCGACGGAAATTTCCCAAACCATGAAGCAAATCCAATAGATCCCAAGAATCTTGTCGATCTTGTTAAAGCGGTAAAAAAGGAGAAGGCAGATATAGGCCTAGCCTTCGACGGAGATGCTGATAGATGTTTTCTGGTTGATGAACTTGGACAGCTGGTAAATCCTTCGGCGCTCACCTCTCTCATCGCTATTCGCGAATTAAAGAGGCGTCCGGGTTCAACAATCATTTACAACCTCATCTCATCCAAAGCTGTGCCTGAGATAGTAGAAGAGCATGGGGGAAAGTCCTTGCGCTCTCGCGTTGGTCATTCTTATATCAAGAAGATGATGGCTGAAAGTGGGGCGGTATTCGGGGGCGAGCACTCTGGGCATTTTTACTTTAGTGATTTTTGGAGAGCGGATTCCGGAGCCCTCGCAGCTCTCTTTGCCATCGCCGAACTCTCGCACTCTGATCTTCCGCTCTCCGAGTTGCTTGCGCCCCTTAATCGATATTTCTCAAGTGGGGAGATAAACACCACAGTTGAAGATCCAGCAAAGAGCGTTCAACTCATTAAGGATCGCTTTGCTTCAGAGTTCCCTGTGGATGAACTAGATGGCATCACGGTTGAAGGGCCTGACTGGTGGTTCAATGTTCGCCCCTCCAATACTGAGCCACTGCTTCGACTTAATGTTGAGGCTCACACCCCAAAGCTCCTCAAAGAGGTTCAGATGAGGGTCTTGGCGCTCATCGGGTAACCTTTGCGCTTACGGACGTCCTTATTAGGCAAGCAAGCCGCACGTCACCAAAGGTTCGAAGGAGTTCTTGTGTCAGTTGAAACAACAGTCGGTCATGACATCAAAAATGCAGCGTTAGCTGCTGAAGGTAAGAAGCGCATTGAATGGGCAGAGCGCAATATGCCTGTGCTTGCACAAATTAAAGAACGCTTTGAAGCCGAGAAGCCTTTTACTGGAATTCGCATCGCCGCTTGCATGCACGTCACAACTGAGACAGCAAACCTTATGCGCGCCTTAAAGGCCGGCGGAGCTGAACTCGCTCTCTGCGCATCGAACCCACTTTCGACCCAAGACGACACCGCTGCAGCACTTGTTCATGAATATGGAATCAATGTTTTTGCCCATAATGCAGTTGATCGCGATGGTTATTACCGCCATCTCAATGCAGCTCTTGATATCAAACCAAATCTAGTTTTTGATGATGGTTGCGACCTTGTAAATACATTGCACACCTCACGCACAGAATTACTCGATGGAATTATGGGTGGTTGCGAAGAGACAACTACTGGTGTGATTCGTTTGAGCCAGATGACAAAAGATGGCGCACTCAAATTTCCTATGATCGCCGTGAATGACACCGATACGAAGCACATGTTTGATAACCGCTTTGGCACAGGTCAATCCACAATGGATGCAATTTTCCGTGCAACCAATGGGCTAATCGCGGGAGCAACAGTTGTTGTCTGCGGTTTTGGTTATTGCGGTAAGGGCGTTGCAGAACGTGCTCGCGGTATGGGCGCAAATGTTGTCGTTACAGAGATTGATCCAACAAAGGCGCTTGATGCACTGATGCAGGGCTATCGCGTCATGAACTCTCTGGAAGCGGCAAAGATTGGTGACTTCTTCATTACCGTCACCGGCAACCGCGATGTGCTTCGCGAAGAACATTTTGCCGTCATGAAAGATGGCGCAATCTTCGCTAACTCTGGCCACTTCGATATTGAAATTGATGTTGCATGGCTTGAGAAGAATGCGGCGCAAAAGAATAAGAAGATTCGTCACCAGACCGATGAGTACGTGCTCGCCGATGGCCGCCGCATGCTTTTGATTGCAGAGGGTCGCCTTGTAAACCTTGGAGCTGCCGAAGGTCACCCAGCCTCTGTTATGGATATGTCCTTCTCGGATCAAGCTCTGACAGCGGAATGGCTCGTTAAGGCAGCTGCCTCACTCGGCGCTGGGCTACACGACGTCCCAACCGAGATCGATAAGGAAGTAGCGCGCTTGAAGCTCGCCAGCATGGGAGTCGCAATTGATGTACTTACACCGGCACAAGAGCTCTATTTGAACTCCTGGGAGCACGGTTCCTAATGACACTCATCATGGTCGTCGATGACGACCAAGATTTGGCGGAAATGTTGGGAATTGTCCTAACGGGCTCCGGCTTTGAGGTTGACCTCGTCAACTCTGGCGATCAAGTGATGAATATTTTTAACTCGCATCAACCCGATCTCGTTCTTCTTGATGTGATGCTTCCTGGGCTGAGCGGCATTGAGGTCTGCACTTTAATCCGTGAAAAATCCATGGTGCCAATCGTGATGCTCACCGCAAAGGGCGATAGTTACGATGTTGTGAAGGGTCTTGAAGCTGGCGCCGATGATTACATGGTGAAGCCCTTTAACCCATCAGAGTTAGTTGCGCGTATCAAAGTTCGCCTACGCCGTTCAAATTCAGAGAGCTCAACGACCCTTCGCATTTGCGATATAACCATCGATCAAGTTGCTCACACCATCATTCGAAATGGCAAGACCATTCCACTGACGCGACTGGAATTTGATCTGCTCGTCGCCCTTGCCAAAGAACCAGGACGAGTCTTCACCCGTGACGCATTACTGAGCGAGGTTTGGGGATATCAGCAGGCTGCCGATACCCGCTTAGTGAATGTTCATGTGCAACGCCTTCGTGCAAAGATCGAGGAAGATGTAGATGAACCTCAAGTAGTGCTTACCGTTCGCGGAGTTGGTTATAAGGCGGGAACGAGTCAGGTATGAGATGGCTTGGCGTGAAGTGGAGGAGCTCTATCCTCTTTCGCGTCATCAGTACTACCTTTTTACTTTCAATCATTTTGATTTCTCTTGTCGGAAGCATTCTCTTCATTCAAATCTCTAATGGAATCTTCCGAGAAAAGACCAATGAATCAGTTTCAGAAGCGCTATCGCTCTATGAGTATGCACAAGGTCAATTAGATGCGACCCTCTATCTCGTCTCGCTGAAGCTTCCAATTGTTGTTAATCGAATTTTAAATGCAAGTGATTTAGCTGTGGCTACAACCCCACGCGAAGTTGTCTTCATCGGCTCACCTTTGGCAAATAAGAGCAACGATAAATATAGTAGCGCCTCAGGTAATGTTGAAATTTCCTCAATACCAGCGAGTTTGAGAGCTACAGTTCGCAAAACAGGTTTGACGCAATGGGTTCGCGGAGACATTACTTTTAAAGATGGAAGTAAGAAGTCCGCAATCATTGTCGGTCACGTAGTTGAGGTTCCGCCGCAATCTCCATATGAGTTGTACTACGTATTTTTGCTTAAGGAACAACAAACCATCGTTGACTTCATCGGGCAACTCTTACTCTTCGCCGGCTTCTTGTTAATCTTTATGATCGGCGGCATCTCTTGGTATGTGATTCGCCAAGCTATCAACCCAGTACGCGATGCGGCTGAGATTGCAGAGCAGCTGACCGCAGGTGATTTGAACCGAAGAATGCATGTCTCAGGAGAAGATGAGATGGCTCGCTTGGCTATCTCTTTCAATGAGATGGCTGTATCCATGCAGCAGCAGATTTCAAGGCTGGAGAATCTCTCACGGCTGCAGCAACGTTTCGTCTCAGATGTCTCTCACGAGCTTCGCACTCCATTAACCACTATCCGCATGGCTTCAGAAGTTATTGCGGAAAATAAAGGGAAGATGGATCCAGCGGCAGCCCGAAGCGCCGAGCTACTTCAGTCACAGATCGCGCGTTTTGAAACTCTCCTTACAGATTTGCTCGAGGTCAGTCGATTTGATGCAAATGCCTCGATTTTGGAACTCAAAGAGACCGATATTAAGAACTTGGTTATCCAGACCGTCGATCAACTCCATATTGGAAATATGAGTCAGATTAGAACTGATTTCTCGGAAGGTCCTGTCGTTGCAATGGTGGATCCGCGCCGCATCGAACGAGTGATGCGCAACTTGATATCTAATGCCATCGATCACAGTGAGGGAAATTCAATTGACATCACTGTTCGCCAGAGCGAGCGGGAAGTAGCCGTTGGTGTTCGCGATTATGGAATCGGATTTACCGAGCGAGAATCAGAGAGACTCTTCGATAGATTCTGGCGCGCTGATCCTTCACGCTCTCGCCTACGCGGAGGCACAGGTCTTGGACTTTCTATCGCGCTAGATGATGCGCGTTTGCACCAAGGAACTCTTAAAGCGTGGGGAGCGCCAGGCAAGGGCGCAAACTTTGTCTTGACGGTACCAATCGCGCCAGGAATTCCAATTCAGGGTGAACCCATTCCCGTTAACCCCAACGATGTGCTCTCCACATCGTTCCTCACCTTCGATGAGGATGACATTTAGTTTGTAGCAAAGTTGTCTTGTGTCCACAATCTTGGAATTACTCTTTCCATCAAGGTGCGTTATTTGCGATGACCCGGGAATCCAACTTTGCACTCTCTGCAGATCCAATATCACCCCCAGCTTCACAAAGGCTGAGATAAATTGCGTTGAACTTCGCGCCGGGGCTCTTTACGGAGATCTAGTCTCACAGTTAATTCTCATGGCGAAAGAAGAGAATATTGCTGCGGCAAGGAATGTATTGGTGGATCTCCTTGTTGATGCATATGTGAAACTTGATAGGAGAGATGCGGGGAATCAAGAGATTTTCCTCGTTCCCATTCCCTCTTCTCAATCAGCAAATCGAAAAAGAGGCTACCGACATTCTTATCTACTTGCGCAAGGAGTTCGTGAACGAATTCGGAGAAGTGGCAATGCGCAGATTGAGATAGCCGAGTTACTCAAAGTTAATCGAAAGATTTCAGATATGAGTACGTTAACGAGAGAGCAACGGGCTTCCAATGTGAACCAGGCTTACTCGATCAATCCGCGTGGAAGAGCGGGGCAGGCAGAGGGCGGGGCACTCATTCTTTTAGATGACCTCGTGACCACCGGAAGTTCAATGATGGAAGCGATTCGATGCCTGAGAGCAGCCAAAATGTGGCCTTTGGGGGCCATTTCCGCTGGGGTCTCACCCCACCTAATTTCCTAATACGATAGGGCACTGATAAATGATCCAAAGTTCTGAAATGAGGCTTCGTGGCTGTTCTAGATAAAATCCTTCGTGCTGGTGAAGGTCGGGCGGTTCGCAACCTAGAAAAGATTGCTGCAGAAGTGAACTCTTGGGAGGCCAAGACCCTCGCCATGAGCGATGAAGAACTTCGAGCCCAGACTCAAAAATTTAGAGAGCGCCTGGCACAAGGCGAAGATCTTGATTCTCTTCTGCCAGAAGCTTTCGCCACAGTCCGTCAGGCTGCCATGCGCACCTTGGGGCAACGCCACTATGACGTACAGGTGATGGGTGGAGCGGCGCTACACCTTGGAAATATTGCTGAGATGCGTACCGGTGAAGGTAAGACTCTGGTTTCAACCTTGCCTGCTTACCTCAACGCGCTTACCGGAAAAGGCGTCCACGTTGTTACAACAAATGACTATCTCGCGGAGCGCGATAGCGAATGGATGGGTCGCGTACACCGCTTCCTAGGATTAAAAGTTGGGGTGATCCTTGCAAACATGACTCCGGCGGAGCGTCGCGAGGCATATGCCGCAGATATTACCTACGGCACAAATAATGAATTTGGTTTTGATTATCTTCGCGACAATATGGCGTGGGCGCTAGAAGATTGCGTGCAACGCGAACATAACTTTGCAGTTGTTGATGAAGTTGACTCCATCTTGATTGATGAAGCTCGAACTCCTTTGATTATTAGCGGACCTGCCGATAAGGCGACGAAGTGGTACGTGGAGTTTGCAAATATTTGCGGACAACTCCAACGCGATGTTCATTACGAAATTGATGAGAAGAAGAAGACCGTTTCAATTCTTGAAGCTGGTGTGACTAAGGTTGAAACAATTCTCGGCATCGAGAATTTGTATGAAGCGGTAAACACTCCACTTATCGGATACCTCAACAATGGTATTCGTGCCAAGGAACTCTTTAAGCGCGATAAAGATTATGTTGTGATGAATGGCGAGCTTCTCATCGTCGATGAACATACCGGCCGTATGCTCTCCGGCCGACGTTACTCAGAAGGTCTCCACCAGGCGCTAGAAGCGAAAGAGCGCATCGAGATAAAAGACGAGAACCAAACTCTTGCAACCATCACCCTTCAGAACTATTTCCGTCTCTACGAGAAGCTCTCCGGTATGACCGGTAC
>CAITFY010000122.1 GCA_903891755.1 uncultured Actinomycetes bacterium | reverse complement strand
CTTTAACGATTGTTAAACCCGTACGACCGCCCGTAATAACGATATGCGCCGTCTTTGTATCTACCCACGCGCTTCTGATTGATGAGATTACTCCCTCAACGCAAAGACCCACCAAACTTTCGTTTGATGGGTCGCTTATGTAGTTCATAGTAGCGGGGACAGGATTTGAACCTATGACCTCTGGGTTATGAGCCCAGCGAGCTACCGAGCTGCTCCACCCCGCGTCGGTAGTGCAATCTTACGAGAAAAGCGCCAATAACCCAAAACGAGGCTATTGGCGCTTAACAGGTATTACTTTCCTTGTGCTGCTATCGCAGCGGCAATCGCTGCTTTGAGTTGATTCTGCGCAACTCCATATGCGGCAAAGTCACCATTCTTCAGTGCTTGATTCGAAGCAGTAATTGCAGCTGATGCAGCAGCAAGCGCTTGCTTCAAGGTTGATTTGGCACCTGTGGTTGAACCAGAGGTAACTGCTCCCGTTGTTGTATTAACGGTTGCACCAGAGTTACTTCCAAAGACCTGATTCAAAGCATCTTGCAGAGTATTTCCAAATCCAATCTGATCTCCGAAGGAGACGAGAACTTTCTGTAGGAGTGGGAATGAAGATGCGTTAGATGTAGCACGGACATACACCGGCTGCACGTAGAGCAATCCACTACCAACAGGCAGTGTCAACATATTACCAAGAACTACATCTGATCCACCCTGACGTAGAAGTGAGAGGGTCTGGGCAACATCTGGTTTCGCTTCAAAGTTAGATGCAACTTGTGAAGGACCGGAGATATTTGTAGAACGAGGCAACTGCAGAACTGTAATCTTTCCGTAGTTAACACCAGCATCAGAATTTACGACTGCAAATGCGGTCAGGTTTTGACGACTTCCACGCGGAACAAATGATGTTGAGAGTGAGAAGTTTGATTTAGAAGAACCAGGCATTTGCAAGGTCTGGTAGGTAGGAGGCTGGTTCTGAGCATTTGCACCAAGTGATGATGGATCAGATGGAACCTTCCAGAAATCTTGACCACCGTAGTAAGCAGCTGCTGAATCAACGTGATACGTAGTTAGGACATCGCGTTGAACCTCGAAGATACCTTCTGGATAACGAAGGTGGGCGAGAAGAGCAGGACTGATCTTGCTCTTCGGAATAACTGTGCCTGGATACGCCTTGCTCCACGTCTTAAGAACTGGATCTGAGGTATCCCATTGGTACAAGGTGACTGTTCCATCATATGCATCGACAGTTGCTTTCACGGAGTTTCGAATGTAGTTCACATTCTTATCCGGTAGAGCTGTTACGGTCGATGAATTGGCGGTTACAGAATTAGCGGTGGCCGTCGCCAGATTCTCAACAGCTGAGTAGGGATATCCAGAAGAGGTTGTGTAACCGTCGATAATCCAGACGACCTTGCCGTTGACTACTGAAGGATAGACATTGCCATCAAGGGTCAGCCAGGGAGCAACTTTCTGTACCCGCTCGATTGGAGAACGGTTGTAGAGAATCTTGGAATCCTTGTTAATCAAGTTTGATAGAAGAATTTGCTGATCCTTGTACTTGATAGCAAAGAGGAGTCGAGTGAGCATGCTTCCCATTGGGACACCGCCCTTACCCGCATAGGTGTAGTTCTGCTGACCATTTGCTTGAGAGTCATCTGGATAATCCAACTCATTTGGCGTGCTCTTGGCAGAGCCACCAACGATTGAGTATCCGGGAACGTTCTCACCGAAATAGATACGAGGTTGGAATACGCCGAGTCCAAGTGATGGAGGAATATTTCCGACTATGAAACTTGGCTTACCATCGGCATCAACAACATTTGTTGGTGAAGCTACAAAACCAAATCCATGGGTATACACCAGGTGGTTATTGATCCAGTTCTGAGATGGTGAACCAGCGATATTGAGTTCGCGAACCGCAACAACGACATCCTGCTTCTTACCCTTGATGGTATATCGATCTACATCAAGAGCATCAGGGAATTGGTAGTAAGGCTTAATCTGCTGAAGTTGGCGGAAGGTCGCAGATAGGACATCAGGGTCCAAGAGACGTGCGTTAGAGATATTTGAGGTGTCCTTCGCTAATTGACCCGGCTGCGTTGAAATTACAGCTGGATAATCTTTGATAGTCACATTTGTTAGACCATAAGCAGCTCTGGTCGCATCGATATTGCGCTGAATATATGGAGCCTCTTTATTGGACTCACTTGGCTTAACTGTGAACTGTTGGATGAAAGCAGGATAGACACCTGCAATTAAGAGTGACGAGACAACCATCAACACAACGCCTGCCGCTGGGAGAACCCATGAGCGGCGAATGATGTTCGCGAAGAAGAGAAGGGCGCAGATAACTGCGATACCCGCCAAGATTGATTTAGCTGGAAGCAGAGCGTTGACATCGGTATAGCCAAGTCCAGTAAAGAGATTGCCTTGGTGAAGTGCTAAGTCATAGCGATCAAACCAATATGCCACTGCCTTGATGAGTACGAGTACTCCAAGAAGAACTGAGAGCTGCACGCGAGCAGCAACAGTCGTGCGATCTTGACTTACCTGAGGGCGAATTCCGCCATAGACGTAGTGCATACCAGCAGTTGCGACAAGTGAGATAAGAATTGTTGAGATTGCCCAACCGATGAGTGATTCATACATCGGCAACTTAAAGGCGAAGAAGGAGATATCAAGATGGAACTGTGCATCCTTGGTTCCGAATGGGGTTGAGTTCTTAAATTGAAGCCAGGTCTCCCAGAGCTTTGAACCGGAAGTTCCTGCAAACCAGAAAATCACTACTGCGATTGCAGCAAGTACATATCGCTTGATGGGTTCGATCTGACCGCGGTAGCGCTCTAAATTATCTGGCTCTACTGAAATCGGAACATAAATCGGACGGCGACGATAAGCCAGCGCGATGTTCGTAGTTACAAATGCCGATGTGATGAGACCAAAGGCGATAAAGAGTTCGATCTTTGTGAAGAGAGTCTTGCTCCACACGCTAGTAAAGCTAACTGAGCGGAACCATAAGAGATCTGTATAGAACCCAGTGAGTGAGACCAAGATGGCGATGATCACAATCAGCGCGATGATCACATAGCCGAATGGACCTATCCCGCCGCGTTGCCCCGGCTCGCGAGGTGGGCGCGGAGGCCGCGGGGTATTAAAAGGGTTATTTGGAAATTGGAAAGAACTCATGGAAATACTCTAGTGCTCGGAATCAGGCCCCCGCAGAGTCTGTTGGAAGAGGTTGAACTTATCTACCGAGCGATTAGTCTCGTTTTGGAACTTATCTTTGTACTTTGATGTCCAAACGACATATCCAATCGCCACGCTCACCAGCACAACGGGAACCGCCCACCAGATCAGCGCTGCAAAGGCGCTGGAAGTCGCATGTGCGGTCGCTGCTCGTGCAATAACAACCTGCGAAGCTAGCGGATGGGTCATAGGACCACTTTAGCCCAGCGATAGTAGATTTTCCCTGCGATAAGTGGGAAGTAATGCGGAGAGAAATTTGTTCTCTTCCTTAATGGTGCCTCATTGGCGAGCGCACATCGCACGTACGAGTTATCTGAGAGTGAGAGGGTGAATCTGTGAGTGGTTTTGGATTCGTTCCAAACGAGGGATTCTTCAACGCTGGAACGGCGGGCGCAGAGGGTGCGCCTATGTTGCAACCTGCGGTGATGCGCGATGCTGCCCGCAAATTCTTAGCAACTCATAACGACTTACCAATCGGACAAGTCGACGCCAAGAAGGCGCAAGAGGCGATTGATATCGCTAACAATTGGATTGATGAACATACTCAATTTCCAGTAACCGCTGCGAACGCTGATGTGGCGTGGAGTCGCAAGGATTGGATTGATCATTCAGTTGCCGGTTGGCAGAAATTGGTTGAGCCTCTAGCTGAGGGCATGGTTGAAGCGCTGGGCAAAGTCCTTAAAGAGATGGGCCAACAGAGCTTGGATCCTGAGGATTTAGAGGGAGTAGATCTCAGCGCGCTCGGCGGACTGGGCGGTCTCAACGCACTTGGTGCAGGTGCAAATGGAGAGATGAATTTCTTACCCATTATGCGCACCTTTATGGGTCAACTCATAGCCACTCAACTCGGAACTTCAATTGGCACGCTCTCTATCGGATTAACTGGTTCGCAAGATGCGGCGATTCCACTCTTTGAAAAATCCGGTGCGCATTTAATTCCACAGAACATTGCGCTTTGGGGTGAAGGCTTAGAGATTCCTGAACAAGAGATTGCGATTTACATGGCGCTTCGCGAGGTCGCTGCACAACGCCTCTTCTCACACACTCCGTGGCTTGCAAGTTATATCCGCGAACTCATACAAAGCTATGGCTCTGGAATTACAGTTGATATTGAATCAATTCAGCGCCAAGCAGAGAGCGCAATGAATTCAGGTGAACTAGACATTAACAATCCTGATTCAATCACTCTTGCGATCAATCAAGGAATGTTCCAACCAGAACAAAGTGGCGCACAAAGCGCTGCACTCGCAAAGTTGGAGATGACATTTGCCTTGATTGAGGGATGGATTGATCACCTCACATACCTCTCAGCGAAAGATCGTTTGCCTTCACTTGCATCACTTCAAGAGAGTTATCGTCGTACCAGAATTGAGAGTGCGCCAACGCAACGTTTATTTGCGATGCTCTTAGGTTTACAAATCTCACCGCGATTGAGTCGCGAGTGTTCACATTTCTGGAATGAGATTTATGAAATCAGTGGCGGATTAAATGGTGGAGTTGAAATTCGCGATCATCGCTGGGAAGACTCTGCGCTTCTTCCAACTGCGGCCGATCTCGCTGACCCTGCAAAGTTTTTGGCGAGCACTACGGTGCCAGATGATCTCTCTGGCCTCATTTAGCTAGCCAGTTTTTTCGGGCATAAAAAAGCCAAATCCTCGGCCGCACGATTTGATGTCTGCCTTCCCCTTGCATACATCAAACGGTTATCCGAGGACTTGGTGAGTGAAACTTATGCCAACTTGGCTCGAATACCAAAAAGAAATGCCACAATTCTCATTAGATTCTTGTTGATAACTCTGTGGAGAAAAGGGGGATAACTCTTGGAAGCGGTGGATAATTTTCTTCAGAGCTCACTCTTTGAAGATAGCCTCCCGGAGATGATTACCGAACCCCGTAAGAGCCAGAAGTTTCTGCGCATCAAAGCCGAAAAAGGATTGCCTGAAAACCTCCCTGAATTCCGCGTAATTCGCAGCTCTCGCCGCAAACGCAGCATTAGCGCGCTTCGCCAAAATGGAATTATTGAGATTCATATCCCAGATCGCATGAGTCGCAAGGACGAGATCGCCGTCATCCCGGAGATGATTGAGATAGTGCTCCGACGTGAAGCGAAGAACCGGTCCAGTGATGAAGTTCTCACGACAATGGCCAATGAATTGCTTGCTGCATACCTGCCTGACTTTCATGAACGGCCAACTGCAATTACCTGGCGCTCCATGCGCGAGCGCTGGGGTTCATGCACCACCAGCGATGGCACCATCCGCATCTCCCTTCGCCTCAACGGTGCGCCTGATTACGTAGTGGGGTGCGTGCTCATCCACGAACTCATCCATTTACGCGTGCCTGGCCATGGCAAGGATTTTCATGAGTACTTGGCTCGTTATCCCGAGAGAGAACGCGCTGAGGCCTTCCTCGAGGGCTTTGAGGCGGGTCTAAGCGCCCTTCCTGATCTCAGCTAGCAATTCGCGTCCAAGGTGCGCTTGAAGGTGCTGAGCGCTTCTGAAAACGGACATTTCGCCCCTTTCGGACCTCTTTTAGATATCTCCCCGCATAAATGAGCGTTAAATCCCCCTATCCAGGCGAGGCGCGGGTATCGTGCTCTTGTACACACGCTCGCTACGGGAGGCTCCCGAAGCTTTGAGTGTGTGGCGATGGGAGGGTCACTATGGCTGAGGAATACAAAGGCGAGGCCTACTGCGTTAAGTGCAAAGAGAAGCGTTCCTTCGAAGGTCATGTGAAGGTTTCAGAGTCCGGTCGCCGTATGGCGCAGGGAATCTGTCCTGTCTGTGGCACAAAGGTCAACCGCATCTTGGGTAAGGCTTAACACCTCACTCAATCTTCTCTTGATGAAGCAAGAGTTCTCTTGATTTAACAAGGTAGGAAAGTTTAGAAAAAGCTCGGATCACCCTCACCTATGCGTGAGGGTGATTTTTTTATCCCCAGATTTATGCGCGGGCAGATATCGATGAGTTATTCAGTACATCCTTCGGAGATGGCATCACAATCTGAATCAATAATCTCTGAATCTGCATATTTACACCTTAAGCCCGGAATCACTTTGACGAAGCGGGGTGGGAGCTACACGCTCGGCTTGCCCACTCGTGGATTACTCATTGATGAACCCTTGCAGGTGCAGATGATTCGCAGCCTTAACGGAAGGCAATCACTGCGCGAGATCTCACGCGGTTTAATGTGGGATCTCGCCCCGCTCATGGTCTTTGCCCGTTCATTACTTAGCGCTGGCTGCGTCGATGCGAGCCTGCTCCCCCTCGAACCCGCACCTGCTAAGAATGGCGACCTCAGCGCAGAGTTGATTCGCGCGCGAACGATGGCCGAGCTCTCACTTCTCACTCATAGAAATTCCGAAGGCAGTGGCGGAAAGGATGAGTTAGCGGATCGAGCCAAACTTCGAATTCTGATTTCAGGTGAGACTCGATTAGCGCGTCATCTCTTAATTGCGATGCATGCCTCAGGCTTCACATCCACACGCCTGATTGCCCGGGCACACTTACCGCATCACTTAACCCCTGATGATGTGTGTGGGTTAGTTGTTAGGCCGGAAGATATTGGGAAGTTACGCGCTGCATTTACTGAGGAGCTAATCCGAGGAGCTCAAATTTCAAAGCCAGAGGTTGAAGCTGGAAATACACCGGATTTAATAATTTCTACGGTGCCTATCGAGTGGGATTACATTCAAAGATGGATGAGTGAGGGAACTCTTCACCTACAGATTAATCAGATTATTGGGCGTGAGATTGAGATTGGACCATTGGTAATTCCAGGGCAAGATCCATGTTTGCGCTGTGTGCGACTTATAAAACGGGATAACGGTACAGATGTGAGCCATGAATATATTCGCAGCGAGGCTCCAACAGCTGCGATCTCTTACATCTCTGGACTTATTGCACTTGCCATCGGTGAGTATTTTGCAACCGGACAGAGTCCGTTGCGCGCAACTTCGCATTGGTATGACTTGTTAACGCCGCTGCGCGCGCCAGATATTCGACATTGGAACTTTCACCCCGAGTGTGGATGTCAATGAATACATTATTGAAATTAACTTGCGAGCGCTTCGTCATCTGACTCACACTCCTTAACAATTACAGGGCTAATTGGGTTGATGCGCGGACGACCGACAGTGCGCTTTGCAGCCACGACCTGACCTTCCACGAACATCTCTCCACCCCATACTCCGCATGGCTCTTGCCTGGAGAGCGCACCCTCTAAACAAGCGGCCTTCATTGGACATTGTCCGCAGAGTGATTTTGCGAGAGCTACGCGCGGTGCCGATTCATCGAAGAACAATTCAGGATCAGCGTTGTGACACGGTAGAGAGATATCTCCGGTCACTTCACTTAACCCAATCATTGATCCATCAGCCCACCCGGGTACTAATAGTTCACTGAAGAGAACAGCCACTG
>CAITFY010000121.1 GCA_903891755.1 uncultured Actinomycetes bacterium | reverse complement strand
TATTGGGGCTCATCCAAAGCGTGATCGGATTAATTTGGGGTAATGCTTTCTTGCAATATGCCTCACCACTTTCGGCAAAGGGTTTCACATTCGGTTCCCACACAATCCCGTTCTCACCACAAAACTTATTTATCGTTCTCGCTTCCGCCGTGGTGCTTGCAATTTTTGGAGTAATCTTTCGTTTCACAAACCTGGGACTTGCTCTTCGCGCCTCATCCTTCGCGCCGGAGATTGCCCAGCTATCTGGAATTCGCGTAAGTCGCGTTCGAAATATCGGTTGGACTTTTGCGGGTGCAGCAGGTGCAGTTGCCGGTGCGGTAATAACTCCAACTTCCACGCTTTCTCCTAACTCACTCGACCTTCTCTTTGTCTCAGGCTTTATCGGAGCAGTTATTGGTGGACTTGATTCTCTGGTCGGTGCGGTTGTTGGTGGTCTAGTTCTTGGAGTGAGCTTCTCCTTGATCTTGCAATACATCAGTTCATCAGTAACTTTCCTGGCGGGCTTCATCATTTTGATGATTGTGCTGCTGGTAAGGCCACGAGGTATTTTCGGAAAGAGAGTTGGTCGAAATGCTTAAGCGCAGACTCTCTCCCTGGCGGCGTGCGGGCTTTCTTGCGCTCATTGGAATCGTGCTACTTATTGCAAGTAGGTTCATTGGCGAGTTGCGTGATTATCAAGGCGCGCAGGTTGCTGTTTATGTCATTGCAATATCCTCTATCACTCTGTTAACAGGTTACTCAGGGCAAATTTCCTTAGGCCACGGCGCCGTGATGGCCATCGGTGGTTATGGGGCCGCGCTCTCATTTTCATTGTGGCAATTCCCATTTGTGATTGCGATTTTATTTGGAGCGTTAGTTGGCACCGTCGCCGGATTTGTTTTAGGAGTTGCAGCAGCAAGACTCTCTGGTCCATATCTGGCAGGTACAACACTTGCACTTGCGGTGGGTTTGCCAACTATTGCGGATCAATTCAAAGTGCTCGGTGGAGAACAAGGTTTAAATTTTGATATCGGTGATGCACCTTCATGGGTCCGAAAGATCGGCGGTTCAGAATTCACGCAGTACAAGTGGTTCTTCTGGATTGCAGTAATTGCTGCCCTAATAAGCCTTTGGGCTATAACAAATTTGTTACATAGCAATTATGGAAGGAATTGGCGTGCTGCGAGAAATAACGCGGTTGCAGCCAGTTTGGCGGGTATAAATGTGGCGCGAGGGAAAATTTTGGCGTTCACGGTGAGTTCTGCTCTCGCAAGCCTTGCAGGTGCCCTCTTTGGTCTGCTTCTTGGAATAGTGACACCAACGGCCTTCCCTCTATCGCTTTCATTCGCAATTGTGACCGGTGCGGTACTTGCGGGTGTTAGTAACCTCGCAGGTAGCATTGTCGGCGCAGTGGTTCTCGTTACCATCCCCGAAGTTTCAGGTGCCTTAGCAACGCACTTGGGAGGTTCTCAAAAGGTAACAGCGAATCTACCTGGACTAGTAACAAGTTTGTTGCTGATCCTTGTGGTCTTGTTCATGCCTCATGGTCTTCGCATCAGGAGATTTAAAGGAATGAAAAAGCTAAGACGTAATACATAACTACATATAAGTATCGCAAGCATCTCCTGGAATACCCTCAATGAAAGGAAGAATATGCTCGTTCATCGTCGCACGAAGCGCGGAAAACTAGCTATAACTTTTGTGGCCGCGGCCGCATTAGCGATCAACGCCCTACCTGCTCACGCATTCACCGCTTATAAAGTGGATGGAGTAACTCCCTCGACAATCACCTTGGGAATTACCTCACCTCTTACTGGCGCTGCGGCACCTGGTTACAACAAGGTGCCTTATGCAATGCAGGCTTACTTTAACTATGTCAACGACAACGGCGGAGTTAACGGTCGCAAGATCAAGCTCATCATCAAAGATGATGCATACAACCCAGTCCTCTCTAAGTCAGTAACAAATGATTTGGTTTTGCAGAGCAAGGTCTTTGCAATTGTCGGATCCCTTGGAACTGCTTCAAATGAGGCCACAACTCGTTTTATCAATGATCACGGCGTTCCACGCCTCTTCATCAATACTGGTTACAGCGGCTTCGCAACTGCGGCTAAGTACCCAACCACTTACACAGTCCTTCCTTCCTATGTAATGGAAGCAAAGATCATGGGTCAGTACATCAAAGATAACTTTGCTGGAAAATCAGTCGCCATCATCTATCAGGATGATGATTTCGGCGC
The DNA here is from genome assembly GCA_903891755.1 of uncultured Actinomycetes bacterium. Lineage (GTDB taxonomy): Bacteria > Actinomycetota > Actinomycetes > Nanopelagicales > Nanopelagicaceae > PALSA-747. The sequence goes on along the minus strand of CAITFY010000121.1, from coordinate 1,601 downwards.
AGATGCCCTTAAGGGATTTGCAACCGCCGGAACCAAGTTCTTGGTAAAGATTCCTTATGCAAGTGGTTCACAAGCTGATCCAACGGTTGTTGGAAAGTGGATCTCTGGCTTGGCACAGTTGAAGCCTGATGTAACAATCATGTTTGGTGTTTCATCTGCAACAGCGGCGGCACTCGGCGGCGCATATAAGGCTGGGTTTAAGACTCAATGGATTCTCGGGTCAGTCGGAGGAGATGGAACAACCATCGCGACGGTTGCAGGACCAACAGCAGTCGGTCTGCTCTACGGAGCAATCGGTGCATCATTCCTACCAGCCCCAACTGATACTGCAGATCCATACATCGCACAGTTCCAGGCAATCAACACCAAGTACAACGCCGGCGTAACTTTCGACAATAACGTCTTGCAGGGAATGAATACTGCAATGTTGACCGTCGAAGCTCTCCGTGCAGCAGGCACAAACCTCACTCGCGCCAATCTCCTTAAGGGAATTGCCAAGAGTGGTTCAACATTTGCCTCTGCAGGTTTTGCTCCACTTGGTTACAGCGCGACAAGTCACGTTGGTTATAACGGCTACTGGTTTGGAACTTATGGTCCAACAGGCGCAATTAAGCCAATTGGTGGTTCGTACACGCTTTACACAACCGACTCAGGTACCGGAGCAGTTACTCAGACCGTGAGCAAACGTCCTGCCATGCCAGCGAAGGGATTGCCAAACAACTAATGAAAAATCTACTTAACATGAAGCGCACCGCCGTATTGGCAAGCGCCGTCCTGGTACTTACAGGACTGGTGGCAATTCCATCATCAGCATCTGCCGCGCCATTGTGTGATGGCAAATTCCCAGTTCAATCATGTATCGGTGCCACCAGTGATGGTGCACCGTATGTAATGCAAGTTCCTGCGAACTTCAATGGAACTGTCTACCTCTGGTCACATGGATATCGCTACAACGTACCTATCCCAGCAGCAATTCCAGCCATCGGTGGATACACAGTTGTTAACACTCCAGAGCCTGGTCCAGTACCTGGTGGAGATACATCCGTTATCAAGTACTTGCTTGGTAAGGGTTTTGCAGTGATGGGTTCTGGATTTGCTCGTCAAGGTTGGAATGCCGATTCAGGTGTTGCAACTGATGAAGAGTTGATCACCACTTTCGAATCTAAATTCACAACCACCAAGCATGTAATTGCCTGGGGTGCATCACTCGGTGGATTTATCACTCAAACCTTGGCAGAGAAAGATGCTGCAGCGCTATCTGCGGCGGGCCCACTCTGTGTTGCTTCACCTACAGTTGAAGCAGAACTTCAAATGGCTGGAGATTTCCTCTGGGGTCTTAAGACATTCTTTGATCCATCCATCAAGGCTGGTAACTATTCAGCAGGCGCTGCAGGATATGCAGAAGCAATGGGTGATCTAGGAAAGGTCTTCACAGTCCTTGGAAAGCTGCAAGCGGGTATCGCATCTGGCGCATGGCCTGATACAACACCAGCAGCAATTCACGCAGTTGGCCTAGATCAGGTTCCAAGTCGTTCAGCGCTTCTCTTGCTTGGTCTCATGGCTGGCCTACCAACTCAAAGTGCTCACTTTGATTCAACGAC
>CAITFY010000120.1 GCA_903891755.1 uncultured Actinomycetes bacterium | reverse complement strand
GGCATGAAGCGCAGGTCCAGCGGCGATAACCATCGCCTCCCCCGCCTCGTGGCCATTTCGACCGGAAACCAGGGCTCCAGCCTCCCGGGCAATCAGCCCGCCAGCAGCCAGATCCCACTCCTTCAGGCCAGTCTCAAAATACCCATCGATTGCCCCGCTTGCCACGTGGCAAAGGTCGACTGCAGCAGCTCCATTGCGTCTGATGTCTCGAACTCGAGGGATAAGGGTTGCGATGAACTCTCCTTGGCGAACCCGTTCGGCCAAGTCGTATGAAAATCCAGTAGCTATCAGGGAGTCGCTCAAGGCATCTGCCTGCGAGACATGGATTGCGCGGTCGTTCAGGAAAGCTCCACCTGCGCGACTTGCGTGCCAGAGCGAGTTCAAGGTTGGCGCATAAACCACGCCTATCAAAACACCCTCTTCATCCTTCGCGGCAATGCTGATGTTCCATCCCGGCAAGTTGTAAAAATAATTAACTGTCCCATCAATCGGATCAATGACCCAGGTAATTCCCGAGGTTGATGTTCGAGCCGTACCCTCTTCGCCGATGATTCCATCGTTAGGTCTTGCCTCAAGAATTTCTCGAACGATGAGCTTCTCACTTGCATGATCCATATGTGTTGCAAAATCTCGCGCCGAACTCTTCTGATTAATATCAAATGTATCTGGGCGATTGGTCAGCAACTCTCCGGCCTTCTGAGCGATACCTAACGCGAGCGCTAGGAGTTCATTAATTAAGTCGGAATTCGGTTGCTGCTTCATGGATAGAATCTAGGTATGTTTTCACCGTATCGCAAACTATTTGCGGTTCCTGGTGCCCTGAGATTCTCGATAGCAGGCTCAATAGCAAGACTTCCAATCTCGATGACCTTGCTTTCGATCACCTTCGTGATTGTGCACGTTAAACACTCGTATACCTTGGCGGGAACTGTCTCCACTGGCGCCGCCTTGATTTCAACCATTTTTAGCCCCACCTGGTCGCGCTACGCAGATCGCTTAGGCCAGCGCAAGGTGCTGCGATTTACTATCCCTTTTTACATCATCTTCGATCTCATCTTCCTCTTTGCAATAAGCCATCACGCTCCAACATTTATCTGGATGGGTTCAATCTTTATCGCAGAGATATTCCTACCAAATGTAGGTGGCTTAACCCGTAGACGTTGGCTCTGGGTGCTTGGCGAAGATCGCGTTCAGATTAACACTGCGTACTCCTATGAAGCGTTGATGGATGAAATTATCTTCATCATCGGTCCGCTTATTGCATCATCTGCCGCAACATTTATCTCCCCTGCCGCTGGCATGATTATGGGTTTCTCATTTATGGCGGTTGGAACAACGCTCTTCATTTCGCAACGATCCACCGAGCCAGCCCCATATAAGAAAGATGAAACGAAGGAGCACGGTTTCGTCTTAGCGATGCCAGTCGTTCAGGCGGTCTTCTTTCCATTTATCTTTATTGGAGCATTCTTCTCCTCCACCAGCCTCACAGTGGTGGGTTACTCCCAACAACACCACGACGCCTCTTATACGGGTCTTGTCTTAGCCATCTGGGCGGCGGGAAGCGGCGTAGCTGCAATCTTCAACGGAACTATTAAATGGAAACTGAAAGATGCCTCGCGATTTAGAATCAATTTGGTTGCCATTCTGATTCTCTCGCTCCCCTTCTTCTTCGTTCACTCAATGTGGATGTTGGCAGTGGCCTTATTCCTCTCGGGAATGGGAGTAGCTCCGCTCATCGTCGCTGGATATAACGTTGCTGAGAAATCTGTGCCGACCGAGAAAGTCACAGAAACACTCGCCTGGGTAATCGCTGGACTCTCACTCGGTGGTTCTCTCCCCGGAACCATTACCGGACACATCATTGACTCTCAGGGAGCCAGCAAAGCCTTCATCGTTCCGATGGTCTGCCTCCTGCTCGCAAACCTGGCAACTGCGCCTTACCTGCGAATTTGGCGCCGTATTTCAGATCACTAAAGGCCGCTGATCGAGTGATATCCCAACTTTCGCTCATTTCATGTGGCACTCTTTGCCCGTGAGCGACTTGCGATTAATCGGACGATCAGATGATGGAACTGAACTTGAACTCCAATCTGAAGATGGAACACCTCACACGCTCGTTATCAATGATCAACTTCGTTCGCTGGTAAACCAACCTCGCCTGCTAGCTGTAGTTGCAGATGACGAGCAATCCACTGTGACAGTTAAAGAGATTCAAGCTCGACTGCGCGGCGGAGAGAGCATGATCTCTATTTCTCGTACCACTGATTGGTCGCTAGAGAAGATTGAGAAGTTCTCCGGCCCAATCCTGCAAGAACGTGCATATGTCATTGGATTGGCTCTCGTTGCACAACTGCGTCGCGAAAAGCATTCACCAACACTTTCTGAAGCAACTGTTGCTCAACTCGCGCCTCGCGGCGTTGAGATGACTCTCGTCGAATGGAACACCTGGCGCTTGCCGGATGGATCCTGGAACATCGTTCTGCTCTATCCAACAAAAGATGGTGGAACCAACGAGGCTAACTGGGCTTTCAACCTTGAAAATCGCAGCCTCGAAGCTCTCGATGATGATGCCGCCTGGATTGCTGGCGATGAACTTGAAGTCGCTACGCCAGCTCCATCACATGGAATCGTTTACCCAACAAGTCCAGCTCCGCGTTTGGTTTCAGTTCGCGAAAAAGGTGAGGACGATTCACTTCCAGAACCGCTCAAACTTTCGAGCTTGGATGCGATCATCAATTCGGGTTCGAGCACCAAGAATGAATTATCTGAGGATCAAAAGCGTGATGGCATTACAAAACGCTTAAAAATTCCTTCATGGGATGACATTATGTTTGGCGGACCTAAAGGAACTTCAGAAGAGGAATAGCAGTCTCTGTTTCAGTAACTCCCCCATGATGTCCAACCATCGCAGATTCCTGCGGAATTCGGGTTGGGTCAATCAAAATCACTTCATCTGCAGCAATTGCCATGAAATCCCCCATTCGATCAAAACTATCTGAGCTCACTTCGCTTCCAAATAGCTCCGATGAAACCACTTCAGATTTTGTAAGCACGCGAGCTCTATCGCCTAAAAATTCACGCCACTCTGCAACAGTTTCATCGAGTGCGCCCTCATTTACATACATATGTCGCGCTCTTGGCTCACCACCAACAAGAGAAATGTTGCGCATCAATTCATTCTCTTGCCCCAGAACAATCTTCTCCCCGACATTCACCATGCCATGATCGGCGGTGACATATAAGTCAGTGTTCTTGGGGAGACGATTGACTAATTGTGTAATCAACTCCGCCACTTGCCCTAGCACAGCTACCCATTTATCGCTGCCCACTCCATCATTGTGACCCGCGTGATCAAGGCCGTTTATGTAGAGGTAAGTAAATGAATATGGCTCTGCAAGGGCTTCCACCGCAGATGAAACCATCTCGTCGATGCGGTTTGCTCCAACATATTTTGCGCCGCGAAGTGCTGCTTGAGTGAAGGCGCTTCCCTCGTATCTCTTCTCAGCGATATTGGTAACAGTTATTCCTTGTTCCATTGCGCGTTCAAAAAGAGTTGGAATTTTCTGCCAGAAGAGCGGATCAACTCGATCGTCCCACTT
>CAITFY010000119.1 GCA_903891755.1 uncultured Actinomycetes bacterium | reverse complement strand
GCGTGTAAATCTACGACGCAGTAGAAAGCATCGTGGCTCTCTTGCAGGTCAACCCACTGCTTAACAGCACCCAAGTAATTTCCAAGGTGAAAGGAGCCATTTGTAGGCTGGATTCCGGATAGGACTCTTGGCTGTGACATGCGGTAATACTACCGATTACGCGTTGGTCCTAGAGATCAATAGCTGGCCCGCTCGCTTACCCTCGAGGGTCAAGACGGTAATACGTAGACCAGGCAGGGCAATCACATCATGAGCTTCTGGCAATCTCCCGAGAGAATGCATAATGAATCCCCCTGCTGTCTCATATGGACCTTGCGGCAATTCAATTCCGGTCTGCTCTTTCAAATCTTCCAGCGAGATCAGAGCATCAACTTCATAGTCACCCGTCCGAGGTTGAGCAGTAACTTCGCTCTCAGGCTCGTCGTATTCATCTTCAATGTCACCAATGAAACACTCCACAATATCTTCCAGAGTGACGATGCCATCTGTTCCGCCGTACTCATCCAAAACAATGGCTAAATGTGCCCGCTTCACGCGCAACTCTGTAAGGGCGGGGAGAACTCCTTTAGTGCCGGGCAAGAAAATGACAGGTCTCATGATGTCGAGCAGGGTCTTACCTAGATCCTCTTCCCGCAAATTTAAGAGATCGCGGACATGCAAAAAGCCAATAACTTCATCACTTGAACCACGAGTTACGGGGTACCTGGAGTGAGCGGTGCGGACCGCAATGGCCTTGGCTTCCGCCAAGGTAATCCCAACATCAAGAAAATCAACTTCTGTTCGCGGAACCATAATTTCGTGAAGAACTAAATCACCAGCATTAAATACATCTTCCACAATGTCACGCTCTTCATCAGAGAGAGCCGCATGACCAGTGACAAGATCAACAAGTTCTGCCTCAGATATTTCAGAGCGCACTTCCTGCGCTTTAAGCCCAAAAAGTTTGACGATTACATCCGTTGATTTTGAGAGAATCCAAATTACAGGACGAAATACATTTGCAATGCGATCGATACTTGGCGCAGCGGCTAGAGCAATTTGTTCGGTGCGATAGAGAGCCAAACGCTTTGGAACCAACTCGCCAATCACAAGTGAGACATAAGCAATCATGATCGTCACAAAGACAACAGAGATCGCAGTGCTCAAACCATGGGAGAGTCCCCATCGTTCCAAAATTGGGATGACAAAGGTTTGACCGATTCGTTCTGCGCCGAGAGCTGCTGAGAGAAATCCGCAGAAGGTGACGCCGACCTGAGCTGCAGCCAGGAACCGATTGGGGTTCTTGGTGAGCTTGGCCAACCTCGCTGTTCGCTTCGGCTTAGCCCCTGCTGCCTCCATCTGGCGGAGTTGGGACTCACGCAGGGAGATCAGGGCGATTTCAGCAGCCACAAAGATGCCCGCCACCACAATAAAGAGCAGTACCAGGAGTACGTCTAGGCTGAACTGCCCGAGGCTGCCGATCGGGGGGTTGGGCTCCATAGAGCTAAGGGTAGCGTGGCGCGAAAAGGCTTGGTTCTAGGAGCGAGAGTGGCTAATCTTTACCCACCAGAAGGCTTCCGCCTCCTGGCGCTTTACCTTCATCCAACGGATCGTCGGGCACGTACCTGCCCGGAGAAGGAGTGAATAACTCATGGCATCAGTCGTATTTGAAAACGCTTCACGTATTTACCCTGGCACAACTAAGCCAGCTGTAGACAAACTCAACCTCACCGTAAACGACGGAGAATTTCTTGTTCTCGTCGGACCCTCTGGTTGCGGTAAGTCAACATCCCTTCGCATGCTCGCTGGTCTTGAAGAGGTCGACAATGGTTCGATCCGTATCGGTGATCGCGATGTAACAGATGTTGCTCCAAAAGATCGCGATATCGCGATGGTTTTCCAGTCTTACGCTCTCTACCCACATATGTCAGTAGCAGAGAACATGGGCTTCGCACTCAAGATTGCTGGCGTTGCTAAGGAAGAGCGTGACAAGCGCGTTCTTGAAGCAGCAAAGCTTCTTGATCTCGAGCCTTACCTAGATCGCAAGCCAAAGGCACTCTCTGGTGGACAACGCCAGCGCGTTGCAATGGGTCGCGCAATTGTTCGTGAACCACAAGTGTTCTTGATGGATGAGCCTCTCTCAAACTTGGATGCAAAGTTGCGCGTAGCAACTCGTACCCAGATCGCTGCGTTACAACGCCGCTTGGGAATCACAACTGTTTATGTAACGCACGATCAGGTCGAAGCTATGACTATGGGTGATCGCGTTGCGGTTCTCAAGGATGGTTTGCTACAACAAGTAGACACACCTCGTAACCTTTATGACACACCAGTTAACGCATTCGTAGCTGGCTTCATCGGCTCACCGGCGATGAACCTCTTGACTGCACCTGTAAGCGGCGGAAAGGCCAGCTTGGGTGATTTCAAGATCGACGTTCCTGGACATGTCAGCGGCACAGTAACTGTCGGCGTACGTCCAGAAGGCTTCACACCTTCATCAAAGGGCTTCCACGTCCTTGTTGAAGTTGTTGAAGAACTCGGTTCAGATGCCTTCGTTTATGGCCGTCCAGTTGATCAAGATGTGAAGTTTGCTAATGCAACAGATGAAGGCGCTCAGGTTATTGTGCGTTGGGATCCAAAGAACCCACCAAAGCCAGGCGACACAATCACTGTTGAAGCAATTCCACACGCAATCCACTTGTTCGATTCAGCAACAGGTGAGCGCATCAGCAAGTAACACTTCAGATAGTAAAAACCCCCGGTGGATTCCACCGGGGGTTTTTTAATACCGCTAATTAATTATGCGAGTTTCTTCTGCAAGTTCTCATCAATTGCTGCCAAGAAGTCTTGGGTGTT
>CAITFY010000118.1 GCA_903891755.1 uncultured Actinomycetes bacterium | reverse complement strand
CTTGAGAATGCAACAGCTAGCAACTCAGCTACATCACACAAGTCAGTAACAATCGGTGTTGACTCTGACATGTGGGGTCAGGTAACTGATGCCAAGGTCAAGGCAGTCATCCTTAACTCAGTAACTAAGGGCGTAGGCGCTTCAGTTGCAGCAGCTATCAAGGACACCGCCGCTGGCAAGTTCACAAATACCATGTACGTCGGAACTCTTGCTAACAAGGGAACCGGTCTCGCTGGATTCCACAACCTTGCAAGCAAGGTGCCAGCTAAGCTCCAACAAGAGATTCGCGCATTGGCAGCTGCTATTACAAGCGGTTCAGTGGATGTAACCAAGTAGGGCATATATAAAAAATAGTTAGTCAAAAACCGAGAGAGTTATTCTTAACTCTCTCGGTTTTTTTGATAAAGATTGCTTAAATTAGAGCACCGAGAGAAGGGTTCATCGTGTCACTAGAACTTCGCGGGATATCAAAATCATTTGGTGCACTTCTTGCCAATGATGCGATTGACCTCAAGGTTGAGACCGGCGAAATTCATGCGATTCTGGGCGAAAATGGCGCAGGTAAATCAACTCTCATGAATATTGTCTATGGCTTGGTCGCACCAGATAGCGGTGAAATTCTCGTCGATGATGTCGTAAAGCATATTAAGGAACCTAGCGACGCTCTTGCTTCTGGCATTGGCATGGTTCACCAACACTTTATGTTGGTTCCAGTTTTCACAGTTGCTGAAAATATTGTCCTTGGCCATGAGAAGAGTGGCTTTGCGGGAATTCTAGATCTCAATGAAGCTCGCGAGAGAATCAAGAAGGTCTCTGATCAATTCAATTTTGATGTAAACCCAGATGATCTAATTGAAGGTCTTCCCGTAGGAGTTCAACAGCGTGTCGAGATTATTCGCGCTCTGATTTACGATGCCAAAGTATTGATATTGGATGAACCTACGGCAGTGCTCACTCCGCAAGAGACCGATGATCTCCTAAAGATAATGAAGCAACTCAAGGAAGATGGAACTTCAATCATCTTCATCACTCACAAACTTCGTGAAGTAAAAGCAGTTGCGGATCGCATCACCATTATTCGCCGCGGTAAGGTCGTAGGTACCGCCTCCCCTGACGCGTCGCAAAACGAACTTGCTTCGCTGATGGTTGGCCGCGAGGTTGAGCTTGCACCAGATAAAGGGGCTCACACAATCGGAGATGTGGTGCTTAAGGTTGAAGGGTTGACTATCCGAGACTCCGTGGGTCGCGCCTTAGTTAATAACGTTAATTTTGAAGTGAAGGCTGGAGAAGTTCTCGCCATCGCTGGAGTCCAAGGCAACGGCCAATCTGAAGTTGCTCGCTCCATGGTGAATCTTGAGGAGCATGTCGAAGGTTCAATCATCCTTGATGGCTCGGAAGTGATCGGCAAGAGTGTTCGCGAATCACTCCATGCGGGAATCGCATTCGTGCCCGAGTCCCGTGAGCTAGATGGGCTAATTGGTTCTATGGCCATCGCCGAGAATCTCATCCTGGACTTACATGACCTACCTCCTTATGCCAAGGGAATTCAGATGTCACCCTCTGTAGTTCTCTCTGAGGCCGAAAAGCGCAAGGATGAGTTTGATATCCGTTTGCAATCGGTAAATGACCCTGTCTCCTCACTCTCGGGTGGAAATAAGCAGAAGGTTGTTTTGGCTAGAGAGCTATCTAGGCCGGTAAAACTTCTTGTTGCTTCACAACCAACTCGAGGTTTAGATGTCGGTTCCATCGAGTTTGTGCATAAACGCATCTTGGAAGAACGAGATGCTGGCAGAGCCGTTCTCCTCTTCAGTACAGAACTTGATGAGGTGCTTGCTTTAGCCGATCGCATCGCCGTTATGTATCGTGGTGAAATTCTTGCGATCGTTCCTTCCGGTGTAACCGCCCAAGAGCTAGGACTACTAATGGCTGGTGTTGTTCATGCGTAAATTAACGAAGAAGCGTCCTTCACTTCGCGCTCTCACCCTTCCCGGGCTCTCCTTTGTATTGGCAATGTTCTTTGGAGCGCTTCTGATTGCCTTCTCTGATTCAACAGTTCTCAAGCACATCGGACATCCAATTACATTTATTAAATCTGCAGGTGTGGCAATTTGGCAGTCCTACCTTGCACTATTTGAAGGTTCGGTTTACAACCCAAGTTTGGCTAAGCCGCACGATGCTTTGCTCTCTTGGTATCCGCTCTCTGAAACTCTGGTTACCGCCGCTCCCCTTATCTTAGCCGGGCTCTCTGTAGCTCTGGCTTTCAGAGCTGGTTTATTTAATATTGGAGCGCAGGGTCAATTTATCTTCGGATCAATTGCCGCCTCCTATGTTGGCTTTGCTTTTCATATGCCAATCGGAATCCATGTGGTTTTCGCTGTACTCGCGGCAATTATTGCCGGTGCAATTTGGGGCGGATTGGTTGGCTTACTCAAAGCTCGAACCGGCTCACACGAGGTAATCGTCACCATCATGCTCAACTATGTGGCGCTCTACTTCTTGATGTGGTTGCTCGGCACCACTCGATTCTTGAGACCTGGACGACGCGATCCCATCTCACCTGATGTTTTGCCATCCGCGAGAATGCCGCATCTCGCCGGGGATAACTACCGAGTGAATCTGGGAATCTTTGTTGCGCTTGCAGCGGCAGCATTTGTCTGGTGGTTGCTCTCCCGAAGTACATGGGGATTTAGATTTAGAGCAGTCGGAGCTAATGCGGCAGCTGCAAAAACTGCTGGAATATCTGTTCCTTTTGTAATGACTACAGTTATGGCCATCTCCGGTGGGCTTGCAGGTCTCGGCGGCGCAGTGCACGTACTTGGTAGCGACTTCTCACTCACCAGCGGTACCGCCGGCAACTTCGGATTTGATGCAATTACCGTCGCACTCTTAGGCCGTGCAAAACCAATGGGCGTAGTCTTTGCCTCACTACTCTTTGGTGCGCTCCGCGCTGGTGGTGGAACGATGCAGGCAAATACCAATACTCCTATTGATATCGTGCTAGTCATTCAGGCGCTTGTGGTCCTATTTATCGCAGCCCCAGCAGTTGTGAAGTGGGTCTTTAGATTGAAGAATCTCAAAACAACTGGTGATCTCACGGCGAAGGGATGGAATGGATGAAGGCTCTATCCGCTTCAGAACGCCGCCGACGCCGTAGCCTCTTGGTCATGGCGACACTCGCCATTCTTTCAACACTCATATTTGGCCTACTTCAAAAGAGCGGGCAGAACGTTACATATGGATTCACCCTTGATAAAGAGTGGGTTCTCATCCAGCAATGGGTGATCAGCTCTAGAACATCCTCTCTCCTATTTGGCGTAATTTCGCTCCTCGCATCTGCTGCCGCATTCCTACAATTTCGCGCTGGAAGAACCATTGGATTAGCAAGTGGAATTGGCTCTGCAGGAATCATGATGTCATTCCTCTCCTGGGCGGCTGCCGGAAAGTTCATTCCATTTACTGGACTGCTTCAAGGCGCATTGCTTCTCTCAGTTCCTTTGATCTTTGGATCTATGGCAGGTGTGTTGAGTGAACGCTCTGGCGTAGTAAATATCGCTATTGAGGGTCAACTGCTCGCTGGCGCTTTCGTGAGTGGCGTAGTTGCCAGCCTCACCCACTCCACTTTCCTGGGTTTGGTTGTTGCGCCGCTTGCCGGATGTCTCATTTCAACTTTGCTTGCGGTCTTTGCAATCAATTTTGCAATCGATCAGATCATCCTTGGATTCGTTCTAAACGTTTTGGTTTACGGTATTACCGATTTCCTCTACAAGAAGCTCCTCATCCCCTACCAAAGCACATGGAACTCCGGTCCGACGCTCTCTGCAATCAAGATTCCGCTGCTATGGAAGATTCCAATTATTGGTCCGATTCTCTTTGATCAGAGCATCATCGTTTATTTGATGTATGGAGTTATCTTCTTTATCAACTTCTCGCTCTTCAAGACCAAATGGGGACTTCGTACTCGCGCGGTCGGCGAGCATCCGACTGCGGCAGATAGCGTTGGAATTAAGGTCAATCGTCTTCGCTTTATGAATGTCATGATTGCCGGATTGGTGGCTGGCTTAGGCGGCGCATACTTCACGGTTGGCGGAGTTGGTTCATTCAACAAAGAGATGACCGCAGGTAAGGGCTTTATTGCACTGGCTGCGCTGATCTTCGGTCGATGGACTCCATGGGGCGCAGTCTCAGCTGCCCTACTCTTTGGTTTCGCGGATAACCTGCAAAGCGTTCTTGGAATCATTGGAACTCCAATTCCATCTGAATTCATGTTGATGGTTCCTTACCTAGCAACAGTGATTGCAGTTACTGGTTTTGTTGGTCGAGTGAGAGCTCCGGCTGCTGATGGAACCCCGTATAAACGCGGAGAATCTCATTGAGCCTTTCAGAACTCCCAGTGATTGATTGGGATGCCCTTCACGCAGAAGCCAAACACATTATGACTATGGCCTACGCGCCTTACTCAAAATTTCCAGTCGGCGTTGCTGGCTTGGTGGATGATGGTCGTATCGTCACCGGCTGCAATGTCGAAAATGCCAGTTATGGAATGACGCTGTGCGCGGAGTGCGGCATGGTTTCAAATCTCATCGCCTCTGGTGGAGGCAAAATCATTGCTGTCGTATGTGTTGATGGATCTGGAAATTTCCTATCTCCGTGCGGACGATGTCGCCAACTCATCTTTGAGCACGGTGGTGCGCATTGCCAATTAATGACCCCGGCAGGTCCACTACCTATGTCTGAAATTTTGCCATGGGCCTTTGGTCCAGACCAACTCTCCTAAAGGATCCCCATGATTGAACCATTTGCAGCTGTAGAAATTATTAGCGCTAAACGTGACAACGTTGAACTCACAGATCCACAGATTGATTGGATCGTAGATGCATATACCCGAGGTGTAGTCGCTGACGAGCAGATGTCCTCGCTGTTGATGGCTATTTTGCTCAACGGTATGAATATGCGCGAGATTTCGAGATGGACCGATGCCATGATTAATAGCGGTGAGCGGATGAATTGGTCAGCGCTCTCTCGCAAGACTGCAGATAAGCACTCCACTGGTGGAGTCGGCGACAAGATCACACTTCCACTCGCTCCACTTGTTGCCGCCTGCGGCGGAGCTGTTCCCCAACTTTCAGGACGAGGTCTTGGCCATACAGGTGGAACTCTCGATAAATTGGAATCTATTCCAGGTTGGCGTGCATCTCTAACTAATGAT
>CAITFY010000117.1 GCA_903891755.1 uncultured Actinomycetes bacterium | reverse complement strand
GTAATCAACCAGAACATATTGGCGGGCAATAACTACACCTTGAAGCCTCCGAAGCAGCGTTTCCACTTCAACAGAACGTGTAACAGCGGGACGTTCAATGAGAATCGCCTCACTCTGCAGAATGGGATCACCAAAAATCGCCAGCCCCGCCTGACGAAGTGTGCCGCCAGTCGATACTACGTCGGCTATAACATCTGCAACGCCAAGCCTGACTGAACTTTCTACCGCGCCATCGAGGCGAACAACTTCAACTTTAACGCCCGTTGATTCAAAATGATTAGCTACCAATCCAGGGTAGGCAGTTGCCACTCTCTTGCCGGCGAGATCTGCTTCGGAATAAGAGGTGCCGATAGGTGCTGCAAATCTAAAGGTGCTCTTTCCGAAATCCAATGCAAGTATCTCTGCAGCTTTTGCGCCGCTATCGATTAAGAGATCTCGTCCAGTAATTCCCACTTCGAGTTCACCGCTAGCCACATAGAGAGCAATATCGCGGGGTCTGAGGTAATAGAACTCAATATCATTCTCTGGATCAATAAGAATCAGGTCGCGCGCATCGCTTCGTTGTCTATATCCAGCCTCTTTAAGCATGGCAATCGCTGAATCAGATAAGGAACCTTTATTGGGAATCGCTACTTTCAACATTATTCCGCCTCAGACCTAGAGAACCTTGTAAATATCTTGAGGAGTAATTCCCCGTGCCAACATCAGAACTTGCAAGCGATAGAGAAGTTGCGAGATTTCTAAGGCAAGGGCTTCATCACTCTCATGTTCAGCGGCGAGCCATACCTCCCCCGCCTCTTCAATAATCTTCTTTCCCATCGCATGGATGCCTGCATCCAGCGCTGTGACCGTGGATGAGCCTTCAGGACGTGTTGCGGCCTTCTCTGAAAGCTCAACCCACAAATCATCAAAAGATTTCATGGCTCTATTCTAAGTGGAGCACATGCCATCTCGAGTCATATTAAGCGATTGCTGGAACCTTCTCTCGCTTAGCAGCGAGCAACCAGACTACAAAGCCCCAGATGACGAAAGCGCCATAGAAGACATACATAGCGGCTGTTGGGTAATAGTGGCCTCGGATATCAAGTGGTACTCCTACCGCGTCAACTGCAACCCAAACCAGCCAGAACTCCACGAATCCACGGGCCAGTCCATATGTAGCTAAGGCAGTACCGGTGAAAATCCAAGAATCGGCAGCTACATTCCATGATCCGCCAATTGCAGTAATCGTGAAGAAAGTGGCGAAATAGAAGGCAACGGTTGCTGGAACCAGAACTAACTTCTCTCGCGTTGTGGTCCACCGGATTTGGACTGGAGGCTTGCCATCATTTCCAGCTTTCTTTCGATTTTGACTCCACTGCCACCATCCATAAAGGCTGACGGCGATGAGAAGAAGTTGTCGACCTGCCTGTCCAAGCATGATGCGACTGGTCTGATGTGGATCCCACATACTTCCGATGAAGAGCGTGAAGAGAAGAACATTACCGACGATTCCAATCGGCCAAGCCCACATCTTGCGACGCATTCCGAGCAAGGCGCTTCCGAGACCGAAAATGTTTCCGATAATTTCTTTCCAGTAGATCGCTTGCGTGTATTTATTTCCAAAATGCACTTGTGCATTAAAGAGCCAATGTATAACTGACAAAGGTTGTTCCCCCTTATTGGATAGGTAGCGTTTAAGTTGCACGCATCATCCGGGGGTGACAAGCAATGACCGAGCCCTGCACGCATGCAGTAGCCGATCCTGTACGTGTCCCTCTCATCCGGACTTTCACCGTCGGTTCTGGAATTTCACCAAATCCACCGTTAACTGGATGCCAACGGGTCGCGGACTTTAACCGCCGGTTCGGAATTACACCGACCCCGGAACAACGTAGGTGAATTCTCTCATAAAGGCAGAGAGTTTCCAGTTAAAGCTTAAGAGCGGCAGCCAGACGTAATTGCGAGATCATTTCAGAAGGGCTCTGAGCCTTATAGATGGCGCTTCCCGCCACGAATGTGTCTGCTCCTGCCTGTGCGGCGATGACGATTGTCTCTAAGGAGATTCCCCCATCCACTTGCAGCCATGGCGCTTTGCCCGAGAATTTTGAAATGGCGTCTCGAGCTTCTTCTACCTTGCTCATCTGATCAACCATGAAGGATTGGCCGCCAAATCCGGGTTCCACCGTCATCACAAGGAGCATGTCGATTTCCGACAAAAGATGGGCAACCGTTTCAAATGAGGTCTTAGGTTTAATAGCTAACCCGACTCGGACCCCATTGCTCTTGAGATTGGCAATGGTTGATGCAGGGTTCTCGCTTGCTTCGAAGTGAAAGGTAACACTGGAACTTCCCGTTTCGGCGTAGAGCACTGCATCATTATCGGGATTTGCAATCATCAAATGCGAATCAACTGGAATTGGAGAATCAGCAATAATGCGACGACACTCTTCGAGGGAGAAAGTCTGATTTGGTACAAAAATATTATCCATGACATCTAGGTGCAAAAGATCGGCACTGGAAACGCGATCGATTTCCTCTTTTAGCCGCGAGTGATCTGCATTCAAAATGCTAGGACAAATTCGAATCGCCACGGGTCAATCCTATCTAGAGGTCTTTCGTGCCAAAGAGAGCCAGGAACATAGAATCGGCATTATCTTCATGTGTCCAGAGTTGCAAAGTGCCGTCAGCGTTGATTACCCGCGCTGGAACTCCATCTGGAAGGAGATCGGAGGCGTTAAGCAACTCTAATTGTGGGTTTCGATGGAGCACTTCAAGAACTTGGGCTTTAGTCTCTAAGAGATGAGGTGAGCAGGTTACGTATGCAAGAACTCCCCCAGGCTTCAAGAGGGCAATTCCTGCGACTAATAGTTCTCGTTGAATCTTCACCAACTCTTTGAGATCTGAAGGCGTACGGCGCCATCTCGCTTCAGGTCGACGACGAAGAGCTCCGAGTCCCGTACACGGAGCATCAATAATAATTCGATCGTATCTCTCGCCAAGCGCCGGAAGTTCTTGCCCGGAATGCGCCATTACCTTTTCAAAGGGAATCACATGCGACACCAATCGCGCGCGATGCTCACTTGGTTCATTAGCCATGAAAGTATCAGCCGGTCGGTTAACAGCTAAGTCGGTAAAAACAGCCGATGCCTTACCTCCAGGACCCGCGCACATATCGAGCCAACTTAAATTTTCTGATTTACCAGCTGCTGTGTTGAGAAATATTTGCGAAACAATCTGAGATCCGCGATCTTGAACACCAGCACGTCGTTCATGGATCGCCGTATACATCCCTGGCATCTTTGCGGATTCAACTCCGTGAGAAGTGCCTTCAATCTGCACGCCGCCCTCAGCGAGCAGCTCTTCCACCGTACTTCTACCCGACCACGCAATGAGATGCGGTTTGGCGGGAGAGTTATTGGCGCGAAGTAGCTCTTCCACCTTCTCCCAACTTTGCAATTGATCGTAGAAGGCCGCAACTTCCCATTCAGGATGAGAGAAGAGGAGAGAGAGCCTCTCTTTCGGATCTTCCAATGAAGAGATATCTTCAACGAAGGAGGTGTCGGTTGAAACCTTACGTAAAATAGCATTTACAAAACTTGCCTTAGATTCACCAATGGTTGCGCGAGCAATCTCTACAGTCTCTCCTACCGCCGCGTGATCCGGAACGCGCATTTCAGTCAGTTGATGAATACCCATACGCAATAGATCAACAATTCCGGGATCTAACTCTTCGAAAGGTCTATCAATGTGTCTCTTTATAAGAGCGTCATGTCTACCCTGCATACGCAAAGTTCCGTATCCAAGTTCGGTGGCGAAAGCGCGATCTCGTTCTTCTAAAGTTGAGGCTGCAAGTAATTCTGGTAAACGTAAATTGGCATATGCACCTTGGCGATTAACCTGAGTAAGAAGATGAAAAACCAATAATCTGGCTGCTTCTGGTTTTGGCTTTCGACCTACATTGGCCACTATTCGAAGCGCTCCCCTGGCTCGAGGCGAACCCCGCGCGCAAAATCGCCACCGCTCATCCGCTTCTTACCTGCAGGAGTCAACTCTGCAATTGTAAGGACGCTGTCGTTGCAACGGATAAGAAGTTCTCCCTCAACTACCTCAATCTCGCCCACTTTACGTAGCGAATTCGGTAGCAGTGATTCTTTTATTACATGCAAGGCCACTCGCTCGCCTTTAAAGGTGCTCCAAACTCCTGGGCGTTCTCCAAGAGCACGTACTTTTCTTAGGATTGAATCAGCACCTTCGCGCCAATCAACCTTTGCCATCTCTTTAGAGATTTTAGGAGCAAGAGTTATACCTGCAGTTGCCTGGGCGAGAGGTTTAACGCCCTTTCGAATCCCCTCAACAACGTCCATGATGCGATTTCCCGCCAAATGGCTCATTCGCTCCAAAAGATCTTCGGTCGTATCGGAAGTTAATATCTCAACTTCCTCCTGCATATAAATCGGGCCAGTATCCATGCCCTTATCCAGTTTGAAAATTGAAATTCCAGTTACTGCATCGCCCTCAAGGAGCGCCCACTGAACTGGTGCTGCTCCACGCCAGCGTGGCAAGAGAGAGAAGTGAACATTGAGCCAGCCAAAGCGTGGACCATGCAATACCTCAACGGGGATCATCCGCCCATATGAGGCAGTGATGATTAATTGTGGTTGCGCCGCAAGTAAATGCTGATTTAAGGAGGGAGTATCAAATGGCTTAGCCACTAGATATCCACGCTCCTCACTCCAACTCGCCAAAGGTGTTGGGGTTTCAACCTGCCCTCTCCCCGATTTGCTATCAGGAGTTGAGATGACAGATGCCAAGGTATGTTCCGAAGCCAAAATTGCCTCGATGATAGGCACGGCAATGAGCGAAGAGGAAGCTACTGAGATTTGCAAGATTACCTATATTCCTAAGCCGCGCGTTGAATGGGGTGAAACTTTAATAACAGGTTCGCGTCCATGAGCGATTGCTGAGCCAAACCATTCGCTCTCACGAATCTCTCTCATCGCAGATTTACGGGAATCCCCTGGCATCCGATCGATAAATAGGATTCCATCCAGATGGTCTGTCTCGTGTTGGATAGCCCTGGCCAAATACTCTGAACCCTCAATTGTCACGGGTTCGCCATGCATATTCATTCCACGTGCAACAACTCGAAGTGCCCTAGGAGTGTCGTAATAAACATCCGGAAAGGAGAGACATCCCTCCTGACCATCCTGCATCTCCTCGCTCAGCGATAGAGATGGATTTATTAAGTGGCCAAGCTCGTCATCGACATCCCAGACAAAGACCCGCAATGAAACTCCGATTTGGGGTGCTGCCAGGCCAGCGCCAGGCGCATCTTTCATGGTGTCCGTGAGATCCTTAACGAGCCTTCGAAGTTCTTTGTCGAAGACCTCAACTGGTGCGGCGGGTGTCGTCAGAACGGGATCGCCAAAAAGGCGAATCGGCTGAATAGACATGCGAGAAGTCTACTAGGGGGTGGCTCAATTCAAAGAATAGGGGTCAATTTGATAGGTGAGAAGCGGTTCCCGGCGCAGACTTCGCACGCGATTAACTTGAGTAAGGAGTTTGACGACTTCGTTTCGCTTGGAATTGTGAACTTTTAAAAGAAGTGAATTTCGCTTATTTCTCACGAACGGCCCAACGATCTCTACCTCGGAAAGTTCTGAAAGTACGCGCTCCGCTCCGAGTAAATCTTCAGATGAAAGAATGATCGAGCTGTAATGGGGAGCAAGGTGGACAGCATCCCGCTCCTCTATTTCACGTGAAGTTGCGATGAGCAGATTTCCTCGCAGTATTGATTGCAGGAATGGATCTGAAGGTAATAGCTCGTAATGAACTGAACCATTCGAATTCAACATCGTTAAAGAGCGCATAATGTGTAAACGCATCTCTTCGCTCGCTCGGAGCGTAGTGCGCAATAATCGATATTCCAGATCTAAGAAAACTATCGCCTCATAGATGCCACGTGGTTCAACGCCAGGTGTACTCAGTACCAAATGGCTCCCCTCGGGGAGTTTAAGAGTAGGAGTATCGGCCGAAGAGGCAATGATTGATACCCCTGGGAAAGCTTTTCCATACTCATCAGCTCTTCGCAGAACTCCTGAAGATAATGTTCGAGGTTTACTCTCTCCACACCAGGAGCATTTCCATTCCAGATATTTAGTGGAGCAGGTGGCGCACTCTGGACTCTTACCTCTTCCCGGAAGAAATAGTTTTCCGCCACAGGAACAGAGCGCAATATTCCGACATTTCTGGCATGAGAAAGATGTTACATATCCCGTTCCACTCATACTTATAAGAACGGAACCCTTCTTCAGTGCCTCCGATATCGTTTTGAAATAGGGCTTTTGGTGGGTGGCCTCTGCGCTGGTAACTCTCGCCCGTGTGGATTGTGCAAATCTAAAGAGAGGTAGCGCACCCTCGGAGACACGTGATGAAATCTCTAAACTTATCGTCGCACTGACGTATAGAACTGAATGATCTCTCTCGCGCAATTTTGCAAGCTCTCTTGTGTTCCATGATGGGGACTTACGTTCGTAATGCGATTCATCGCAGTCATCGAGAAGAATGATTGTTGAATTGGCAGGCAAGGGCATGAGGGCTGAACTTCTTGTTCCTAGAATGATCGCCTTCTCTTGCAATCTTGCGAGGAGATACTTTGAATATCTCTCACTTTTCCCGTCTGTGCTCCGCGCAGATATTGGAGCCAAGGACCTTCCGAGTAATTCTGATTCAATGACAGAGAGCTCACGCTCGTTCGGAAGTAAGACTAAGACTGAACTAATTTTTGATCGCGCCTCAATTATTTCGGCAAGTACCTGCCAATATGGGTTAGATACTGGAAGTTCTACTGCGCAGAGAATTCGTTCCGGTTTATGTAAAACCTCGACGAGTGGTGCGGGAAGATTTATCGCTCGCTCTGAATCGCGCGAGGAATGTGAAATGGTCGAAAGCGCAACCTTCTCTCCAGATCTTGAATAAGGAGGCACGCAGGATCGGATAAAATCCCACGCAGAACTCCCGTAAAGAGATGCGCAATCTTCGACAGTGCCTAAAAGTTCAGTTGGCATGTAAGGCAGACCCGAAAGAACCTTTGAGAGAGTCTTCAATTCTCCCCCGGACTCAGATTTTTCGTATCGTGCAACAACGATTCCTTGAGTTAGGTGGTGTGATAGTTCAACTTCAACCAAAGTTCCGATTGAAGCAGAGCTCGAAAGTTCTTCAGGAACTAAGTACTCCAAATATTGATCAAGATGCAGAATGTGATGGTCAACAAGCACTTTGGCGATGGGATTCAACAACGCCTCGGCCCTAACTAGAGGGGCCTTTTGCTGCTTAAGTTTGAGTGGCTTTACAGCAGCCACGAGTAATCAGCCCTTAACTGCCTTTTGCAAGAGCTCACTTCGATCACTCTTCTCCCACGTGAATCCAGGTAATTCGCGGCCAAAATGTCCATAGCTTGCAGTCTTCTGATAGATAGGGCGTAGAAGATCTAAGTCACGAATGATTGCAGCAGGACGAAGGTCAAATACCTGCTCAATTGCTGCTTCTATTTGTAATACGGGCACTACTTCAGTACCAAAACACTCCACGAATAATCCGACCGGCTGTGCTTTTCCAATGGCGTAGGCAATTTGCACTTCGCATCGAGTTGCAAGGCCTGCTGCGACTACATTTTTAGCAACCCATCTCATCGCATATGCAGCTGAACGGTCAACCTTTGAAGGATCTTTTCCAGAGAAGGCTCCTCCTCCGTGTCTAGCCATTCCGCCATATGTATCCACAATAATTTTTCGTCCCGTTAAACCAGCATCTCCCATAGGTCCGCCCGTAACAAAGCGACCAGTTGGGTTGATGAGAACTCGCACATTGGAATGATCGATGGAGAGATTCTCCAAGATGGGATCAATAACTAATCTCTTAACATCCGGTGCAAGAACTGTATCTAGATCCACATGTGCCGCATGCTGGGATGAGATAACGATTGTACTTAACGCAACTGCTTTATCGCCGTCATATTCAATAGTTACTTGAGTCTTTCCATCCGGACGAAGATAATCTAACTCTCCGCTCTTACGCACCTTTGCTAACCGTTGCGAAAGCTGGTGAGCTAAAGAGATTGGAAGAGGCATCAATTCCGGGGTATCAGTACAGGCGTACCCGAACATCAATCCCTGATCGCCCGCACCTTGCAAATCCAGAGGATCTACTGATGAAGAAACTCTATTTTCAAAGGCAGAGTTAACTCCCTGCGCGATATCACTTGATTGTTGCCCGATGGAAATGGAAACACCACACGAATTTCCATCAAAACCCTTATCAGAAGAGTCATATCCAATTTCAAGAACGGTATCTCTGACAATATTCATCACATCGGCATAACCGCGAGTAGTCACTTCACCTGCAACGTGGACCTGACCGGTTGTAATAAGAGTTTCGACCGCCACACGACTCTTAATATCCTGATTGAGAAGGGAATCTAGAATCGCATCCGAAATCTGATCTGCAATCTTGTCTGGATGGCCTTCAGTTACAGACTCGGAGGTAAATAGTCGCTTAGTCATTGGATTAACCTAACTTATTGAGAGCCAAATCTAGAATCTTATTGGCAAGTGTCACCTTGCTTACCCTGGGAACGGCCTCTTCTGCTCCATCAGCCGTAACTATTACTCCACTTGTCTCATCTGCTCCAAAGATCGCTCCCTCTGAAACATCATTAAAATAGATGGCATCCAAGGCTTTCTCCTGCAATTTCTTGGCAGCTTGAGCTAATCCGCCATTGTCAGCCGCTTGCGTTTGTGCCGCAAAACCAATTATCACTTGATCTCTCTTGCGAGAAGAGAGAACCTTTAAAATATCTGGATTCTGGATTAATTCGATGCTCTTCAACTCTGATTTCGAAATCTTGCCAGAACTTATCTCTGCCGGTCTCACATCAGCGACCGCTGCGGCCATGATCACAATATCGGCCAGATCAAAATTAGCTTCCAGCGCCTCTTGCATCTGGCTAGCCGAGACAACTCGAATGATCTCAATACCCTCAATATTTGGCTCTTGAGAGTTTGCAGAAACCAGCGTGACTTTCGCTCCCCGAAGTGCCGCGGCATGCGCAAGGGCATAGCCCTGCTTACCCGAAGAATGATTTCCAATATATCGAACTGGATCGATAGCTTCCCTTGTTCCACCTGCACTTATAAGAACGCGCTTACCCAAGAGATCTGAGGTGAGAGAAAGTGTTTCAAGCAAACCAGAGATAATGTCCGCACTCTCTGGATAACGACCTACTCCAACATCTCCACTGGTCAATTTGCCAGTTCCAGGTTCTATGACAACCACACCCCGATTGCGCAGGGTTTCGATATTTGAGACAGTGGCTGGGTTCAACCACATCTCGGTGTGCATTGCAGGAACCACAATTACCGGAGCGGTCGAAGCTAAAAGCGTATTGGTTAATAAATCATCGGCGATGCCATGGGCCATCTTGGCGAGAATATCCGCCGTAGCTGGGGCAATAATTATTGCATCAGCTTTCTTTGCAATGGATACATGAGGAACTTGGTGAACGTTATTCCATAAATCGGTAGCAATCTCTCTTCCCGAGAGCGCTTCCCATGTTGCTACGCCAACGAAGTTCAAACTTGCACGCGTAGGAATGACTGTCACCAGAAAGCCATGATCTTGCAGTCGGCGCAAAAGGTCGCAAGATTTATAGGCAGATATACCGCCCGTGACCCCTAGGACAATTTCCCGCCCGCGAGAGTTCATCTCATTAAGAGTTAAGCGGATACTTCTGAGGTAGGTGTTTCAGCAACAGGCTCAAGATTTTCAATGGTGAGCAAGCCCTGATTGATCTCACGAAGCGCAATTGAAAGAGGCTTCTCATGAACATAGGTTTCAACCAGAGGTCCTACATATTCAAGGAGACCCTCTCCGAGTTGAGAGTAGTAAGCGTTAATCTGACGGGCCCGCTTGGCCGCATAAAGAACGAGGCTGTACTTAGAACCAGCAGCATCGAGAAGTTCGTCAATTGGTGGATGGGTGATTCCATCTGTGAGTTCAGCAGACATATGTGTCCCTCTATTCGTCGGTTAAGCAGTCGCCAAGGATACCAGTTGAGCGACTAGAGCTTCGACGTCCTCATTTATAAGGGTTGCATCAAAATCCCCGGCCGCGGCCATCTCCTGCTCAGCAAGGGCTAAACGGGCTGCGCGACGCTCAGGAGAGTCCGTTCCACGGCCAGCCAACCTTCTGACTAATTCATCCCATGAGGGAGGCGCTATAAAGATAAGGAGGGCTCCTGAATCGTGATTCCGCACCTGTCTTGCCCCTTCAATTTCAATCTCTAAAATCACATGCTTGCCGAGGTTGCGCCACTCTTCAACGGGCGCGCTGGGAGTGCCATAACGATTACCTGCAAATTCAGCCCATTCGAGCAATTCGTCACTATCGATGAGATTTTGAAAGCGTTCTTCGGTATAAAAATAGTAATCAACACCATCTCGTTCCCCAGTTCTTGGCTCACGGGTCGTCGCCGAGACGCTTATCCAAAATCTGGGATCTGAACGCAGAGCGGAGGTAATTGTGCTCTTACCCACCCCGCCGGGTCCGGAAATAACTATTAACTTGCCACGCATGGGATCTACTTTAGCAAGAGACAACTCTTTGCTGAGCGCTTTGAGTTGCAACTGCCCCAATCCCCCAATCCGTCTTGTTGGTGAGATATTTCTTCTCTCCATGATGAGGGTCGCTCTCGCTTTTCCAACACCTGGAATCGAGGAGAGAAGGTCAATTACTTTCATGCGACGAATGGATTCGCGCGGATCATTTATTGCATCGAAAATCGTAATTTCACCCACGGTGATTGCACGCTTAACTTCTGCGCGATCACGCCTGGAAACCTTTGCCTTCTCAAGAGCAGCTAAACGCTCTTCGTGAGTGAGTTTCGGTGGTGGAATGATGGTCAAGTAAGAGACTCCCGGATTTCTCGTGCTCGCTCTCTCATTGCATCGGGCGAGGTTGAGAAGTATGAAGTAATAGGTCGGCCTATCACAAGGTAATTGGCCCCTGCTTGTAGAGCTTGCGAAGGAGTCATCACCCGGCTTTGATCTCCGAGATCGGATTCAGCTGGTCTGACTCCGGGTGTGATGAGTTCGATTTCCGGTCCAACAACCTCGCGAATCGCTGTCACCTCTAACGGTGAGCAGACAATTGACCCCGCACCAGCCACGACTGAATTTTTCGCGAGCGAGAGCGCGTACTCCAAAGGACCTTGTGGAATACCCATTGCCTCAAGTTCTTGCGCATCTAAAGATGTCAGGACTGTCACTGCTGTTATTGAAATATCTGGAGCGCTTTGAGCAGCCGCCTTAATCATCGCCTTCCCACCTGCGGCGTGCACGGTAAGAAATTTCGGAGATAAATCCTTCACAGCGGAAACCGCTCCACTTACCGTATTTGGAATATCGTGAAGTTTAAGGTCTAGAAAGAGTTGGAATTCGCGTACCTTGCGAAGCTCTTGCAATCCCCTTGCTCCATGTTTAAGGAAGAATTCCAATCCCACTTTATAGATATCAATGGACTCTGAAGTGATCTCAACCCAGCGCTTGGCCATATCTAAGTCATCGGTATCTAACGCCAAGATGATAGGAGAGAGTTTCTGAGTCATGCTTGCTCCGTTCGATGGGCGTATCCAACTGCATCACTAAAATTACTAAAACCGCGGGCTTCAACTATTTCTTCAAGTTCTCGAGTAATCGACATAGCAGCCAGCGGATCTCCAAAGGTTGCCGTCCCAATTGAAACAGCATTTGCTCCAGCCAAAACCAATTCAAAGGCATCTCTGCCTGAACTCACTCCACCCATTCCCACAATTGGGACTTCAGGGAGAGCGGCACGTACTTGATAGATTGCACGGACTGCGACAGGTCGAACAGCAGGCCCAGAGAGCCCTCCGGTTT
This sequence comes from uncultured Actinomycetes bacterium, assembly GCA_903891755.1. GTDB lineage: Bacteria > Actinomycetota > Actinomycetes > Nanopelagicales > Nanopelagicaceae > PALSA-747. The sequence goes on along the minus strand of CAITFY010000117.1, from coordinate 17,509 downwards.
TCTGAGATAACTTAGGAAGCATTGAATTGGTATCGATAACCATTCCAAGCAGAGTATTGATTAGCGCCAATCCATCCGCACCAGCATCAACCACGCTCTTAGCAATTGAGACAATATCTGTTACATCGGGCGACAACTTGGCAATTATTGGTAACTCTCCCCCGATATTTCGTCGTACGGCAGAGATTGCATCCGAAGCAGTTGTGGGATCGCAAGCAAATACTTGACCGCGATTTTCAACATTTGGGCAAGAGATATTTACCTCTAACGCGCTAATTCCTGGCACGTTGCGCAGTCTGCGAGCAAGCACCGCATAATCTTCTACGCTCTCACCAGCGATGCTGACGATAATTCGAGCTCCTTGGTCGCGTAACCACGGGATGTCGTTCTCCAGAAAGAGATCAATCCCGGGACCTTGTAGGCCAATCGAGTTAAGCATGCCACTTGGAGTTTCAGCCATGCGTGGGGTTGCACGTCCGCTCCGCGGCTTGATCATGATCGACTTTGTGACAATGGCACCGAGTGAGGTCAAAGGAAAGAACTGGGAAAGTTCTTTACCGGATCCAGCGCAACCTGATGCAGTAAATATTGGAGTTGGAAAGAAGCGTCCTGCGATTGACGTTGAGAAGTTAATGCTCATTTGCCCCACACTCCATCTGGGATTTCTCGCGAGGTGCTCCAGAGAACTTTATTGCCGTCCATGACGGGGCCCTCAACGCAGGTACGAGTCATTCGCACAACTCCATCATCGCCCTGAACCGGAAGAACACATGTCATGCAGACGCCAATTCCACATGCCATTGATTCTTCAACTGAACATTGATGCACTACATCATGCGCGGTTGAGATCTCAGTGATGGCTTGCAACATTGCCATGGGCCCACAGGAGTAGATGACATCAACTTCATTCTCTTGAATGAGTTGACTAAGCACATCGCTTACTCGTCCCATAGTTCCAGCAGAACCATCATCTGTTGTAATCGTTAAAGAATTTACAGAACGTTTACCTTCGAGAGGCGCATAAATTTTCGCTGCGGTGCTTGCGCCGAGGACCATATCTACACGACATCCACGTTGTTTCAGCGTTTCAGCTAACGCGAAGAGAGGTGCGGAGCCATACCCGCCACCAACGAGAAGTGCATTCACCGGTTCGACTGGAATTCCAAATGAAGTACCGAGCGGTGCAATTACATCAATCACACTTCCGGCCTCTTGGGATGCTAGCCACTTGCTGCCATTTCCATACGGGGCAACAACGAGCTCAAGGAGCCCCATTCCATCTGACCTCATTGAGGCTCTGTAGATTGCAAAGGCGCGCCGCAAGACCATTGCAGAGGTAGGACCACCGACTTTGATCGCAACAAAATTACCTGGTTTGCAATGTGCAGCTAACTCTCCGACAGAGAAGACCATGTGGTTATAGGAACCGGCCTTCTTATTTGAAATTAATTCAGCCTTAATGGAGGCTGCCTTTGAATTGATCATCGTCCCACCAACGCTTGCCATTGTTGCAAGGAACGAACACTCGCCTCGCGATTGCTTAGATCTACTATTCCCTCAACCGCTGCCTTAAATCCAGCTATCGTCGTAATAATTGGAATTCCGCGTTGTACCGATGCGGTACGAATAAGCCAGCCATCATGTCGGGTGCCACGTCCAAGAGGAGTATTAATAACCAAATCAACCTGACCAGTGTTAATAATGTCGACGGCAGATAACCCATCTCCAGGAGTTGAGTTCTTTCGTACAACTGTTGAATGAACTCCATTATCCGCAAGGAACTTATGGGTTCCAGAAGTTGTTAACAGGGTGAATCCAAGTTCCGTCAATCTCTTTGCTGGAACTACGCTCGCGGCCTTATCCCGTTCGGAGAGAGATAGAAAGACGCTTCCTCCCTTAGGTAGCGCACCAAATGAAGCAATCTGACTCTTCGCATATGCCTCACCGAATGTCTCGGCAATACCCATCACTTCGCCCGTGGAGCGCATTTCAGGTCCAAGAACTGAATCAACTCCAGTTCCATCAACCCTTCTAAAGCGATTCCAAGGCAGAACCGCCTCTTTAACGCACATTCCAAATGGAACACCATCTCCAGATTCAGGAAGTACGCCAGATTCGCGCAAGGAAGCGATTGATTCTCCGATAGAAATCAATGACGCTGCTTTGGCGAGTGGAATACCAGTTGCCTTGGAAACAAACGGCACAGTTCGTGAAGCACGTGGATTTGCCTCTAAGACATACAAGATGCCATCTGCACGAGAAATCGCAAACTGGATATTGATCAAACCTCGAACATCCACTCCCCGAGCAATCTTCTCTGTAGCGGCATGAATTTCCGAGAGTTGTTCTTCTTTGAGAGAGATACTTGGAAGCACGCAGGCTGAATCGCCAGAGTGAATTCCAGCCTCTTCAATATGCTCCATGATGCCGGCCATATACAACTCTTTGCCATCAAATAGAGCGTCAACATCTATCTCAATCGCATCATCGAGGAATCTATCTATCAACACGGGTTGATTTGGCGTTATCTCGGTTGCCTTCTCAATAAAGCTGCGAAGTGACTCATCATCATAAACAATCTCCATACCTCGACCACCCAATACAAAAGAAGGGCGAACTAGAACTGGGTAGGTAATCTCCGCTGCTACCGCAACCGCTTCCTCATATGATCGAGCCAGACCGAACTTAGGGGCGTTCAAATTATTTTCTTGAAGAATCCTTCCAAACTCTCCTCGATCCTCAGCCATATCAATAGCATGAGGACTCGTTCCTAGGATTGTTACACCCGCTTCAAGCAGACCTCTAGCCAAACCAAGTGGAGTCTGTCCACCCAATTGTGCGATCACACCGAGTACAGGGCCGGCCGCTGTCTCAGCTGCTATCACTTCGAGCACATCTTCCAAGGTCAGAGGTTCAAAGTAGAGACGATCTGATGTGTCGTAGTCGGTTGAAACAGTTTCTGGATTGCAATTGATCATTATCGTTTCAAATCCTGCGTCGCGAAGTGCGAATGCGGCGTGGACACAGGAGTAATCAAATTCGAGCCCTTGGCCGATTCGGTTAGGTCCACTACCTAGAATGATTACAGCGGGCTTGGTCCTAGGTAGAACTTCGGACTCTAAATCATAAGAGGAGTAGTAGTACGGTGTATTTGATTCAAATTCCGCTGCGCAGGTATCAACCATTTTGTAGACCGGATGGATGTGCGCAGAGTGACGCTCTCCCCTGATTTCCGCTTCAGCAACGTTACGAAGCTGCGCAATCTGTTGGTCTGAGAAACCAGAGCTCTTGGCACGACGCAATAGTTGGGAATCCAGGAGTGGTTCATGTGCAATCTGGTCTGCAAATATATTGATCTCCTGGATCTGAGCCAAGAACCAAGGATCTATCTTGGTGATCGAATGTACAGTTTCAATGCTGGCACCAAGCCACAGAGCTCTCTGAACTTGTTGTAGCCGCCATTCAGTGGGTGTTCCAATCTTTCCCAAGAGCGAATCAAGTGATTCTCCGTCAGAGTTCCACGAGAATGTACTGCCCTTCTTTTCAAGGGAACGCAGAGCTTTTTGGAGCGCCTCTGGGAATGAACGACCCATGGCCATCGCTTCGCCAACTGACTTCATGGTGGTGGTCAGGCGAGGATCTGCCTCTGCAAATTTTTCAAAGGCGAAACGAGGAACTTTGACAACGATGTAATCCAAAGTCGGTTCAAAGGATGCTGGTGTGGACTTTGTTACATCGTTTTCAATCTCATCCAAGGTGTAGCCAATCGCCAATTTTGTGGCGATCTTTGCAATAGGAAATCCAGTTGCTTTGGAGGCGAGAGCAGAAGAACGCGAAACTCTAGGATTCATCTCAATAACAATAATTCGGCCATCACTCGGATTCACTGCGAATTGAATATTGCATCCGCCAGTATCAACGCCAACTTCACGAATGATCTCAATCGAAAGATCACGCAACTTCTGATACTCAACATCGGTAAGAGTAAGTGCAGGAGCCACTGTGATGGAGTCACCCGTATGTACGCCCATAGGATCTACATTCTCGATGCTACATACGATTACAACGTTGTCGCGGTTATCGCGCATCACTTCAAGCTCGAACTCTTTCCAGCCCAAGATTGATTCTTCAAGCAAAACCTCATTTGTCGGGCTATGGCGTAAACCAGCTCCGGCTATTAGTTCGAGCTCGGTTTGATCAAATGCGATTCCGGAACCAAGTCCTCCCATAGTAAATGAGGGGCGGACTACGACTGGATAATTAAGTTCAAGGGCCGCGCTCAAACATTCAGACATAGAATGACAGATACGAGACTTCGCGGATTCACCGCCTACCTTTGCAACGATAGTTTTGAATATCTCGCGATCTTCACCGCGCTTAATCGCATTTACATTGGCTCCAATAAGCTTAACGCCGTATTTTTCGAATGAGCCACGAGCATGTAAGGCCATCGCTGCATTGAGCGCAGTCTGACCACCAAGAGTTGCGAGCACCGCTGAGGGCTTTTCAATCTCCATGATCTTCTCAATAAACTCAGGTGTGATTGGTTCGATATAGGTTGCATCGGCAAATTCAGGATCAGTCATGATTGTTGCAGGGTTGGAGTTAATAAGGATTACTCGTATCCCTTCTTCACGAAGAACGCGACAGGCTTGCACACCCGAGTAATCAAATTCGCAGGCTTGTCCAATGACGATTGGTCCAGAGCCAATAACCAGAACGCTTTCGATTGAGGTATCTCTAGGCATGTGACCCTCCACTTACGTGCTTCTTCGCCATCATCTCGGCGAAATGATCAAAGAGATATGCAGCATCGTGCGGACCTGCTGCAGATTCGGGGTGATATTGAACGCTAAATGCGGGACGTTCTAGAAGTTCCAGCCCCTCAACTACCCCATCGTTTAAGCCGATATGACTAACAAAACCTGAGCCATAGACAGTCTGGAAATTTGAATCGACAGGTGCTTCAACTGCGAAGCCATGATTGTGAGCGGTGATTTCCACTTTTCCAGTTCGTACATTGCGAACCGGCTGATTGATACCACGATGGCCAAATGGCAATTTGTAGGTATCAAAACCGAGGGCACGACCGAGAATTTGATGCCCAAAACAGATACCAAAGACTGGAATCTCATCGAGCAAGAACTCTCTTACAAGATCAACGACTTGAGTCATTGTTGCTGGATCTCCGGGACCGTTAGAGATAAAAAGTCCATCTGGATTATCAGCTTTGATCTCCTCGGCGCTAGTTCCCAGAGGATAGACAGTTACTTCCATTCCACGTTCAGACATCGATCTCGGTGTTGCATTCTTAATACCTAAATCAATAGCGGCAACCTTGTATTTCACTGGCTGACCATCTGAAGGCGAAACAACATATTTCGAAGGTGTCGTCACCTCGTTTGCCAAAAATGCTCCTGCCATCTGTGAAGTAGCCCGCACCTTAATGACCATCTCGTCGCGCGAAAGAGTTGTACCTGAGAAAATTCCTACGCGCATCGAACCCCGCTCGCGCAGATGGCGGGTAATCGCCCGTGTATCTACTCCAGAAATTCCCACGACCCCCGCTTTAATGAGTGACTCTTCTAAGGAACCTTCAGAGCGCCAGTTACTAACTCTCGGCGAAGGGTTGCGCACTACAAATCCAGAGACCCAAATCTTTGTTGACTCCATATCAATGGAGTTCATTCCTGTATTTCCGATATGCGGTGCAGTCATTATCACGACCTGCTTATGATACGAAGGATCAGTAAGCGTCTCCTGATATCCAGTCATACCAGTGGAGAAGACGGCTTCACCAAAAGTTTCCCCCACAGCAGCCCAGCTCTCACCTTCAAAGATAGCGCCGTCATCAAGAACTAGATAAGCCTTACTCATATTTCAACCCCGTTAATTCGCCATTTTCCAAAACGTGAACTCCTTTATAGAAGGTATGAACAATCTCCGAAGTTAAGGTGCGACCATGAAATGGGGTATTTGAGCTACGAGAAAAGACTTTAGATTTGTCGACAGTCCACTTCGCAGTTGGATTAACAACGATGAGATTGGCAGTTGCGCCGACTTCAAGACGGCCGTGCTCCCTGTAACCACCTATGAGAGCAGGAGTGGTGGACATGCGCTTAATCAAAGTTGGCCAATCCATCAAACCTGTCTCAATCATTGACTCGCACACCACGCTCAGTGAAGTCTCTAACCCAATCATTCCAAAAGCGGCAGAGTTCCACTCACAATCTTTATCCTCAGATGGATGCGGAGCATGATCCGTCGCAACTACATCGATCGTCCCATCCGCTAATCCTGCGCGAAGTGCAAGAACATCTTCTTGGGTACGAAGCGGTGGATTAACTTTAAAGACCGGATCATAAGAAGTCGCCAAGTCATCTGTTAATAAGAGGTGGTGTGGGGTGACTTCAGCCGTAACCGACATCCCTTGACTCTTCGCCCATCTAACGAGTTCTACCCCACCTTTAGTTGTGAGGTGGCAGATATGTAATCGACTTTGAACGTAATGAGCCATCAAGATATCTCGCGCGATGATGGATTCTTCAGCAATTGAAGGCCAACCCTTAAGACCCAGCTGGCTAGAGATAAGACCCTCGTTCATCTGAGACCCAACAGTTAAGAGCGGATCTTGTGCATGTTGGGCGATAACTCCCCCAAAACTCTTTACATATTCCAAAGCTCTGCGCATGAGTAGTGGATCACTTACGCAGCGCCCATCATCACTAAAGATTCGCACCTTAGCTTGGGATTGTGCCATCGCCGAGAGCTCCGCTAAACGCTCTCCCGCAAGACCGACGGTGACTGCGCCAATTGGAAATACATCACATAATCCAGCTTCAGTACCTAATCTCGCAACCTGCTCAACCACACCTGCAGTGTCAGCAACAGGAAATGTATTGGCCATGGCGCTTACGGCGGTGTAACCACCTTTGATCGCTGCCTGACTTCCTGAAAGAACTGTCTCGGAATTCTCCTTGCCCGGTTCCCTGAGGTGAGTGTGTAGATCCACAAGTCCAGGCAGAGCCATAAAACCCTTACCATCGATAACAGGTAGCTCGGAATTCAATTCCCCTGAAATCTGCGAAATCTTTTGGTTACGTACTTCGATATCAACACGAGCGCCTTCACTTAAGAGAACGTTCTTCAGCAGGAAGTCATGTGAACTCATACGAGCACTCCTTCAGTAGGCACTGAGGCGCCACCCATCAAGAGATAGAGAACCGCCATACGAACAAGTACACCATTGGCGACTTGCTCCAAAATAACTGATTGTGGAGAATCCGCACTGGCTGCTGAAATCTCCAGACCGCGGTTCATGGGACCTGGATGCATAATGATTGCTTGAGGCTTTAGAGCTTTCAATCGTTGAGTTCCTAAACCAAAATCACGAGCATATTCGCGTTCGGTGGGAAAAAAGGCATCGCTCATGCGTTCACTCTGCACCCGTAACATCATGACCGCATCAAGGGTCGATAGCTCCTGATCAAGGTTGTAAGAAATTTCAACTGGCCATTTTTCAACACCCACCGGCAACAAGGTTGGAGGTGCAATAAAGACAACTTTAGCTCCGAGAGCCGTTAGCAAGAGCGCGTTACTTCGAGCCACTCGTGAATGCAGGATATCCCCCACTATTCCAATTCTCAGACCAGTGAAATCACGATCGTGTTCCGGAAAATGATTTCGGATCGTGAACGCATCAAGAAGTGCTTGAGTTGGATGTTCGTGCATTCCATCCCCTGCATTTACGATGTGGGATTTAACCCATCCAGATTCCGCTAATCGTTGCGCAGCTCCTGAAGAGCTATGGCGAATGATGATGAGTTCTGCGCCCATTGCTTCCAAAGTTTGTGCGGTGTCCTTGAGCGATTCACCCTTACTTACACTCGAACCCTTAGCGGAGAAATTAATGACATCTGCTGATAATCGTTTTGCCGCAGCCTCAAAGCTCAATCGAGTACGGGTTGAATCTTCAAAGAATAAATTGACTACGGTTCGGCCGCGAAGAGTTGGAAGTTTCTTCATAGAGCCATCGGTGATTCTGGCGAGTTCACGAGCGGTATCGAGAATTTCAAGTATCTCCACTTTGGAAAGATCATTAATTGAAAGTAGATGTGGTGAATGCATTAGTGACTCACCTCCACCTGATCTTCGCCATCAATCTCGCGAAGTTGGACCTTTACGCTCTCTTTGGCGTTGGTCGGAATGTTCTTGCCGACGTAATCTGCCCGAATCGGCAACTGTCTATGGCCACGATCGATCAGCACTGCGAGTTGAACACTCTTTGGGCGACCTAATTCACCAATCGCATCGAGTGCTGCTCGTATGGTGCGTCCAGAGAAGAGAACATCATCGACGAGGATGACATCTTTACCCTCTAAGCCTTCAGATGGAATCGATGTTGCTACGAGCGGGCGAGGTGGGCGAATCCGTAAATCATCACGAAACATGGTGATATCTAAGGTACCCACGGGAACTGGAGAATCAATTGCGGAGAGAAAGGATCCGATTCGCTGGGCCAAAGTTACGCCGCGGGTAGGAATGCCAAGAAGGATGACGGAATCTAATCCATGATTTCGCTCAATAATTTCATGAGCAATACGTTTAAGCGAACGATCAATCTCGCTCTGTTCCAGCACAATACTCATCAAAACTCCTTTGCCGCCTCACAGGACGTCAGTTAAAGGAACAGCAGGCCTTCCTGCTGGATAGAGCCTACCAGCCAAGTTAAGCCAGGGAAATTACCGACTTCAAGAGAATGACCCGACCGAGAATGCCGTTGATATAGGCGGCAGAGTCCTTAGTTGAAAGTTCCTGTGCAATTTCCACAGCCTCAGAGACCGCGACCTTGTCATCTACCTCTGGATTCCAAAGGATTTCAAAGAGAGCGATTCGCAAGAGATTGCGGTCAATAACCGGCATGCGGTCCATATCCCAGCCTTCAGCATAGGTGTGGATCAACTCATCAATCTTTGCCTTGTGTTCGCTGACGCCTGAAATCAATACCTGGACATATTCAGCCTGTGAGAGCTCCTCACTTGGGCGGGCCGCCAATAATTCTGTGGCGACCACTCCACGCATCTCAGATTCAAAGAGCAGATCTAAGGCGCGCTTTCTGGCCTTACGTCTAGCACTCATCGCAAATCTCCGGAGGAAGTCAGGAAGTTAGGAATTAGCTCGACCGAGGTATGCGCCGTTACGGGTATCTACTAGAACTTTCTCATCCTGCTTAATGAAGAGAGGAACTTGGATCTGAATACCGGTTTCGACAGTTGCAGGTTTTGTTCCACCTGAAGAGCGATCACCTTGCAGACCTGGCTCTGTGTAAGTAATTGTAAGTTCGACCGAAGCTGGAAGTTCGATATAAAGAGGATCTCCTTCATGGACAGCAACTAGCGCTTCTACATTCTCAAGCATGTAATCCGCAGCATCTCCTACGACCTCAGGGCTGATGGTCATTTGATCATAGCTTTGGGTATCCATAAAGACGAAGCCATCACCATCGCGGTAGAGGAATTGCATGTCGCGCTTTTCAAGTTGAGCAACGTCCACTTTCAAGCCTGCATTGAAAGTACGATCAATGACTTTTCCACCAGGAACTTGCTTCAACTTGGTGCGCACGAATGCTGGGCCTTTGCCGGGCTTAACGTGCTGGAATTCGACGACGGTCCAAAGCTTGCCCTCAATTTCCAGGGTCATGCCGTTCTTAAGGTCATTTGTAGTAGCCATTGGGGCAGAATACCTGAAGGTTAGATCAACTCTTTCATCGCCAAAAGAGCCAGGCGATAGGAGTGCGGCCCAAATCCGGCGATAGTGCCCTGCGCCACACCAGAAATTACGGAGGTATGACGAAATTCTTCCCGAGCCATGGGATTACTGAGGTGAACTTCGATGATGGGTGCTTTGAGCATGGCCACCGCATCCCTAATGGCATAGGAGTAATGGGTGAAGGCGGCTGGGTTGAAGATAACCGGGGTTTTAGAATCCGAGGCCTCATGCAGCCAGGTAATTATTTCAACCTCTGAGTTGCTCTGGCGGACATCTGCCTCACAATCAATAAGCGCGGCTTCGCGCTCAATAAAACTGGTCAGCTCAGCAAAATTCATGGAACCATAGATTGAAGAATCACGTAGATCCAATCGATCTAGATTGGGACCGTTAAGAACTAATACCTTGGTAGCGGCGCTCATGCAACAATCTTCTCATAACAACTCGCCAAGAGGGCTGGATCACTGGATTCAATCCAATCAACTTCGCCGATGCCCCGGATTCCGATGAATCGGATCCGTCCATCTCGACTCTTCTTATCCCCTGCCATACTTTCGAGCAATTCCTCCCAGGGGTACGCGCCAGGATCGACAGAGGTAGGAAGTCCAAATTTCCGCAAAAGTTCTCTCAGGGAAGTTACTACTTCTGGATTTAATCCCAAACTCTCCTTGCTTAAAAGGGCGGCGAAATGCAGACCAATAGAGACCGCCTCTCCATGTCGCAACGAATAACCCGCACTCTTTTCGATTGCGTGGCCGAGGGTGTGGCCAAAATTAAGAATTTCTCTTAACTTTCCCTCCTTGAAATCCGCTGACACCACTTCAGCCTTTACCGCAACGCTCTTCACAATCAATTCTTCTGCCACAGCGCGAGCATCGTCCAACGAGGCGCAACTCTCTAATAAATCAATAATGGACGGATCCTTGATAAATCCTGTCTTTATAACTTCAGCGAGGCCAGCTGAAAAATCTCGATCGCTCAATGACTTCAGCCACCATGTATCAATACAGACCGATTGTGGTGAGTAGAAAGAACCAACCAGATTCTTGCCGGCTCCTGTATTTATTCCAGTCTTGCCACCTATAGATGCATCAACCATTCCCGCGAGGGTTGTTGGAATTGCGTACCACGCGATTCCGCGTAACCAGGTTGCAGCGGCAAATCCAGCTAAATCAGTTGTTGCTCCGCCACCAATCGCAACAATTGCATCTCTTCGACCAAATTCCAATTCTCCTAAGAGATTCCATACTCTCTCTATTGTCGCGAAGTCCTTTTGATTTTCCGCGTCAGGCGTTTCAAAGATAGGTATTCCAAGTGAATGGGCAATTCCTGAAATATTACCTAACTCGATAGTTGTCGCTGGAGCAACAATCAAGATTTTCTTATGCGCACTCACGAGAGATTGCAGGTGCGATTTCCAATCAAGACCGATATGGACATCATAGGAAATTTCTGCGTTCACCTTGATACTAAGCACGAGATAACCCCATTCGAACAACTAAATCGCGGGCAACTTCAAATGGTTTTCTATTATCTGTAGCAATTTCTACAGTGGCCAGTTCTTCATAAATGTGTTCCCGCTCTTCAAATATCTTTCGCCATTGCGTTTCTGGGTCAGCAGAGAGAAGCGGCCTATCCCCTTTGGCGCCAATACGAGCCAATACATTTGAAATTCCAACTCTCAAGAAGATTACTTGTGCCCTCGAGGCAGGAATGGCCTCCCGAACCTCTGGTATCAAAATGGATCCACCGCCAAGTGCCAGTACTCCGTAATTTGATTTAAGCGCGTTAAGAACGACCTCTTTCTCAATCTCTCTAAAACCCGGCTCACCGGATTCAGAGAAAATCTCAGGGATCGACTTCCCTTCCCTTTCCGCAATCAACTCATCCGTATCGGCGAAGCTCGTAGAGAGCTCACGTGAGAGCGCCTTACCAACCGAACTCTTTCCAGAGCCGGGAGGTCCAATCAAAATGGCGCGGAGCATCTACTTTATTTCAAGGGCGTTCATATAGTTTAAGAAATTACGGCGCGTCTCTCCCACGCTATCTCCACCAAATTTTTCAAGGACCGCATCAGCCAATACAAGCGCGACCATTGCTTCGGCAACGATTCCCGCGGCAGGAACAGCGCAGACATCCGAGCGTTGGTTGATTGCCTTTGCAGGTTCACCAGTTGCAACATCGATTGTGTCTAGCGCGCGTGGAACTGTGGAAATAGGTTTCATCGCTGCGCGGACTCGCAGCACTTCTCCATTGGACATTCCACCTTCAGTGCCACCTGCACGGTCAGTCCGTCGAATGATCTTCCCTGAAGCATCTTTCTCGATCTCATCATGTGCCACTGAACCTCGACGTTTTGCGGTTGTAAAACCATCACCGATTTCAACGCCCTTAATAGCTTGGATGCCCATCATGGCGCCCGCTAGACGAGCATCCAATCTGCGATCCCAGTGGGTATGTGAACCTAACCCTGGCGGGAGATCAAATGCCAGAACTTCGACTACTCCGCCCAATGTGTCACCTGCAGTATGTGCCGCATCAATCTCAGCAACCATTGCGGCGCTAGCGACGGGGTCCAGTGAACGAACTGGATCTGCATCAACAGCTTCCCTATCTGCCCAATTAGGCAATTGGTACTCCTCAGAACTTCCCACGCCACCAATTGAGAGCACATGGCTCATGATGCGCACGCCGACAGACTGTTCAAGAAATGCTCTTGCTACTGCGCCTAGTGCTACGCGAGCAGCTGTCTCTCGCGCACTTGCACGTTCTAAAATTGGACGAGCATCTTGGAAGTCATATTTTTGCATCCCAACCAAATCGGCATGCCCTGGGCGTGGACGAGTGAGCGGTGCATTTCTTGCAAGTGCGGCAAGTTCATCTGCCGGGACCGCATCAGCTGACATGACCTTCTCCCACTTAGGCCATTCAGAGTTGGCAACTTCAATAGCGATGGGACCACCTTGGGTAAATCCATGGCGTACTCCACCTTGAATAGTTACAAGGTCCGCTTCAAAGTTCTGTCTCGCGCCACGGCCATAACCAAGGCGACGACGACGAAGATCGCTATCTATATCTGCAGTGGAAATCTCCACGTGAGCGGGCAAACCTTCCAGAATCGCAGAAAGTACCGGACCGTGGGATTCGCCTGCTGTTAGCCATCTCAACATAGGCGTATTGTGTCAGAAACCCTGACTGCGCCGACGCCTATAGAGGTTGAGCCTTAATTTAGATGTGCTCTAGCCACCTTTTGGAGTTCATCTCGCATCATTGAGTATTCAAATTCCAAAGCGCTGAAAATTGCGATCTGGTCTAGTGCCTGCTCCACCAGAAGATCAATCCCATCAATCGTTACTGAACCAAAGCTCTTCGCCTTCTCTAGCAACTTGGTCGGGAAAGGGTTGTAGAGCACTTCACAGAGAGTCGGGACGGCAGAAGAGAGCGATTCGCTCATTGCGTCGGTAACCCCGGCAGGAACGGTAGAGACCACCAAGTCATACCCTATGAGAGAATGATCCATGGGAAAGAATCCGACAGTACTTTGCCTTGCAATCTGAAGTAGCGTCTCTTGGCGCGAAGGCGATCTCAGGAGAAAATCAATCTTTTCTGCATGACCATCCAACGCTGAGAGAGCCGCACGCGCAGTGCCTCCACCGCCGATAATGAGTGTCTTGGCGCAATCAACTCCCTCAAATAGACGGAGAAAACCAGTGCGATCAGTTGAGGAGATATGGAAAGTCTCCCCTTGGCGATGCATTGTGTTTCCAGATTTCATCAATTGAGCTACCGGATCTATCTCAAAACCAAATTTCGAACCGAGATTAACAACGGTTTCCTTAAGGGGCATAGTTAACGAAAATCCGGTCCAATCCCCTTCTAACGCCTTTCGGAAGAAAACCTCAGCCCCTTCAGGAGAAACGTCCAGCGCTTCATATGATGCCTCTATATTCAATAATTCATAGGCCCTCTTATGGAGAAGCGGAGAGAGGCTGTGAGTAATTGGTGAACCAAGTACGGCCGCTTTAATCACTTGAAAGCTCCTGCTGCAACATTGTGGTTGTACAGGGAAACCCAACCTTCGAATGTTTGGAAACTGGAAGTGAATCGCGTGTCGTGCGGCGCAACAGTAATGAAATAGAGCCAGTCACCGCTCTCTGGATTGAGAGCACCTGTTATTGCCTGGAGTGAAGGGTTAGAAATCGGCGTTGGAGGTAATCCTGTATGCAGATAGGTGTTGTAAGGAGATTCAACTTTTGTAGCCTTTATGCTCAGCCAGATTTGACCACGCAGTCCAAGTGCATATTGCACAGTTGAATTAAGTTGGAGCGGCATACCAATTGCTAGGCGGTTGTAGATAACACGCGATACCTTGCCGTAGTCAGAAGGGTCACCTTCAATTTGAAGGAGGGACGCTACGGTTAATACTTGATACGGGGAATACTTTCCATAACCGAGATTCAATTTAGTTGCAGCAACTTCTTGGCCAAAAACTTTCACCATGTTGGCAAGAGCATCATGTGTGGTGGTGCCAGGTTGGAAAGAGTATTGAACCGGAGCTAATTGGCCCTCAAGTGAAATACTCGGATTGGCATAGTATGGCAAAACAGTTGCGAGTGAATCCGATTGCGTTAAGGAAGTCACCAGATGCAACTCTTTGAGGATATCTTTCTCTGTCGAGCCAGGAAGCACGTAGATCGAATCGATAATTCGTTTTTGATCAAGCAACTGCGCAATCGCCTCATCACTTGGAATTACGCTCTGAATGCGATGGATTCCAGGTGCAATGCCTACGATCTTGCGGACGATTAACTTCTTGATAAGCGTCTGGGCATTTGCAACCACATGTTGAGCAGCCAAATCTTGGGCTATTGCGGTACCGCTCTCCCCTTGTGTAACCACGATGCGAACATCCGGACCTGCATTACCCTTGGGGTAATCCGAATTGCCCTTCGAAACAATGATTCGCTGCGCAATCAGCGTTGCTAGAAGCAAGACCAAGATAATGAATACTGAAACTAGATTGCGTCTCTTTGGCTTATTAATCAAGGTGACCCGCAATCCGCTCTCTTGCCAGAGCGCTCTCTAAAATAGAAACAGCTGCCATTGCATCAATCAAAGTTTTGCTGCTCTTGGCATTATGTCCCGCATCCCTGAGATTTCGCGCTGCACTTAAAGTAGACATCCGTTCATCAATGAAATGAATCGGGATTTCTGTGACGGTTTTCAAAAGCTCGGCAAATTGATGGGCAGCCTCAAGTGAAGGATTTGATGCCCCTGAAAGATGTTTGGGTTCTCCCACCACCAAATAAATCGGCTCATATTCAGAAATGATTTTTGCAAGTTGATTAGTGAGATCTGGATCTTGCGCCTGCAGAGTGGCTATAGGGGAAGCGATGAGGCCAGAGATATCACTCGCTGCTACGCCAATTCTGACTTGACCGTAATCAAAACCAATCCGGCGCCCATTTTTCATCGGCTAAATCGAACCTATCGCAGCCTTTAACTCAGATATTGCAGATTCAATTTTAGAAGCATCGCTTCCCCCGCCTTGGGCGAAATCATCTTTACCGCCACCGCCACCGCCGAGAATCGACGAACCCGCCTTCACGAGAGCCCCAGCCTTTACACCGGAAGTAATTGCATCAGAAGTCGCAGCGACGACAAGCACTACACGGCCATCAACAACCGAGAGTAAACCGACGACAGCGCGTGGATCTCGATTCCGAAGATCAAGTGCCATCACGCGCAGATCATCACCAGAGATTCCATCACCTACCTGTGAGATTAGAACTTTAAATGATCCAACCTCTTCAAATTTCTTCGCAAGATCGTTCACTGAAGCTAGGGCCTGAGCAGATTTAAAAGATGCCAATTCCTTCTCAAGAACCTTCATCTTTCCAAGGAGATCTGAGATGCGTTCGGGCAACTCTTCAACTCGTGCGCCTTTAATAATCTCAGTGAGAGAGTTAAGCAAAATATGTTCTCTTGCTAGGTAAGAGAATGCATCGGCGCCAACCAAAGCTTCCACGCGACGTACTCCTGCGCCGATAGAGGATTCATTCAAAAGTTTTACGACACCTAACTCAGCCGAAGAGTGAACGTGAGTTCCTCCGCAAAGTTCGCGAGCCCAATCACCAACACTTACAACACGAACAACGTCGCCATACTTTTCACCGAAGAGAGCCATGGCGCCAATTGCTTTGGCTTCATTCTGACTCATCTGCTCCGCCGTAACTTCTAGATTCTCAATGAGAAGTGAGTTCACGCGATGTTCTACCTCGTTGAGGACGCTTGCAGGAACCGCGCCATTTGCGGGGAAATCAAAGCGGAAGCGACCAGGAGCGTTCTCAGAACCTGCCTGTGTTGCACTCTCCCCTAGAGCTTCGCGGAAAGCTTTATGCACCATATGTGTCGCGGTGTGTGCGCGTGAAATTGCCTTACGTCTACCGTGATCAATTTCGGCAAAGAGAGCCTGATTAATCTTTACTGAACCAGAAATTATGGAGCCTCTATGTACATAGAGACCGGGAACTGGCGCCTGCACATCATCAATTTCAATGCGGGTGCCATCTGAGAGAACAAGTACTCCTCCGTCAGAGAGTTGACCTCCACCCTCAGCATAGAACGGGGTGCGATCGAGAATAATCTCGACTTCACCTTCACTTATTTCAGAGACGCTCTGACCATCGCTCATGATTGCTTTAACCGTTGCTTCACCGCTCTGATGCTTGTACCCAATGAAATCTGTCTTGCCGAAGGTATCTACGATCTTGCGGTACTCCGAGAGATCGGTGTGGCCGCTCTTCTTAGCCTTTGCATCGGCCTTTGCGCGATCCTTCTGCTCTTTCATCAGACGACGGAAGCCCTCTTCATCAACCTTGAGACCGGTTTCTGAAGCCATCTCTAAAGTGAGATCAAATGGGAATCCATACGTATCGTGCAATTTGAAAACGGTATCACCGGCAAGCGTTGCGCTCTTGCTCTTCTTTACATCAGTAGCCGCAAGATCAAAGATCTGTGTGCCGCTCTTAAGGGTTGAAAGGAATGATTCCTCTTCAGAGATGGTGACTTCAGCAATTCGTTCACTCTTCTCCAGCAACTCTGGATATTGAGGAGACATCGCGCCAATTGCAGCCATCAATAACTCTTTTGAATTGTGATCGGGTGCGCCAAGGATGCGCATATTGCGGATGGTTCGGCGCATCATTCTGCGCAGTACATATCCACGTCCTTCATTCCCGGGTAAAACTCCATCGCCTATAAGCATCATCGACGTACGAGCATGATCTGCTACTACGCGTAGAGAAACATCGCTCTTTGAATCTTTGCCATACGTGACGCCAGCCAATTCACTCGCTCTGCGCAGAATCTGCATGGTCGTGTCGATTTCATAAATGTTCTCAACCCCTTGCAAGAGAGCTGCCGTACGCTCTAAGCCAAGACCGGTATCAATATTCTTTGCAGGAAGCTCACCGATAATCGGGTAATCATCTTTCGTGCCACCATCGGCGCGAATGTTCTGCATAAAGACCAAGTTCCACACCTCGAGGTAGCGGTCTTCATCTGCAACGGGTCCACCTTCGGCGCCATATACTGGGCCGCGGTCATAGTAAATTTCGGAGCAAGGACCACACGGACCAGCAACACCCATCGACCAGAAGTTATCTGCCATACCTCGACGTTGAATCCGTTCTTTTGGTACGCCGACTTTCTTATGCCAAATATCTGCAGCTTCATCATC
>CAITFY010000116.1 GCA_903891755.1 uncultured Actinomycetes bacterium | reverse complement strand
CGCTAATTCAATTCCATATTTGCTCCACGACCGGTTATATGCATTTTCCTGCGCCAGAGTTTGTCTATCTCCTCGCAATTTGTAGCTCCGATTATCGGGACGCTCAATCATCTTGTAGCCTCCCCTTCTGAAATAAATAATAAAAATAGATGGCAAGCCTAACCACCACTGAGTCTGAGAGAGAAAAATGCCTGGGATCAACATTTCGCGCGCTGAAGCACTGGAAAGATCAGAACATCTTGCAGTTGAAAGCTATGAGGTCTTTTTAGATGTAACCAACCCCGGCGATACCTTCTTCGCTCGCAGCACGATTAAATTCACTTGCAATAAGACCGGCTACAGCACCTTTGTCGATACCTTGGCACAGCGCGTCATCTCGGCAACACTCAACGGCGCAGCAGTCGACACCTCCGCCTTTGATGGCCAGACTATTTATCTCTCCAACTTGCAAGCCGACAACCTCCTTGTTGTCGAAGTTGAATCCCTCTACTCGAAGACCGGCGAAGGTTTACAAAAATCGGTAGACCCAGCCGATAACGAGACCTATCTCTACTCACAAGGTGAGACCGCGCATATTCGCAAGATGTATCCCTGCTTTGATCAACCAAACCTCAAGGCAACTTTCAACTTATCTGTACTTGCTCCATCTCACTGGGAAGTTGTTTCGAACAACCCAGTTGCCGAGGTTCGCCCAGATGGTGACTCAAAGTTCTGGCAGTTCACCACAACTCCAAGAATTTCTACTTACATCACAGCGATGATTGCTGGTCCATACCACCATGTGCATGACACTTACGAGGGAGAGAAGATTGTTCCGCTCGGAATCTATTGCCGTAAGTCACTGGCTGAAAATCTAGATCCTGAAGAGATTTTCCAACACACCAAAGAGGGTTTCGCCTATTTCGAACAAATCTTTGGACTTGCTTACCCATTCGAAAAGTACGACCAGGTCGCTGTCCTTGATTTCAATTGGGGCGCAATGGAGAACGCCGGCGTAGTCACCTTCCGTGAGGAAGTGCTGGTATTTCGCAGTCGCGTAACTGACCGCGCAAGAGAACGTCGTGCGCACGTCATTCTTCACGAGATGGCACATATGTGGTTTGGAAATATGGTCACCATGTATTGGTGGGATGACCTTTGGCTCAATGAATCATTTGCTGAGTGGACTTCCTACCTCGCACTCACCGAAGGCACGCGTTTTAAGAATGGCTGGACAAGTTTCATTTGTAACGGAACTAGCTGGGCATACAACCAAGATCAATTAATCTCCACGCACCCAATCGCAGTCGCGATGCCTGACATCGAATCGGTAAACGCCAACTTCGACGGTATTTCCTATGCCAAGGGTTCTTCCGTGCTGCATCAGTTAAGCGCCTATGTCGGCCGCGACAATTTCATCAAAGGACTGCGCCAATACTTCACAAAGTTTGCTTGGCAGAACACTCAGCTCACTGATCTTCTCGCTGAGCTCAAGGCGACTAGCAATCGTGATCTCGATGCGTGGAGCGCAACCTGGCTAAAGACCGCTGGAATCAACACGATGCATCCAATCCTTGAAGAGTCAGAGGGCGTATATAGCAAGGTAGCAATCAGGCAAGATGCCCCTGTAATTCCTGCGGGTTCCACGGAGATTCGTCCGCACCGCATCGCCATTGCACTCTATGACCTTATAAGTGGACAACTCGTTGCTCGCAGACGAACTGAAATTGATATCACCGGTGAGTACACAGAGATTCCTGAATTCACCAATGAGAAAGTTGCCGATCTCTTCCTTATCAACGACGGTGGCTTGGGCTACACAAAGATTCGCTTCGATGCTCGCTCCATCGAAACTCTCATGCTCAACCTCGGAAAGATTACCGATCCCATCGCGCGCACCTTGGCATGGGTTGGAGTCTGGGATATGTGGCGCGATGCAGAGATCGCAACACATGACTTCGCCCGCCTGCTGCTTGAAGGTTTAAAGACAGAGCCGCTCATCAGCCTCGTGACTGGACTCGGAAACGATTTGGTGAGCGCACTTGAGATTCACACAGCTCCAGAACGCCGTGAAGCTCTCCGAGGTGAAATCGCCTCAGAACTCGAAACGATTTTGAAGAGCTCAACTCCGGGCGGTGATATCCAATTACAACTTGCGAAAGTATTCGCAGCGATTGCAACTACTCCGGAGCAGATTGCGTTTACACGTGCCATGCTCAATGGCGAACTGAACGGATTGGTGATTGACCGCGATCTACGCTGGTACTTCATTAAGGCGCTGGCCGAGAAAGGCGCTAT
>CAITFY010000115.1 GCA_903891755.1 uncultured Actinomycetes bacterium | reverse complement strand
TTTACTAATGGTCAATAATCCTATATGATTTTTCAATACCCTTAAGGAGGCTGAACTGTGGATGTACCAAATGTGAAACGCCAGTTTCCGAAGGTTTCCGAGTTAGCCCCCCTGCTTAAATTCACCGGCCCCACGCTCCATCGCAAGGAGCAACGCCTTGCTAACGCAGTAACCATCTGGGATTTACGCGAGATTGCCAAGAAGCGCACCCCTCAGGGTCCCTTTGATTACACCGATGGTGCGGCTGAATCTGAGGTCACCTTAGAGAGAGCTCGACAGGCATTTTTGGATCTGGAGTTTCGTCCAAATATTTTGAGGGATGTTTCCGGAGCAAACCTTGAGCGTCAGAGCTTGGGCGAAAACTTCAAGATGCCAGTGGGTATCGCACCAACAGGATTCACCCGCATGATGCAGACCGAAGGTGAGCGCGCTGGCGCCCGCGCTGCGGAGAAATATGGAATTCCATTTACCCTCTCAACGCTCGGCACCACAACTATTGAAGATGTTGTTGCCGCCGCTCCAGGCGGTGTGAACTGGTTCCAGCTCTATATGTGGAAGGACCGCGATCGCAGTATGGAGTTGGTGCGTCGGGCAGAAGCTGCTGGCGTAAAACACCTCATGCTTACGGTGGATGTACCAGTTGCGGGAGCTCGCCTACGCGATGTGCGAAACGGTTTAACTATCCCTCCTCGTCTGACTGCAAAAACTTTGGTTGACGCAATTCCAAAACCTGAATGGTGGATTAACTTCTTAACTACCCCAGGAATTTCATTCGCCTCCATGTCCAGCTGGAATGGAACAGTTGCAGAGCTTCTTGATTTTATGTTTGACCCAACAATGACCTTCGATGATCTGAAGTGGATCCGAAATCAGTGGAAGGGCAAGCTGACCGTTAAAGGAATTCAAACTGTTGATGATGCGAAGCGTGCGGCTAAAGCTGGCGCTGATGCAATTCTTCTCTCAAACCATGGTGGTCGCCAACTAGATAGAGCGCCAGTCCCACTTCACTTATTGGTGGATGTAAAACGCGAACTCAAAGGTGATACCGAAGTGCATCTCGATACCGGCATCATGCATGGCGCAGATATCTTGGCGGCGATTGCACTCGGCGCTGATTTCACTTACATCGGCCGCGCTTATCTCTATGGACTCATGGCCGGTGGCCAACAAGGTGTGGAACGCGCACTTGAAATCCTTAAGGTACAAATGATTAGGAATATGAAGTTGCTCGGAGTGAGCTCACTAGAAGAGCTTGAACCAAGCCACGTAAAGATTCTGCAAACCCATCAAGGGCTTGGCAAACTTCCAAATTAATTAGTACACGCAAACTCAATCAATAGGTGGGGGAATATGAAGATAGCTCGAGTAGGCGCCGTTGGAAAAGAGCGTCCTGTCGTAGTCGAACACGACCGCGCATACTTCGTCGATTCGATCATCGGTGATTGGAGCCGCGAATCTTTAGAGAATGGAGCGGTTGCAAAGGTTCAAGTTGCTGATCTCTCTAAACTTGAGAGCACCATCTTTGGTTCCGAACGGATTGGAGCTCCGCTCACTCGCCCTACAAAATTAATCTGCGTTGGGCTGAACTACACAAAACATATCTCTGAAACCAACGCCCAGACCCCTGCAGAGCCAGTTATCTTTATGAAGGCTCCAGACTCATTTATTGGCCCCAACGACGATGTTGTGATTCCACCCGGAAGTACCGCTACCGACTACGAGGTTGAACTCGCAGTGATTATCGGAAAACGCGCGCTCTACCTCAAGAGCCCCGAAGATTCTGCCAAACACATCTTGGGCTACAGCGTCTCGCAGGATATAAGTGAGCGACACTGGCAACTTGAACGCTCTGGCCAATGGGTGAAGGGAAAGTCCTTTCCTAATTTCAATCCAATGGGTCCATATATCGTCACCGCTGATGCACTTAACGCCAACAACCTTCGTCTCTGGTGCAAAGTTGATGGTGAAATGCGCCAGGATTCACATACCTCAGACTTACTCTTCGGCATCAATCACATCGTCTGGTACATCTCGCAATTTATGGAGCTCTTTCCTGGCGATGTCATCAACACTGGAACACCTGCGGGAGTTGGAATGGGTTGGAATCCCACCAAGTATCTGCGTGGTGGACAGGTCATCGAAACCGGAATCTCAGGCATCGGCGAAATCAAAAATAACTGCGTAGATTTTCAAGGATAGTTACTCAGGTAGGTCGAAGATCGCCAGCGTGCTGGTGAAGCCTCCATCTATCTGAATATCAGTACCAGTTACAAAATCCGAAGCGCTAGATGCAAAGTACGTTGCGATGCCTGCGAAATCTGCTGGCGTACCCCAACGCCCTGCAGGCGTTCGAGAGAGAACGTGTTCCTGCAGACCGGGCACTGCGCGCGT
>CAITFY010000114.1 GCA_903891755.1 uncultured Actinomycetes bacterium | reverse complement strand
TCTTAACCATTGTTAATCAGGATGTCACCAGTCTTGATATTTCCGGAAGGATCGAGCAAGACAAGTGAATAACTTGTTGAACCTAAACCCGAGAGAACACCAACACTTTGACTCCTTGCGATGCGAACACCAACTCTAAAACTTGGGTCACTTGTGAGAAGAACAATCGCAGATGAACTCGTCGTAGATTTAACAACGCCGATCAATCCATTTTGAGAGATGACTGTCATATCTGAGCGAATGCCACTTGAACTTCCTGCATCGATTGTTATGGTCTGTGAGAAGCTCGAGGCTGAACCACGAGCAATAACTCGGGCCGCCGCAACTTTGTAATTTCCGCGACCGGCAAGATCGAGCACCGCCTTGAGTTGAGAGAGCTGACCTTTGGTATCGGTATTCATTGCTATCTGACTCTTCAATAATTTATTAAGCGCAATCTCATCTTGAAGTTGCGCATTGGTCTTTCCAAAATTCTTTACATCGCTGAAGAAGCGGCCGACGGGAGAGAAAATTGTCGAGACAGTTCGTTGCACGGGAGAGAGGATTGTTTGGGTGACAGAACGCGAACCCTTAGTGAGGCTCACTCCGCGAAGATCCAAGGTAATAAAGAAGAGTGCGGTCACCAATAAAATGACGAGCAGTAACCGTGAACGATTACCGCCGCCTCGTGCCACAGATGTCCTTTACTTTGCTTTGTGATGAATTAACGACGTGGTTCAGAGATCAAGACTTTTTCAAGAGCCTCAAACTCTTCCACGCACTTTCCGGAACCTTCTGCAACGGCCTGCAATGGACGCTCGCAGATATGAACTGGCATTCCAGTTTCAACACGAAGACGCTCATCTAGTCCACGAAGAAGTGCTCCGCCACCTGTAAGAACAATGCCGCGATCCATGAGATCACTAGCAAGCTCAGGCGGGGTCTTATCAAGCGTGCTCTTTACAGCGTTAACAATCTGATTTACAGGCTCTTCGAGCGCCTTGCGAATTTCCTCAGCGGAGACAACTATGGTTTTAGGAAGTCCGGTGGCCAAGTCGCGTCCCCGAATTTCAGCATCAAGTTCACCCGGAAGCCTGTAGGCAGAGCCGATTGCCATCTTAATTTCTTCAGCGGTGCGCTCACCGAGTAGCAGCGAGTACTCGCGCTTGACCCAATCGATAATTGCTTGATCTAGCTCATCTCCACCAATGCGGATTGAAAGCGCGGTAACGATTCCGCCGAGTGAGATAACAGCTACCTCGGTTGTTCCGCCACCGATATCAACGACCATATTGCCTGTTGGCTCGTGGATTGGCAGACCTGCTCCAATAGCCGCTGCCATTGGCTCTTCAATGATGTAAACCTTGCGGGCGCCAGCTGCGTATCCAGCATCCTTAACCGCGCGCTGTTCGACTCCTGTGATACCTGATGGAACGCAGACGACGATACGTGGCTTTGCCAAATAACGACGACGATGCACCTTCTGGATGAAGTAACGGAGCATGCGCTCGGTGGTATCGAAATCTGCAATCACGCCATCTTTGAGCGGACGGATAGCAACGATGTTGCCAGGGGTACGTCCGATCATTCGCTTCGCTTCAATTCCAACGGCAAGGATTGCGCCAGTATCTTGATTGACTGCAACAACGCTTGGCTCATTGAGAACAATTCCACGACCGCGGACATAGACCAATGTATTAGCGGTACCTAGATCGACAGCCATATCGCGACCAATAAATGACATACGGCTCGGCTTTTGTTTGCTCACAAGAGACCTTTCTTAGAGTTCAGGGAAGAAGATTGAAATTTCACGGGTAGCGGATTCAACGGAATCTGAACCGTGCACGATGTTCTGCACAACCTTTGTGCCTTGATCACGAGCTAGGTCACCACGAATAGTTCCTGGCTCCGCGGTTGTTGGGTCTGTCGTTCCAGCCAGCTTACGAAAACCTTCGATAACGCGGTTACCTTCTGCAACAAGAGCAACGATCGGTCCAGACATCATGAACTCAACGAGTGGTTCGAAGAATGGCTTTCCCTCATGTTCGGCGTAATGACGAACTAAAAGCGCACGATCTGCTTGCATCATTTTCAACGCAGCGATTGTGTAACCCTTCGCTTCGACACGAGATAGAACTTCGCCTACCAAATTACGCTTGACGCCATCTGGCTTGACCAAGATCAGGGTTCTCTCCATGGGCAGAGTGTATTCGGTACTCCCCCTCTCAAATAATCGGGGTATTTCTGCCCTTTTTACTGGGTTGGCGGGTTAGCCATGAGGGAAGCGCGAATCGCCTCGCCCTTGCGGCCGATGAAATAAGCACTCACCCAAAGCCCAGCAAAGAGAGTTCCCAGGAAATACATGGCGGGTACAACCACTCCGAAGGCAATCATCGCGACCTGCCAGAAAGTTCCGAGGTACCACCCCGTCATCTTTTTCATGAGGCCGGCAGTGAGAAGGATGGCTAGCGCGAGAGCGCTTCCGAGACTGAGTGCGAGAGCTCCGTGGTTATCCATTGCTAAGAGCAGGGCGAAATCCATGATGAGGAACTCCATCACGAGGACAGCAGAACCTAGGACCCTCATTCCTCGTACTCCAAATAATCCTCAATGCCTGCAATCGAACGCACAATTGCTCGGGTCTCCCCGGCTGTTACAACAGATCCCGTAACGATGACAGCTGAGACGCCATCACTCACTTGGTTAATCAAAGTGCACTGCTCCATCGCATATGTAATTGCGGTGCGCAGATTGCTCTCTTTAAATACTCGTTCGCTACCGAAAACTCCAACGGCTAGATCAAAGAGTGTGTCGACAGGCAGAGCGCGATCAGATGAGTTCTGAGTAACTACCAATCGGTCGATAACTGGCTCGAGTTCCTGAAGTACTCCAAGAACATCTTTATCTCCAAGAATTGCAAGAACGCCAAAGATTGATTCGAAATCAAATTCTTTTTCTAGGGTAGTTGCAAGCGCCTTGGCACCATGAGGATTATGAGCGGCATCAACAATCACCGTCGGATCGCGATAGAGAACTTCCATACGACCTGGAGATTCCACGTTAGCAAAAGCTTTGCGCACCACTTCATCATCGAGTTTCACACCTGCAAAAACTTCGGCCGTGGCAATCGCGACAGCGGCATTGGATGCTTGGTGTGCTCCATAGAGCGGGATAAATACATCTTCGTATAAACCAAAGACGCCTTGAATCGACACAAGTTGGCCACCTACCGCAAGGTCGCGCGTGGCAACTGAGAACTCAACGCCCTCACGGTATGGGATAGCGGCTTTTGCGATAACTCGTGCCATCAAAACTGTGGCAACTTCTACCGGCTGCGCTGCCATAACAACATGTGATT
>CAITFY010000113.1 GCA_903891755.1 uncultured Actinomycetes bacterium | reverse complement strand
CTGCTGATGCGAAAGATGAAACATCTGCCTGGCAAACATCTGATCGTCGGAGATATCAATCTTCCGTGGAATATTCCGCAGCGATTCTCTCGTTGGAGCTCACTTGTAAGCAAGAAAACTTTTCCAAGTTATAAACCAACTCTGCAATTTGATTACATCATGGCGCTGGAATCAATGGAGAGCAAACCGATTGAATTTTCTCCAAGTCCGATGAGTGATCACCTTCCCATTGGAGTGGAGATAGTTCTAAAGTAAATCGATTGAGGCGATGAGCGCTGCAATCTCATCTTCTGACGATAACTTTTCGCGGTAAATCGTCTTATTGTCGGCAACGTAATGGAATGCTGCCCGCACCTTTTCGATCGGAATCCCGTGTTGCTTCGAATATGCCAAGCGATACATAGCTAACTGGATTGAGGCGACCTCTAAATCTTCGCCTTCTTTGATGCGACCTGTCTTCCAATCCACCACTTCAAAGCTATCTCCATCGCGATAAATCGCATCGATTCGACCGCGCAAGACAATTCCGTTGATGACAGTTTCGAATCCCTCTTCTACGGCAACGGGTTCACGCCCAGCCCAGCTTGAGGCCAACCACTTCTCTTGCAACTCTTGAAGTGGAACATCGGCCGCTGGCATTGGATCAAAGAGATCCTCATCAAAGAGGGCTTGTGCCCCGAAATGCCTCTCCACCCATAAATGGAACTCAGTTCCACGTTTGGCATATTTATCGGTATGACGCGGCATAGGGCGGCGAATATTGAGTGCAAGTTCTTCAGGCGCACTTTTAAGGGCAATCAGCGTTGAAACCGATAAGCGCTCGGGCAGATAGACAGTTTCTGGTTGACGTGCACGCGCAATTTCCTCGATGAGAGCTTTGGCATCCTGCAAGATATCTTGCTCGCGCCTGTCGGACTCCCCCGCAATGGCTTCCTCTAAATCAAGTGCCGTACTTGCGGTCACAAGTTCTGCAGATCTCTGAATAATTTCTTGGCGCGCTGAATAGGTTGGCCATGATGCAGTTCGGGGTTCTAGCAGCGCAGGATTCTCTTCTGGTTTTTCACAGGTCGAAATGATTCCATCGGAGTTTCGCGACTCCAGGAATTCGTAGAGCATCGTAAATAGCTCGCTCTGTTCAATAATTGATTTTCCATCTCGGAACCAAGAAGCGGTGCAGAGCAGGTGAGATTTTGCACGCGTGAAGGCTACGTAACCTAAACGAAGTTCTTCCAGTTTATGGCGAGTCTTCTGAGCTTCTTCAAAGATTTCTAGCGCATCCTTTACTCGCGGTGCCTTAAAGGCATCATCGCCGGAAGGGAATCGGAAATCTTGGAACTGGTTGGAATCACCACGGAAGCGGATTGGAAGAGATCCAGGGTATTTAATCCATGAGGCAGAAGCCGCGCCACTGTTTGGGAACACACCTTTAAGTAGTCCTGGGACTGCGACGACATCCCACTCTGAGCCCTTTGAGCCATGCACTGTAAGTATCTGAACTGCGCTCTTATTTGCTGTGACCGATGTTGGCTTTAACCCACCTTCGCGCTTCTCGGCGGTCTCTAACCAAGTGAGAAATGCAGAGATGGTGCCACCAGTTCGGGCAAATGCAGCAGCCTCATCCATAAACTTATCGAGATGGCGACGACCAGTCTGCCAACCATCGCGAACCAAGGTCTCGACATCAAGTCGTAAGAAGCGCTCTGCGATTTGAATCTTGTCGGTGATGGAGCCGGTCATGGTGCGACGCACAGCCTTGAGCTCCCGAGCAAACTCTTTAAGACGCGCCAACCCTTCGCTCGAGAATTCGGATGGATCTGCCTCATCGATTAACTCGAGAGCTTCGATGATGGAGCCGATTGCAAAATCATTGGCATCAAGATTCGCTTCAGATCCAAATTCTAAAATCTCCTCTAAGCGATCGCTACGCCTGGAGTTAGAGCGTCGCGCTATCTCACGCGAATATCTTCCAAGGGCGTGAATGTCTTTGGCACCGAGTGCCAGACGTGGTCCAACCAGAAGACGAGCTAGGGCTGTACCTGCATCGGGATAGGTAACCAAACGGAGCAGTGCGATGATGTCGGCAATCTCTGGAATATGGATTAATCCGCCCACGCCAAGTACTTCGGTTGGGATATTTCGTTCACGCAGAGCAAGTTCAATGAGTGGGATATAAGCCTTTACTCGAACAAGCACTGCGAAGGTGAGGTGCTCTTCGATTGGCACTGAAGTGTCATCGGGATCTTTCCAAAGCGCGGCAAAGTAGTCAGCAATCGCAGCCGCTTCATCACTCGGTGTCACATAGAGCCCACATCCGAGGTGGCCCTCTCTCGCATCAGGTCTAGCGCGCAGAGCCTCAACGTCAAAAGAGCGACCGGCGGTATCAGAGATGTGTTCGATAATTCGATTTGAGAAATCCAAAATAGATTGTTCATTACGCCAGGTTGTAAGCAACGGGAATTTCTCGCACTTGCCGCCAAATGTCGCTGGGAAACTTGAGAGGGTTTCTGCGCTTGCACCGCGCCATCCATAAATTGCTTGGTTGGGATCACCTACGGCAGTTACGGCATGACCGTTACCAAATAAAGATGAGAGGAATCGCACCTGCGCGTAAGAGGTATCTTGATACTCATCTAAGAGTACAACCTTGTACTTGGCTCGCTCAATCTCCGAGAGCTCGGGTGTTCGCTCCGCTAATTTTGCCGCATATGACATCTGATCATTGAAAGTGAGTTGACCGGTGCGCAGGCGATGCTCGTCGAGTTTTTCGACCATCGGCAGGATTGCGATTCGCTCACTTATTACCTCAAGTGCGCTTCTCACCGCATCATTTAATTTTCCAGTTATTGCGTTGAGTTGAGCTGCAAAGTCGTGGAGGAACTGGCGAACATCATCGACCTCTTTATTATGCTCGCCAAGTTCTCCGGAGAGAGTCATAACCGCATCCACGATGTAATCGGGTTTGTGGAAAATCGGAGAATCAACTTCAGTAAAGCTATTAACGATGGAGTAGGTCAACTGCCATGCTGCTGCCTCACCAAGCGGTTCACCATCTGTATCAATTCCGATTCGAATTCCATGCTCTGATAAAACTTTGCCAGCATAGGAGTGGTAAGTAGATACATCAACGGCGATATCGAGGTACTTGGAGTGTTCGCCATCTCCAGGAATCAATCCAGCACTTCGCAATTGCACCAGACGCTTTCGAATACGGGTAGATAGCTCTCCAGCCGCTTTGCGAGTAAAGGTCAAACCAAGTATTTGATCTGGAGTGACAACGCCGTTCGCGACCAGCCAGAGAACACGCTGGGACATAGTCTCGGTTTTACCTGATCCGGCGCCGGCAATGATGACGGTTGGACCAAAATGTCGTGACTCGATGATTGCGCGTTGTTCATCGGTTGGCCTTATTAACTTGCCATTTATTTTGGCAAGAGCTTCAGCGATTTGAAGTGAGGTAACTTCGTGATCAATTTCAATGATGCCGTTAACGATACGAGTTGCCATTACTCAATCACGCTCCTTCCCTCAGAT
>CAITFY010000112.1 GCA_903891755.1 uncultured Actinomycetes bacterium | reverse complement strand
TTGAACCACTTAACTGTGCCTGTTGCCATGTAGATATTTCCTTCGGTATGTGAGTGAAGCTAAAGATTTCCTTAGCTTCGGTCTTCCTCTTTTACAGCGATACCGAATCCATGAAACGGGTACTGCCAAGCGTCCGACTGTTGTGAAGTGTAACTCAAAACTCGAGGGTTGAAACCCCCTGTCACGTTAAATTTAGGCTCAGTTAGCCTTCAAATGAGCGCAAAATAAGGACGACATTGTGTCCACCGAAGCCAAATGAGTCATTAATGGCAGCGATCTGACCTGCAGGAAGCGGACGAGGCTTATCGCGAACAACATCAATCTTGACCGCTGGATCAAGGTTCTCGATGTTAATTGTTGGTGGAGCCATGCGGTGGTGCAGAGCCAAGACGCAGAAGATTGTTTCGATAGCTCCGGCTCCACCAAGGAGGTGGCCAGTCATTGATTTGGTCGCAGAGACTGCAACATGGCCGATGTGATCACCAAGAGCTGCAGCAAGTGCGTTCGCTTCAGCGACATCTCCAACTGGAGTGGATGTTGCGTGAGCATTGAGGTGGACGACCTCAGAGAGATCAACTCCACTATCTTCTAATGCAAATTTCACGGCGCGAGTTACTCCAGCGCCCTCTGGGTCTGGTGCAGCGATGTGATAACCATCAGATGTCAGACCTTGTCCTGCAAGTTCAGCATAAATTTTGGCGCCACGAGCTTGGGCATGCTCCAGTGATTCGATGACGATAACTCCGCCACCTTCACCAAGCACGAAACCATCACGGTCCAGGTCGTATGGACGAGAAGCTTTTTCCGGCGCATCATTGCGAGTAGAAAGTGCCTTCATCGATGCGAAGCCAGCGATTGGAAGTGGATGTACTGCCGCTTCTACTCCACCAGTTACAACTACATCAGCGCGGCCGGTGCGGATCATCTCCATTGCATAACCGATTGCTTCAGCGCCAGATGCGCATG
The DNA here is from genome assembly GCA_903891755.1 of uncultured Actinomycetes bacterium. Taxonomy (GTDB): domain Bacteria; phylum Actinomycetota; class Actinomycetes; order Nanopelagicales; family Nanopelagicaceae; genus PALSA-747. The sequence goes on along the minus strand of CAITFY010000112.1, from coordinate 6,019 downwards.
CGCTAACAGGGGTGTGAACACCAGCTTTCGCGTGGAGTTCCAAACCTACATTTGCAGCTGGTCCATTAGGCATCAGCATTGGAACGGTGTGTGGACTTACTGAGCGAGGACCCTTCTCGCGCAAGATGTCATATTGATCAAGCATCGTGATAACTCCACCGATACCTGATGCAATTACAACTCCGAGACGTTCCTTATCAACATCGGGAGTACCTGCATCGGCCCACGCTTCACGCGCCGCGATCATTGCAAATTGCTCTGAACGATCAAGGCGGCGCATCTCAACGCGCTCCATTACTTCACTTGGATCAACTGCGACCCGCGCAGCAAACTTCACTGTCGAAACTTCGGTCCACTCTTCATTAAGAAGTCGTGCACCGCTCTTGCCAGCAAGTAGGGCAGCCCAAGTAGATGGCACATCTCCTCCGAGGGGAGTGGTTGCACCAAGACCTGTAACTACAACGCGGGTTCTATTACTCATCTTTATAGGGTTACTTTGCAGCGCTTACGATGAAGTTAACGGCATCTCCGACGGTGCCCATCTTTGTAACTTCCTCATCAGGAATCTTTACGCCGAACTTCTCTTCTGCGGCAACAACAACTTCAACCATGCTGAGTGAGTCAACTTCTAGATCATCACTGAAGCTCTTTGACATCTCGATCTTGCTTGCATCTACGCCAGCAACTTCTACAACGATCTCTTTAATTCCTGCAAGTACTTCATCTTGTGTTAGTGCCATTTTTATTTATCTCTTTTCTTATTTGGGTTGAGGAGGTAATTCCACGACTTGACCGGCGTAAACCAGTCCAGCCCCGAATCCGATCAGCAGTGCATTCTTGCCATGTAAATCTGGGTGTTCCGCGAGGAGCGCGTCCATCGCGAGCGGGATCGAGGCCGCTGAAGTGTTACCTGTGGTGCGAATATCGCGGGCAACAATCACGCTTTCTGGCAGTTCCATCGACTTTGTAAGCGATTCGATGATGCGCTCATTTGCTTGATGGGGGATAAAAGCGGCGATATCACTTGGTTGTAGGCCGGTTGCGGCGATGATTTCCTTGCCAACCTTTGCTACTTCATAGACAGCCCAACGGAAAACTTTTTGACCTTCTTGGTGGATTACAGGCCAAGAGGTTGCAGCGAGATCTGAACCAGGCTTGTAAGCAATCCATGATGGAACCATGGCAATTGCTTCGCGGTTCTCCACATCAGAACCAGAGATCGTAGGTCCGATTCCGACTGTGTCGGATGGTCCAACGATTACAGCTCCAGCGCCATCAGCAAAGATAAAAGAGGTTGCGCGATCATCGAGATCAAGGAAGTCAGAGATCTTCTCGCCACCGATAACCAAGACATACTTCGCAGATCCTGAGCGGATCATGTCATTGGCAAGTCCGAGGCTGTAAGAGAAACCAGCACACGCAGCACCCACGTCGAACGCTGCGGCGCCTTTAATCTCTAACCGCTGGGCAACTTCTGTTGAAGCACTTGGAGTTTGGTACGGGTAGGTGATGGTTGCAAAGATAATTGTGTCGATCTCTTGCGCCTTGATGCCAGCGCGAGCAATCGCAATCTGGGCAGCAGCAACTGCCATATCTGTAACTGATTCATCTTCGCGCGCCCAATGGCGAGTCTGGATACCAGTGCGCTGTTGGATCCACTCATCAGATGATTCGATGCGATCTACAAGTTCAGAGTTAGGAACGACGCGCTCTGGGCGATATGCGCCGACAGAGAGGATGCGTGCGTTTTGAGTTGGGGTTTTAAAGGTCAGAGTCATTAGTTGCCACCCTTTGATTTCCCAGAATGTGTAAGCGCGAATTCGCGTGCTGCTGAAATATCTTCAGGTGTCTTGAGTGCAAAGAGTTCAATGCCAGGTTGTGCGCGCTTGACCAAACCAGTGAGCGTTCCACCAGGTGCAACTTCAATCACGCCAGTAACGCCTTGGTCAGCCAGAGTCTGCATGCACATATCCCATCGCACAGGGCCAGAGACCTGACCGACGATGCGAGCTACAAGCTCATCACCGCCCGTAATGATTGCACCATCTCTATTAGAAATCACCGGAGCGGCCGGATTTGTTACTGAAATCTCGCGAGCGGCATCGGCTAGAGCAGTGACCGCAGGCTGCATGACGTTGGTGTGGAAAGCACCAGAAACTTGAAGTGGACGAACTCGAGCACCAGCGGGAGGGTTCTCCGCAAGTTTGGCCAGAGCCTCCAGAGCGCCAGCAGCCACAATCTGACCGCCGCCGTTCTCATTAGCTGGAGTAAGTCCAAGAGCTAGAAGCGCTTCAACAACGACCTCGCGCTCACCGCCCAAGACCGCAGACATTCCAGTTTTGCTTCCGGTGGCAGAGGCAGACATTGCGCGACCTCGGACATTTACCAATGTCAGAGCGGAATCTCCATCAAAAGCTCCTGCGATGCTGGCAGCGGTAATCTCGCCAACAGAGTGTCCGGCATAAAAATCAAAAGAGATGTTCTGGCCACCGAAGGCTTGAGCGAAAGAGATCAGCCCAGCGGTTACAAGAAGTGGTTGAGCGTGGGAGGTCTCGCGAATCTCATCTGCATCAGCAGTTGTGCCAAGTGCGATGAGATCAAGATCGATCAACTTCGACCATTGAGTTACGAGATCACGAGAGGTCGCATCTTCTAGCCACGGGGTTAAGAAGCCAGGAGTTTGCGCGCCTTGTCCAGGCGCCAGAAGTGCGAGCATTTTAAAAGTTTATGGGCGATTGGCTGTTACTGCCGAGTACCCCTTCGCAATAACCTCAAAAATAACGCGTATCGCCTCAATTGCCATCAAAATAATCGCAACAGGCAGTAGGTCCACTGAGCGCTTCAAGAACCATGGCGTTCCCTTACAGAGGAGCCACCAGATCTTCGCAGCGCGAGAATGAAGGTCTGCAACCTCAGATTCAGGAAGATCTACCCGCCATCCGCGCTCGCGCAGAGCTGATGCCATCTCGCGCGCCAACAATTGATGTCCGCGCGGACCAGGGTGCATGCGATCGATATGCCAATTAGAGACATCATGAACGTGCGGAATATTGCGAGTGCGAATCAAAATCAAATCTAATTCGCGAGCGACTTGGTAATAGACGTTATTGACTGCATTAACGCGGCGACGAATCACGCGCTTTAAGAGACGAGGAACGCGCAAGATCTCACCTGGGTCATGGAGCTCGACCATGATGATCTCTGTCCCGCGAGAGAGAAGTTCGAGGCAGGTATCTGAAATATTTTGGTACAAGAACGTCGGATCAAATCCATTTCGCAACATATCGTTGCCACCAACAATCACCGCGCAGATATCTGGATTGGTTTCGAGCGCCTTAGGAAGTTGGACACTCTTCACTTCTGCAGATTTCGCTCCGGGCCTTGAGAAATTTAGGTACTCGCAGGAATCTTGAAAAACCTGACTGAGGTAGTAACCCCAACCGCGAGGGTTGCCGAGCTCATCGGTATCGCCAGTTCCAAATGCAGCAGAGTCACCAATAACTGTAAAACGAACATGTCGAATTTGTTGAGGAGCGAGAGTTGTCATGATGCGATCATCAACTTTCTCTTGGTGATTACCGAAGGTGCCTTGCTACCGATCCCTTCAATGCCATGAAGCAACATCATCAACTGAATTGTCTTGTCCCAAGGCAGTGCCTCCGCCGCGCTACGTGCAACAGCGCGCAGCTTTGGTCGGTACAACAAACTTTCAATCGCATCAGCAAATGCGACACCGTTATCAGCTGCAACCGCTCCGGCTGGATGCTTGAGATTTACTTTTAGGAATTCACCCACCGCGCTGCTCTCGGAAGCAACAACGGGAGTTCCACTCGCGATTGATTCCAAAGCAGATAAGCAGAATGTTTCGAGCGGTCCAGGTGCAAGTGAGACATCAGCGCTAGAGAGAATTGCGGCGACTCTCTTGCGATCTGCGATGTAACCCAAGGTGTCGACCGGCAGATCTTTAGCAAGCAAACGGATCTTCTTCCACATGGGACCAATGCCAACAATCACCAGTCGAGCATCAATTCCGCGTGCTCGAAGTTCTGTGAGCGCTTCGATTGAGCGTTGTGGCTCTTTCTCGGGAGAGAGGCGACCGCAGTGAACTAACAAGACTTGCGAACCCTTGAGGAGTTCTTGCTTGAAAATAAGAGAGCGATTGTCGGGGGAGAAGTTGACGAGATCTACCCCTAATGGAATCTTCACGAGATTCTTGGTACCGATCTCGCGGAACTCAGCAGCTGCAAATTCGGTAGTAGCAATAACGTGATCAAAACTCTTGGCTAAGCGCTTGTTGTGCCAATTGACCAACGCCTTACGTGGCAACCAGGCAGGCAAGAATCGATTGGCTAAACCACGCAGGGTTTCATGGCTAAAAACGACAGTGGGAATCCCTTGGGCTTTTGCAAACTTTCCCATGCCGCGCAAGGTAAATCGATCAGAGATCTCGATGCGATCTGGCGCTAACTCCCGTACAAGTTCGCGTAGCGCCTTATTGGATTTAATGATTCGGTAACTACCGCTGCCAGGCAGGATGACGCTCGGCAAAGTGATTTTGCGGCCGTAGGGAGTCTGTTCTTGATAGAACTGAGTACCCGGAACGATGTAGATAAAGTCGTGACCGTACTTGAGGTAACCACGACCTAACTCATGCAGAGTGGTTTTGATTCCACCAGAGTTTGGACCATAAAAATTCGCGATATGAACAATCCTCATGCAACTGCTCCAACCGGATATGCCGGTACGCGGCGCGCGTCAATGACAGATTGATAGTGATTGATTAACTGATTGTTGATGGCGCTCCATGTGCGAGTCTCAACTGATTCGCGTGCAAGCAGTGACATCTGTTCGCGATCTGAACGGCCCATGAAGTGTTCAACCGCAGTAAGCAGCGTCTTTGAATTACTTGTGTCAATGATGTATCCGGTCGCACGTTGTGTCACAAGATCTGCAGGTCCACCAGTTTGGGGAACTATGCAGGGAGTTCCAGATGACAGCGCCTCTTGAACTGCTTGGCAGAAAGTCTCGTTGGGACCTGGGTGAATAAAGAGATCAAAGGTTGCATAGGCAGCACCAAGATCTTCTCCTGATTTAAAACCAGTAAAGATTGCATTAGGTAAATCGCGTTGCAGCTTCTCACTTGCTGGACCCTCGCCAACAATCACAAGTTGTACTCGTGGATCGCGATCTAAAATTGCAAGATCAGAGATGCGCTTTTCGTTTGCTAAGCGTCCGACATAACCAACAATCAACTTCTCTGGAGCCCCCCACATGTGGCGAAGTGATGCATCGCGCTTTGACGGATGAAAGAGCGTTGTATTTACTCCACGCCGCCACAAGTGGACATTAGGTACTCCTTGTTCACGAAGATCTCCGCAGGCTGCAGTTGATGGTGCAAGTGTGCGATCCGTGCTGGTGTGAATCTTTCCAACAATCTTTCGTAGCGAGCTATGAGCAATGTTCAATCCATAGTGACGAGCAAAGCCGGCAAGGTCTGTCTGGTAAATCGAGAGTGAAGGTAAACCTAACCGGCGGGCAATTCGCGCTGAGTAACCGCCGAGTGCGAAAGGAGAGGCGAGGTGCAGAACATCAGGAGCAAAGCCATCAATAAGGTATTCGAGTTTGCGAGAGGGAACAGCAACTGGCAATCCAATTGGCAAGAGCGAGTGGAGCGGCAGGGCGGGAACGCGCTTGATACGAGCGCCGTGATACTCACTCGGCCCACCATCTGACTCGGGAGCTATAACCATCGCTTGGTGGCCCTGGGATTCCAAGTATTCGAGGACCCTAAGGACTGAATTGGTGACGCCGTTGACCTGAGGCAAGAAACTCTCTGTGACGATTGCAACTCTCATGACTCATATGGTCAGCCTTCAATCAAGCCTAAAGTCGCCCCTGAGGTAAAGGGTTGCTGAAGGTCAGGTGAACTCATAAAGCGCGGAACTTCATAGACTTAGCCCATGGATATCTACCTCGATCACGCGGCGACTACGCCGATGATCCCTGAGGCCTTAGATGC
>CAITFY010000111.1 GCA_903891755.1 uncultured Actinomycetes bacterium | reverse complement strand
GATAGCGATGATGTCTTGAAGATCCTTGTAACGCTGCAAGATTTGCTTTACGCGGTTTGCAACACGGAAGTGGTGCTCACCGATGTAACGAGGATCCAAGATACGTGATGTTGAGTCAAGTGGATCCACAGCTGGGTAGATACCAAGCTCTGAGATCGGACGAGACAACACTGTTGTTGCATCCAAGTGGGCGAATGTTGTGTGTGGAGCTGGGTCGGTGATGTCATCGGCAGGAACGTAAATTGCCTGCATTGATGTAATCGAGTGACCGCGAGTTGATGTAATGCGCTCCTGCAATTGACCCATCTCATCTGCAAGTGTTGGCTGGTAACCAACGGCAGATGGCATACGACCGAGAAGTGTTGATACCTCAGAACCTGCTTGAGTAAAGCGGAAGATGTTGTCGATGAAGAGCAATACATCTTGGTTCTGTACATCGCGGAAGTACTCAGCCATGGTGAGAGCTGAAAGCGCAACGCGTAGACGAGTTCCAGGTGGTTCATCCATCTGTCCGAAGACCAATGCGGTCTTATTGATAACGCCAGTTTCGGTCATCTCAAGGAAGAGATCGTTACCCTCACGAGTACGCTCACCGACACCTGCGAATACTGATACACCACCGAAGTTTTCAGCTACACGGTAGATCATCTCTTGAATCAAAACTGTCTTACCAACACCAGCACCACCGAAGAGGCCGATCTTTCCGCCCTTTACATATGGTGTGAGTAGGTCAATAACCTTGATACCGGTCTCGAACATCTCGGTCTTTGACTCAAGTTGATCGAAGGCAGGAGCTGTACGGTGGATAGGCCAACGCTCTTTGATATCCAAAGAAGATGTTGGAACGTCGAGTGACTCACCGAGAGTGTTGAATACGTGACCCTTTGTTACATCTCCGACTGGAACCATGATTGGCGAACCAGTGTCGGTAACTTCAGAGCCGCGAACCATTCCATCGGTAGGCGCCATCGAGATCGCACGAACGACGTTATCTCCGATGTGCTGAGCGACTTCTAGAGTTAGCTTGCGCTTCTCACCTGAGAGCGTCACCTCAACTGTGAGGGCGTTAAAGATCGCAGGCATTGCATCTGCGGGGAACTCAATGTCAACGACAGGTCCGATTACTCGGGCCACGCGACCTTGCTTTCCTGCCAACTTGGTTGTCTCTGACATCATTCGCTCCCTGCGCTAGCTGAGGCAAGCGCATCTGCGCCGCCAACAATTTCACTGATCTCTTGAGTAATTTCGGCTTGACGGGCCGCGTTCGCAAGTCGGGTGAGCGACTTGATGAGCTCATCAGCATTGTCAGTTGCTGACTTCATAGCGCGACGGCGAGCTGCATGCTCAGAAGCAGCAGATTGCAACATCGCATTGAAAATTCGTGCTTCTACATAACGAGGAAGCAGTGCGTTGAGAACGCTCTCAGCGCTTGATTCAAATTCATAAGCAGATCCTGCGGATTCACCTTCTGGTGTTCCAGCTGTAGCAAGCGGGAGAAGAACATCTGCCACTGGCTCCTGCAAGATCATCGATTTGAACTTGGTGTAAATAATGTGGAGTTCATCAACACCCGCAGCGTTTGAGTCCACAAGGAATGTCTCGATGAGGGCTGCAGAAACTTCTTGAGCCTTCTCGAAAGTTGGGTTATCTGAGAAACCTGTCCAAGAAGCGGCAATCGCACGATCACGGAAACGGTAGAAGTTAACCGCCTTGCGACCGACGAGATATGCATCAACGTCAAGTCCGCGCGCCTTAAGCGTTGCAATGAGGAGGTCGCCCTCTTTGATTGCAGCGTTTGAGTATGCACCGGCCATACCGCGATCAGCGGTGATGATCAGGACTGCAGCACGCTTTGGATTCTCGGAGACAGATGTAAGCGGGTGGGCTGTATTAGATGAGAGCGCAACTGCGCGCACAGCATTGGTGAGTTCTGTTGAGTAAGGCGATGAAGCCTGAACCCTCTGCTGCGCCTTCACGATACGGGAAGCCGAAATAAGCTCCATCGCTCGCGTAATCTTTTTAGTCGCCTTAACCGAACGCATTCGGCGGCGATAGATTCTAAGTTGGGCACCCATTTTTTACTTAGTTACCAACCGTAAATTCCAACTTAAATTCATCAACGATCTTGGTAAGCGCTGCGATGGTGTCATCAGAGAGCTCACGAGTTTCGGCGATTACTTCAAAGACTTGGGAGTGACGAGTAGCGATGAACTCAAGGAGTTCAGATTCAAAGCGGCGAATATCTGAGACCGCAACTGAATCCATCTTGCCGGTTGTTCCAGCCCAGATTGAAACCGCTTCACGCTCTACTGAGTACGGTGAGTATTGACCCTGCTTGAGGAGTTCAACCATGCGCGCACCGCGCTCGAGTTGAGCCTTTGATGCTGCATCAAGGTCTGAGCCGAATGCTGCGAAAGCTTCAAGCTCGCGATACTGAGCGAGGTCAAGACGCAAACGACCAGCAACCTTCTTAACAGCCTTTGTCTGTGCAGATCCACCAACGCGTGATACCGAGATACCTACGTTGATAGCTGGACGAACACCAGCGTTGAAGAGGTCGGTCTCAAGGAAGCACTGACCATCGGTAATAGAAATTACGTTTGTAGGAATGAAGGCAGAGACGTCATTTCCCTTTGTCTCAATGATTGGAAGTCCAGTCATTGAACCGCCACCGAGCTCATCAGAGAGCTTTGCGCAACGCTCGAGTAGGCGTGAGTGTAAGTAGAAGACATCGCCAGGGTAAGCCTCACGACCTGGTGGACGGCGAAGCAACAAGGAGACCGAACGGTATGCCTCAGCCTGCTTTGAAAGATCATCAAAGATGATCAAAACGTGTTGTCCTGAGTACATCCAGTGCTGACCAATTGCAGAACCGGTGTAAGGAGCGAGGTACTTGAAACCAGCTGGGTCAGATGCAGGAGATGCAACGATTGTTGTGTACTCCATTGCGCCAGCCTCTTCCAAAGCTCCGCGAACGGATGCGATGGTTGAACCCTTCTGACCAATAGCAACATAGATGCACTTAACCTGCTTCTTTGGATCGCCAGACTTCCAGTTATCGCGCTGGTTAATAATGGTGTCGATTGCAATCGCGGTCTTACCAGTCTGACGGTCACCAATAATCAACTGGCGTTGTCCGCGACCAATAGCTGTCATCGCATCGATAGCCTTGATACCTGTCTGCATTGGCTCTTTAACTGGTTGGCGTTGTACAACAGATGGAGCCTGGAGTTCCAAGGCGCGCATTGCTTCTGCCTTGATCTCGCCCTTTCCATCAATTGGACGGCCTAGTGGGTCAACAACGCGGCCGAGGAAGCCATCTCCAACTGGAACAGAGAGGATCTCACCGGTGCGACGCACGGATGTTCCCTCTTCAATACCGGTGAACTCACCGAGGATAACAACACCGATCTCGCGAATATCTAGATTCAGCGCCAATCCAAGTGTGCCATTCTCAAACTTAAGAAGCTCGTTGGTCATCGTGGAAGGCAAGCCCTCTACACGTGCGATGCCATCTCCTGCCTCAGTAACAGTTCCGACTTCATCGCGGGCAGCTGTGCCGGGGTTGTATGCCTGAACATACTTTGCCAGCGCATCGCGAATCTCTTCGGGACGGATCGTGAGTTCGGCCATCTTCTTCTCCTCTAACTAAACCCCACTTCAGACATTTGCCGAAGTGAGAAACTTAAACTTTGTTAAACGGCTAGTGCTCGTCCTGCTTCTTGCAAACGGGTGCTGATAGTTCCATCGACGAGTTCATCAGCAAATCGAACTGAGACGCCACCGATTACAGATGGGTCGAGTTCGAAGTTGAGGTGAACAGGTTGACCAACTTGCTCGATCATAAGAGCGGACAACTTCTCGGCCTGTGCTGGTGTCAGCGCAGAACGGGAGCGAACCAAGACGATCAAGCGATTGCGCCTGGCCGCAACTGCTTGTACGTAAACTTCTAGAACTTGATCGATAACGCGACCAGCCAAGTCGTTGACCATGTAGGTCAAGAGGCGAAGGGTCGATGGTGCAACCTTGCCAGCAAGCAATGAGTTGATGATCTCTGCTTTTCCTTCAGGTGATCCAGCGAGTGCACCAAGGATGCGACGCAAATCTTGGTTATCGCTCAATACTGATTGGAAAGAGAAGAGTTCATCTTGAACGCGATCGATGGTGCCATCGCCATTTGCAGCGGTGGCCTCTGCTTCAATCGCAAGTTGCTCAAATGCTCCAGCAAAATCCATTGATGATGACCAGCGAAGTGAGACCGCTTCAATCAAGATATCAAGTGCGGTTTTCTTAACGCTCTTCCCAAAGAGATCGTTAACGAGAACCGCCTTTGATGCGCTGTCGCGTGAAGGATCAGTTGCTGCTCTACGCAAACCAACAGATGAGTTGAGGGCAAAGACAATAGAGAAGAGCTCAGCGGAAATCGCGGTGCAATCAGCAGGTGAGGCAGCTTTGAGCTTCTCATCTAAGACGCCACGAAGGGTGGCGAATGACTGACGACTATTTCCTCCGAGATCAATCACTTTTTGCTCTGCTCCAAATCATTGAGGAAGCGATCAACGATTCCAGATTGGCGAACTTGATCATCAAGGGCCTCTCCAACAATCTTCGACGCTAGTTCGGTTGCCAAAGTTCCAACTTCGTGACGCAGTGATGCAATCGCTTGTTGGCGTTCGGCTTCGATGGATGCGTGTGCTGCGGCAGTAATGCGTGTCGCTTCTTCCTGTGCCTTAGCTCGAAGTTCTTCGATGATATTTGCGCCTTGAACGCGCGCCTCTTCACGAATTACTTGAGCTTCACCGCGAGCATCGCTCAACTGGAGTGTGTAGGAAGCAAGTGCTGCCTGCGCCTCTTGTTGCGCTTTCTCGGCCTTGGCAATTCCACCTTCGATTGCCTCGGTACGAGCGGTGAAGGCCTTCTCGAACATCGGCACAACGCGTGAGCGAAGCACGATGTAGAGAAGGGAGAAGGCGATGAGGCCAACAACTATTTCCGCGATATTCGGAACTAGTGGATTGGCTGCTGTTGCCTCCATGTGAATTCTCATATATGTAGAGTCTTAGTTCTTACTTAAGGACGAATGCGAGAACGAGACCAAAGAGCGCCAAAGCTTCAGCAAGAGCGAAGCCAAGGAATGCGATTGGTTGGAGAACGTTACGTGACTCAGGTTGACGTGCGACGCCGTTGATATAGGCGGCGAAGATCAAACCAGTCGCGATTGCGGGTCCGATTGCAGATAGGCCATAACCGACCAGGTTGAGTGTGCCGTGCATCTTTGTTGCCTTTCCATTGTTTGGGATTCACCGGACGGGAGTCCGATGAACTGTGGGAAAAATTAGTGTTCCTCTACCAACGCTCCTGCGATAAAGAGTGCTGAGAGAAGGGTGATGATGTAAGCCTGGAGGCATTGGACCATGAACTCAAAGAAGGTCATGACGATGCCGAAGCCAAAGGAGAATGGTGACAAGATCTTCATGAAGAGGTGCGTGTCATGAAGCATGTAGTTTCCGCCGCCAATGAAGACGAGCAACAACAAGTGGCCAGCGAACATATTTGCGAACAACCGGAGGGAAAGAGTTACTGGGCGGATCAAGAAGTAGGTAGCAATCTCAATCGGTGTTAGCAAGATGTAAGCAAACTTTGGGACACCTGGAAGGAATGCAATTCCCTTGAGGTACTTAACGAGTCCCTGACGCTTGATTCCAACAGCATGGAAGATCACAAAGGTGAAGATCGCAAGCACATATGGGAATGAAACGTGAGACATCGTCGGGAATTGAATGAGAGGAATAATTCCAAAGAGGTTATTTACAAGTACGAAGACAAAGAGTGTGAAGAGGAATGGAACGTAGTCCAAGAAGCCTGCGCCAATAATCTCTTGTCCCAGATCCTTGCGAACGAAGCTATAAATTGATTCTCCAGCGAATTGCAGTTTGCTTGGAACAACTGCCGCTTTACGCGATGCCAGAATAAAGAAGAGCGAGATAACGATTACTGAGAAAAATACGAGAACGACGGGCTTGGTTGCATAGTCGCTATGGCCAAAAATGGATGGCAATTTGAAGTCGGTAGTACTCGGAGGGACGAATCCCGGTCCGCTGGCAAGATGGCCAGTTATATGCACTTCTCGCACTCACCTTTCGCCGACGCTGGCTGATACTTGGTATGGATTAAGACGTCTGAACCTTATTAGGAAGCGGGGAAAAACCAAAACTAAAAATCGGATAACAATGTGTGTTATTCGCGACCAAATCTAAGCCAGACCAGGTAGATCGAGGCGCCCGCGCCTAGGAGCAATCCGCCGAGGAAGAAGTAGTGATGGGTATGGAGCCAGTGATCCAAGGCAAAGCCGATGCCACCCCAGATTAAGAGACCTGAAATCAGGTATCCCATAATTGACCAAAGGGCGCCCTCTTCGTTATTTGAAGCCATTAAGCCGATTCTCCTTTGAAGCGGTCGGAAGGCTTAATCGCCCTTCGAAGCAGGGGGTAATGGTAACCCGATTTTCAGCTTGAAAAAGGCACGTATCTCTCCCGCAAGCCAAGCTGCGGTGATCGCCAGCGCGGCGATGGCAAAAGTAGTCCTATCCACGGTCGCTGGGGCGGTGGCCCGGGAGACGATCAGGAGGAGAGCTCCCATCACCAATACCTTGGCGAAGTAGGAGAACATCGCCATTCCCATGACCGCGATGGGGTCGAGGTTCTTGGAGATGGCTGAAATCAGGAGATGGATTCCAAGAAAGATGATGACCGTGGCGCTACCGATGAGCGCCCCCAAGAATCCAGGCTCATGTCGAAAGATGGTGGAGCCAATAACTGCCAAGACCGCCACAACGGTGGAGGGGATGATCGCCCCGCGCCACATCAGGGTCGTTGAATCTTCACTCATGGGTTGCCATCTCTCTCGCTGTTGAGCTTCTTCTACTTTTCACATAGCTGCGTCGAATTAGGACCAGGGAAGCAGATGCAATCACCAGAGCCACTACTACTGAAATCCACAGTGGATAGAAAGCTGCAATCACGGTTGGGAATGCAAACATCGCAGTCCAGAGATACATAATGATTGCTACCTCACGTTGTGAATTTCCCATGCGAAGTAGGCGATGGTGCAGATGTTCACGATCTGCGGCGAATGGTGAGCGACCGGCGCGAAGTCTGCGAACAATAGCCATTCCTAAATCAAGAAGTGGAATCGCAAGGACTGTAAAGGGAAGGATCAATGGAACAAAGGTTGATCTGGAATTCTGATTTGAAATCGCGTTGACATCTATCTGACCAGTTAGCGTGATGGCAGATGCTGAGAGCAGCAGTCCAAGGAACATTGCACCGGAGTCGCCCATAAAAATCTTTGCTGGGTGGTAATTGTGTGGCAGAAATCCGATACACAACCCGACAACTATTGCCATGACAAGTGAAGGAGCACCTGCACGACTAAAACCATTGTCGACCGCGAGAATGTACGAGAATGCAAAGAATGCCATTGCGCACACCGCGACGATTCCAGATGCGAGCCCATCAAGTCCATCAACAAAGTTGACGGCGTTAATTACTAACATAACAAAGATAACCGTTAGTAGAGCTCCAATATTAGATGGAATCGTCAAAATTCCATTAATAGGTAACCACAAAATCTGGACACCATAGAGAAGAAGAATTCCAGCAGCGAGAGTCTGACCCGCAAACTTAGTGAGCGAATCTAAATCAAATCGATCGTCCAACATCCCAAGAACCATGATGAATGTTCCCGCTAGGAAAATGCCTGTTAGCTCTCGATCGAATGCTGCCCCAACGAGATTCAAGTGACCGACAATTAAAAATGTGACTGATAGCGAGCCCCACATCGCCAAGCCACCCCACCTAGGAGTGATGTCGGTATGCATATCGCGCGAGCGCAGCTCAATAAAAGCACCAGAGATCATTGCAAGCTGACGCACGAGAGGCGTCAACATAAAGCAGAAGATCGCCGCAAGAGCTGCGGTTAAGAGGTACTCACGCATTACAGAATCGACCTTTAGCGAGGATAGACAGGGAATTGCGCAGTGAGCGCACGTACATCAGCCTTGATTGCAGCAGCCTTTGCAGGCTCTTCGCCTTCTTTGATCGCGCGTGCAATAAGTGATGCAATTTCCTTCATCTGTGCCGGACCCATGCCTTGTGTTGTGGTTGCTGCAGTGCCTACCCGGATTCCGCTAGTAACTGCTGGTGACTCTGGATCGTATGGAATTGCATTCTTATTCATAGTAATTCCAGAGAGTCCGCAACGTTCATCTGCAACCTTGCCGGTAACTCCAGTTGAACGAATGTCCATGAGTGCCAGGTGGGTTTGAGTTCCGCCTGAGACCGCGCGCATTCCATGCTCTTCTAAACTTGAAGCAAGAACTTGGCAATTTTCAATAACTTGCTTGGCATAATTTTGATAAGCGGGAGTCGCGCACTCTTTCAGTGCAACTGCCTTTCCGGCGACAGCGCTCATGATTGGACCACCCTGCATTCCAGGGAATACAGCCTTATCAATTGCTGCAGCATGTTCCGCCTTTGACACAATCATTCCGCCGCGCGGACCGCGCAAAACTTTATGTGTCGTGAATGAAACTACATCTGCATATGGGACAGGAGATGGGATTGCCTTACCTGCGACCAATCCAATGAAGTGCGCTGCATCGACCCACATGATTGCGCCGACTTCATCGCAAATCTCGCGAACCTTTGCAAAGTCAATCAAACTCGGATACGCGGTTGCACCGGTGCAAATCATGCGAGGTGCATTCTTGAGAGCTAAGTCGCGCAACTCGTCATAATCGATAAGTTCATTATCGGCGCGCACTCCGTAAGAGACAATGTTGAACCATTTGCCGGAGAAGTTGACCTTTGAGCCGTGAGTGAGGTGTCCGCCATGCGGAAGAGACATCGCAAGGACGGTATCTCCAGGCTTTGTAAATGCTTGATAGACCGCAACGTTTGCACTTGCACCCGAGTGCGGTTGGAGGTTGGCATGTTCGGCACCAAAAAGCTCCTTGGCGCGCTCAATTCCAATGAGTTCGACCTTGTCGACCTCTTCGCAACCGCCGTAGTAACGCTTGCCTGGGTAACCCTCTGCGTACTTATTCGAGAGCGTTGAACCCATGGCTGCCAGAACAGCTGGTGAGGTGAAGTTCTCGCTAGCGATTAATTGCAGGTTATGGCGTTGACGCTCAAGCTCGCTCAGCAAAACTGCTGCGATATCTGGGTCTTGCGCTGTCAGGGCGTCGAAATCAGGTCCAAAAAAGGTATCAGTAGACATACCCGAACCCTACGGCTTTACCGCCGAAATCGTAGGTAGGACTTCTTGTAACTCATCTAACGCGATTGCGCCTATGCGAACCGCTTGAATCGGGCCATCCTCCTTGGGGCGACGGAGCACCGTGGATGCTGGACCTTCGGGCAGAACTCCTTCATCGACCATCAATACCTCTTCATCAGGATCAGCAGTGACAAATCGAAGATCTCGAATTGGGGGCTGGCCGGCGAGTGAGGCGCTGGCGGCAGCGAGAGGACCGCTCTTGGCTAGGAGCGAGAGTAGAAATTCACGATTTGGAACTCGAACAGCAAACTCCGGAAGTTCACGTCCATCCCCCAGATCCCAACTGAGCGCAGATTGCGGAGCGAGTTGAACGGTCAGCAAGCCTGGCCAAAAAGCATTTACAACTTTCTGCCAGTCTGAATCAAAGTTGGCGGCAAGTCCGCTGACAGCATTTACCTTTCCAATCAAGACTTGAGCCGCAGTACCAGGTTGATCCCCGCGCAGTTCGTGTAGTCGGTTAACCGCCACATGGTTGAAGGCATCGCAGAGATAGAAATATCCATGTTCGGCGGCAACGATGATTACCTCACCTTGCAAGAGAGCGACGAGGGCGCGATCTCTGGCTGCAGCTTTATTGCGCGTGGTTAATTTAACGACATTGCTCATGTACCAAGAACTCCTACCTGAATCATCTCCTCGATGCGCTTTGCGATATGCGCATCAACCATGGCGTGAATTCGGGTTCCATTCTCCGAATATGTTTCAGAGAGTACCTCACCGCGTTCATGGATTGCAGATACCAACTCCCCGCGATTAAATGGAATCACCGCAGTGATTTCTACTCGCGGACGAGGAAGCGAAGTTTCGATAGCTTTAAGGAGAGTTTCAAGTCCAAAGCCGGTGCGTGCGGAAAATGCATAACTGTTGGACTCTTCACGCAAGATCTGCATGATGACCTCAGGCGCTGCGATATCAGCTTTATTGATGGCGATGATCTCTGGGATATCTCCTCCGCCGACATCCTTGATCACTTCACGGACCGCGCGAATCTGCTCTTGGGGATCGGGGTGTGAACCATCTACAACATGCACAATCAGATCGGCGGCAGCCACCTCTTCCAGCGTTGATTTAAATGCTTCCACGAGTTGGTGTGGCAAGTGGCGGACAAAACCGACGGTGTCAGCCAAGGTGTAAATGCGGCCATCAGAACTCTTGGTTTGACGCACTGTGGGATCGAGCGTTGCAAAGAGCGCATTTTCAACGAGAACGCCTGCATTGGTTAAACGATTCATGAGAGAAGATTTACCTGCATTTGTGTAACCGGCGATGGCAACTGAAGGCACGCTGTACTTGGTGCGCTCCTGTCGCTTAGTGTCGCGCGCAACCTTCATCTCTTTAATCTCTTTGCGAAGCTTCGCCATTTTGTCGTTGATGCGACGGCGATCAGTTTCAATCTTGGTTTCACCAGGACCACGTCCGCCAATGCCTCCAGCTTGACGTGAGAGTGAGTCACCCCAGCCTCGAAGTCTTGGCAACATGTAACTCATCTGGGCGAGTTCTACTTGAGCTTTACCTTCACGAGACTTGGCGTGCTGCGCGAAGATATCCAAGATGAGCGCGGTGCGATCAATCACCTTCACCTTTAATTTTGATTCCAAAGTTCTAAGTTGAGCTGGAGACAATTCGCCGTCGCACACAACAGTATCTGCGCCAGTTGCAATGACAGATTGTTTAACCTCTGCGACTTTTCCAGAGCCGATAAATGTTGAAGCATCTGGCTTATCGCGGCGCTGCACAAAACCTTCCATAACTTCTGAGCCCGCTGTTTCGGCAAGTGCTGCAAGTTCTTTCATAGAGTTCTCTGCATCTTGTGCAGTGCCCTCAGTCCACACTCCAACCAAAACGACTTTCTCCAGGCGAAGTTGGCGATACTCAGCATCGTTAACATCTTGAAGTTCTGTAGATAAACCGGAGACGCGGCGCAAAGCTTGACGGTCTTGCAAATCTTGTTGGTTGCTCTCATCGCTTTCGGCTGAGTCGTATTCCGCTGCAGCACGAGCACTCTCACGAAGAAGTTGATCGATATCTATATCGAGCGGTTCATCACCATGGTTCACAGATAAGCATCCAGTTCTACATCACGCACGAGTAAAGCAGGTCCTATAAGTGTGGCATTACTGTGGCCATCGATATCAACAATTAATCGGCCACCGGGAGGATTTATCACCCAGCGTGAGGGAAGCTTCTGCTTCATATGCAAGGTGGCGGCAAGGGCAACAGCGACTGTGCCAGTTCCACAAGACTGCGTCTCCCCCACTCCGCGCTCATGTACGCGCATCGCAAGTTCGCCATTGGGAAGAAAGGTTACAAATTCAACATTGACGCCATCTGGGTAATCGCCATCAACAACAGGTGTTTCTTTTAGATCTCCAAGCGCAGCTAAGTCTTCGACAAACACAACGGCGTGAGGATTTCCGACATCGATGTGGGTTGCGCTCCATGAGTGGTCACCGACACTCACAGTAACTTCGTCATAGACCTCACTCACCTGCCCGATATTTACTGAGATATCAGCATCTGCAGGAACTGCCAAATATTTCATTCCGGCGCGGGTATTGATTGCAAAGATTCCCTCGCCTTGATGTCCACGCTCAACTAAATAGCGAGCCATGACGCGAATGCCATTTCCGCACATTTCAGCGATTGATCCATCTTGGTTTCGATAATCCATAAACCATTTGGAGTCGCGCTTGGTGATTCGAATAAAACCATCGCTACCGATACCCGATTCACGATTGCAGATGCGGGCTACCTGATCCGCTGAAATCTCGATCTCATTTTCAGGATCAAAGAGCAACACAAAGTCATTGTGAGTTCCGTGTCCATACGTTGCAATCATGCGTTCAGAATAGCCTTCTCTATTGTCTCTAGGCGATTTGAATCTGAATCAAGCCAGGAAATACGTTGATCGCGACGGAACCAGGTCTCTTGTCGGCGAATATATTGACGAGTGGCAAGCTTGGTATCGGACATTGCTTGTTCCAGAGAGATATCTCCAGCCAGCATCGAAATAACTTGGGCATAGCCAAGTGCTGCGCGGGCAGTCTTACCCTCCAACAATCCTTCCTCAATAAGTTGCTCAACCTCAGCAACTAAGCCCTTTTCAAACATCATCTCAACGCGCTTATCAACGCGCAGGTCCAAGAGTTCTCTATCCATCGTTAGCCCAAACTGAATTGCATCTGGATACTTCGCGGAATTCTCTCGTGGCAGATTTGCCGTGAATGGTTTTCCGGTAATTTCTATAACTTCTAGAGCTCGAATAACACGACGCACATTCTCGCGTGGAATTGCCGCTGCCGCTGCCGGATCCAAAATGCCAAGTCTCTTATGGAGAGCATCTCCACCAATCTTCTCGGCTTCCAGAGTCAGCTTTTCGCGCACGGCGGGATCGGTATCTGGGAAATTCAAATCATCGAGAATCGCTTTAATGTAGAAGCCAGTACCCCCAACAACAATCGCTGGAATTCCTCTGGCCAGCAAGCCATCAATAACTTCCCGTGCTTGCTCTTGATACCAAGCAACATTGACGTCAGTTGAGACATCGACAAGATCAAGGAGATGGTGAGGGATGCCCGCGCGCTCTTCCACAGTTAACTTTGCGGTTCCGATATCCATTCCACGATACAGCTGCATGGAGTCAGCGTTAACGACCTCCCCGCCGATTTTCTTCGCGAGTGCAACTGCCAGATCACTCTTGCCGGTGGCAGTAGCGCCAGCAATTACTACAAGGGTCACAATGACTTTAATTTCTGCAAAGTCGGCATGCCGATCATGATCGACTTATCGCCGATTTCAGCTGCTCGGGCAGAGTTGGCATCTCCCCCGCGAGTCTTGCGGATCGAATTAACTGTTCCAATCATGAAGTTTGGAGAACCTTCGGTGATGGTCACATCCGCAATATCTCCAGGGCGCGACTCAGCACTCTCCATATGTACAAGACGAAAATCTGGGGTGCGTCCATTTACGCGCGCCCGATCTGAATCATGACGACCTTCATGATCTGAGATCAGAACTTCGTAACGCTCTCCGATTGATGCCTTATTGATCTCTCCGGAGATCTCTTGCTGCAACTTGTGCAAGCGGGTATATCGATCTGCCATCACTTCATCACCAATTTGATCAGGCATGGTTGCGGCAGGAGTACCAGGACGTTTTGAATATTGGAAGGTGTAAGCGGCTGTGAATCGCGCTTGGCTAACTACATCTAGAGTCGCTTGGAAATCTGCTTCAGTTTCTCCAGGAAAACCAACAATGATGTCGGTGGTAATTCCAGCGTCGGGCATCGCTTTGCGCACATCTTCAATGATCTTCAAATATCTATCGGAGCGATACGAGCGACGCATCGCTTGCAGGATGCGATCAGAACCAGATTGCAATGGCATATGAAGGTGCGGCATCGCTGCTGGTGTCTCTGCCATGGCATCAATCACATCCTGCGTGAAATCACGAGGATGTGGAGACATAAAACGCAAACGCTCTAGCCCATCAATTGCGCCAACTTCCTTAATCAATTTTGCGAAGGCTCCGCGCTCACCTAGGTCGACTCCATAGGCATTTACATTCTGACCGAGCAGAGTTATTTCGACCACGCCTTGTTCTACAAGCGCTCTCGCCTCCTTCAAGATATCGGCCTGCGGGCGATCTTTCTCGATTCCGCGAAGTGAGGGAACGATGCAGAAAGTACAGGTGTTATTGCAACCCACTGAGATTGATACCCAGGCACTAAATGCTGAGTGACGACGCACCGGCAGAGTGGACGGAAAATGTTCGAGAGATTCTTTAATCTCAACTTGAGAGGCCTCTTCAATTCTTGCTCTCTC
>CAITFY010000110.1 GCA_903891755.1 uncultured Actinomycetes bacterium | reverse complement strand
CCCTCCAAATTTTGTGGCGTCGGCACCAGAAAGAGTTTTCGGGGCAACTCCGGGCGATTAAGAAGTGAAGGTTCAACAAGTTGCAGCATCGGAGCAATAGTGAAGTTGACTCCTGGCTCTCTGGAACCAGGTCTTGGAAATTCAATCAGTTTTGGCGATTGCATGGGCAGGGAGGTGAGGTTTTCGGGCGCTTCACGGAGCTCGAGTGATTCACGTGTAAAAGTTTCAGCGTTCATGAGGCAAAAGTCTCACTTCCGGTTTTGAAAGTTATCCTCCGAAAGGATGAAATTGCTTGAGTATGCAATGGGCCAAAGAATGAATAGCCCAAGAGCCTGTGGATATCAAAACACAAGAGAAGAGAACTTTTGGTACCCATCTCCCATGGATGATTTACAGAAGTTCTTTCAACGAAATTTGCGGCGAATAGCTGCAGTAGGTGCCATCTTCATATCTCTTATTGCAATTTCAGCTTTATTGAATTCATCGCCGCATACCTCTGCCTGGATGGTGAAAAGTGCAATTCCTGCCTCTTCCAAGATCACATCAAATTCTGTGCAATTGATTCAAGTGAATCTATCTACCGATTCAAGCCATTTCGCAGGGAGTACAGATCAAGTAATAGGTCGATTTGCCTCTAGAGCGCTTCAGCCCGGGGATCTACTCACCGTTAATGATCTTTTAGTGCATGCAGGAAGCAACGATGCAACATTCTTACCAATTGGGATAGGCGTAAATGATTTACCGTTGGATCTCTCAGTGGGAGATCGCGTGGATATTTATGTGATTCCTAAGGATCAAACGGTGCTTCCCGCTCTTGTTGCTCGGCACATAGCAGTTCAAAATATTGATCAAAAATCGCGAGCCCTTGGCGGAAGCGTTGGAGTAGGTCTTATAACTGGCGCGGCAGTTACCTCACTGATTGTGACAGCCGAAGCACAAGGAAGGTTGGTGTTAGCACGTGACTCGTTCTGAGATACCTCAACTTGAAGTGATTACTGCAATCCCAGATGCAGATAGCGAGGATTTCGTTGCACAACTACTTTTCTCGCAAGGGTGGAACATCATTTATCGTGCCTTTGACACTGCTTCACTGAAGGCATTTCTAGATGACAGAGGTGTTGAACTTCGAACAGTCATCGTGTATCAAAATCCCTTCCCTGGTTTTGATCGCGAAATTCTGCAGGAGTTTCATTCACCGACAATCACATTTATATGCCTCGATGAGATTGAGTTTAATTCGCATGAAATCATGGTGGCCATCAGAAACATGCTTCGTTCACCCATGCTACAAAGTGACTCCCTTGTACCAAGAGAAATTGTGGAGAAATCTCGTGGGAACATCCTCACTTCTCCAGGAATGATTCAGAGGAGTAATCGAACCAGTGGCGTTCTTTTGCGCGAGAGACGGCTCATTGCGGTGACAGGAAGTACTGGTGCTCCAGGCAGAACACGATTTTCAGCAGCCCTTGCCGGCGAATTGGCTAGTAAGAGCTCTGCATTATTGGTTGACGCAGATATCCGTTCGCAAGGCGCTGGATTTAAGGAATTCATGGGATTGACCCAAGGGGTGGAGATAGTTCCGCTAGACAAGGAGAGTCGCCCAACCCGAATTCCGGAGGGAGTAGAGAGTGCTGTCGTGGATTTGGGAGTACTTCCCGGTTTAGCTGAAGCTGTAAATGATCGCAGGTGGTACGGCTCCCTGATCAACAACGTTCTAGATCAGGCGACCCACCTCGTTTACATCAGTAAATCCACCTCAATGAGCATGACCGAACTCTCGCAATTCATCCGTGAATATCCGCTCTTGCTTAAGCGTCTGCCGGTTTCATACATATGCGTTCTCTCTGGCCACTCAAGGGAGTTGCGTGAGTGGGAGAGCAAGTTCCTTACCCTTACAACAGGGGAGAGTAGATACATTCTTAGAGAGGGAGATCTGAATCGCTCCAAAGGCGGAGGGATTCTTGGGGCTCTGAGAAGTGGAAGTTCCAAAGAGAGATCGATTGCTAAGATTGCCGCAGCGTTGAAATAGGAACTTCTTCTACTGCGAGGTGCGGACATTGGCGATTAGCTCAAGAAGTGATCTCGCCTATTCGCATACCGCGCTGACTGTTAAGGATCGTGAGCGGCTCTCTGAGCTAATCTCCGAGTGGCAACTTCTCTCTGATATTTCATTCTCTGACCTCATTCTCTGGGTACCCCGTCGCAAGGATTATCAGAGCTGGCCAGAAGGCCATATCGCTATTGCGCATATTCGCCCCACAACTGCACCTACTGTTTTCGCCCAAGATGTCATCGGCCAGGAACTTACCTGGGGCAAGAATGCGCGAATCGATCAGACTCTTTCGACTGGTTCGATTATTCGCGACTCTGAACCCGAGATGGTTGGCGATATTTTGATCAAAGAAGAGACCGTTCCAGTTCACTTTGAAGGTCAGACAATTGCGGTGATTTCTCGTCACCGTAATGCCGTTGCTATGCGCTCTGGTTCACCACTTGAAATTAACTATCGCGAGATCGCGCACAAGGTCTTCCGCATGATAGCCGAGGGAACTTTCCCGATTCAAGACAGTATTTATCAGGCTGAATATGCGCCACGCGTCGGTGATGGCTTGGTGCGTCTTGATGCGCTCGGTTCATCGACATACGCCAGCCCAAATGCACGTTCTGCAATCAGTCGCCTTGGTTGGGATAACGAAATTGAGGGAGCGCAGTTAGGCGCCATCTTTGATTCTTTGCAACGCCAGCACTCCCAACCCAGCGAAGAGAGCTGGAGTTCGGTTCTCAGCGGTAAGACGCTTCGACGTGCTGACTTTGACAACGGAAATGGAATTGTTGATCTACTTGTCATCCCGCTTATTGAGAGCGGTGATCGAATCGGCTCAATAGTTCTGGTGCATGATGTCACCGAATTGCGTAGTCGTGATCGTGCGCTTGTTTCAAAAGACGCAACCATTCGCGAGATTCACCACCGCGTAAAGAATAATTTGCAGACGGTATCCGCGCTCCTTCGCCTGCAATCACGTCGCGTTGAGGACCCAGTTGCGAGCGCAGCTCTCGCGGAAGCAGTTCGTCGCGTTGCTTCAATTGCGATTGTGCACGAGACGCTTTCAACAAGTTCTGCTGAATCAGTTCTCTTCGATGAGGTTTACGATCGCATCGTTCACAACGCCATCGAACTAAGCCCTCGTCCAATTACTCCAGAGAAGTTAGGCGAGTTTGGAATCTTAGATTCGCAGGTTGCAACTCCACTCGCGCTTGTCGTCACTGAGTTGATCCACAATGCGCTCGAACACGGTTTGGCCGAGAGCGGAGATCTGGTCCGTGTTGAAGTGTCGCGAAGTGAATCGACCTACACAATTAAGGTGATTGATAACGGGATTGGCTTACCGGTTGGCTTTGACTGGGATAAGTCATCCAACCTTGGACTTCAGATTGTGCGGACCCTGACAGAGAATGAACTTAAGGGAAGCATCGCCCTCACTCGCGTAAATAACGAGACAGTGGCCTCAATCGTCTTTAAAGTTTAAAGAGGGTCTAACGCAGTTTTAGAACTGGTTCTGGCTCTCCAACATGCGAGCGCGGTTACGAGCAGCGCGACGCTTAAGGGCGCGACGCTCATCCTCAGATAGACCGCCCCAGACGCCAGCATCCTGGCCGCTCTCAAGTGCCCAGGCTAGGCAGGCCTCTTTGACAGGGCAGCGTTGGCAGACCTTTTTAGCCTCTTCAATTTGAGCAAGGGCTGGGCCGGTATTTCCCACGGGAAAGAAGAGCTCTGGATCTTCATCGCGGCAGGCCGCTTCGTGTCGCCAATCCATCGCCATCTCCTTCAATGTAGGGAAGCTCTTAACTCTGCCGAGGTGCGGTTCGGGCGGGCTAAGAGTGCAAATTCAGACTAAAACAACTCAAACTTCCGGTAAAACTACCGAAGCCGAGCTGGAGTAGTGGTGAATACGACCCTATTCTCTCGTAAGCCTCACAAGATAACAAGGACATATCGGGAAAGATTCCTCACATTCCCTGTGAATTTGAGGAATATGGCGAATCAAAGTTCTTGTGCCCCCGACAGGAGTCGAACCTGCGCACCCGCCTCCGGAGGGCGGTGCTCTATCCACTGAGCTACGAGGGCATATCTCTTGCGGTCAATCGAAATCGGTCAACCTCGGCATAATTCAATTAAATTGAAGGAGCCCTCTAAGGGTATCAGTGAAAGAATCGTGCCTTCTGGGAATGATATGAGCGTGATGGGTGTTTGCAAGAATGAAGGTACGGAGCGCTCGAATTTAGCCAAACGAGAGGTATGACCACCATGACCCAAGTAAATGAGAAGGCTTTCTTTGCAACCGGATGTTTCTGGGGAGCTGAACGCCGATTCTGGAACATGCCTGGCGTAGTTCGCACCTCAGTTGGATATATGGGCGGAAGCAAAGCAGAGCCGACCTACCAAGAGGTCTGCACCGGTAAGACCGGACATGCTGAGATGGTTGAGGTCGAATACAACCCATCCTTACTCTCATACCACCGCCTGCTCGCTGAGTTCTGGACGATGCATGATCCAACCTCGGTCAATCGACAAGGCGGAGATATTGGTACGCAATATCGCAGCGCTATTTATACGACGACAGCAGATCAAATGAAGGCGGCGCTCGCTTCTCGCGAGATTTACAACGATGTTCTGAAAGCTCATGGATTTGATGAGATCTGCACCGAGATTAAGAACGATGATGGAGTGACCTACTGGCCCGCTGAGGAATATCACCAACGTTATCTCGAGAAGAATCCAAAGGGATACGACTGCCACTCAAGCACCGGTATCGCATATCCCGATCAAATTTTTATCGGATAAAACTTACGCAGCGGCGTGAGCCACAAAAATGTCTCTCGTGAGTGAAGGAGAATCTTCACCTGCTACCAACTCGAAGAATCTCCCTCAGTAGCGCGCCAGCAGTACCAGGCAACAACGCTCTGCCTACCTGGAAAGAGATCGCCGATTGGATCAAGAACTTTCGGCGCTATCTCATAATTTAATTTGTGAATCTTCTCCCACCCACGACGCATTGCTAAATCTCCGACTGGCCAGAGATCAAGTCGACCGAGATGAAACATTAAGAACATCTCAACTGTCCAACGACCGATTCCCCAAAGGGCAGTGAGTTCTGCGGAAATCTCTTCATTACTTAACTTTGAAAACTTTTTAAAATCAAGAGCACCAGAAATAGTTGCTTCCGTTAATTCTCCAATGGCGCGAGCTTTCGCTCCGCTTACTCCGACAGTTCTCAACTCTTGGGGAGTAAGTGGAACTATCGAGTCGGGGGTGATTTTGCCGCCAGCCAATACTCGAACTCTTTCGATGATCGTGTCAGCTGCTTTAACAGCTAGTTGTTGCGAAAGAATGGATGTAACGAGTGTTTCGTAATGGCCGCGAGATGGTCGCTTCGCATTAATCGTGCAGAGCGGACTCGCTTTGATTATTGGTTTGAATGCTGGGTCTACTTTGATGATCGCCCGCACGTGTTTCTGCATCTCTTCCGCGCTTGTAAGTGCCACGGAGTTAGCCTAATGAGTAGGCTACGCGGGTGATAACGAACAACACGAGCGCGTTGGCTTGGGCATTGACTTTAGGCGGCTTGGCGTTGATCTTGCTCCTTGACTTCTCCTTCGCCTATAAGAATCGCCGTAACGTCGCATCCCTCAAAAATGCTGCCGTCTGGACCTGTGTCTATATCGGAGCAGCAATTGCTTTCGGAATCTCCTTAGGCTTCTGGTCAACGGGCCAAAGTCGAAGCGAATTCTTTGCTGGCTGGATCACCGAGTACTCACTATCTTTCGATAATCTCTTTGTATTGCTTCTGATTATGGCGCGTTTGCAGGTTGAGAAGGAGAAGGAAGAGATGATCCTCTTCTGGGGAATTCTCTCCTCACTTCTCATGCGCGGTGTATTTATCGCCGGCGGCTCAGCTCTCGTAAATCGTTACGAATGGATTTTTTACCTCTTTGGTGGCTTCTTGATTTATACCGCCGCCCAACTCTTTCGCGAAACTGAAACTGAGGAGTGGGAAGAGAGTCGCTTCATAACGTATCTGCGAAAGCGCGGAGTAAAAGTTGCGATTATTGGAATGGTTGCAATTGCGTTAACGAACCTCTTATTCGCATTTGATTCCATCCCCGCAATCTTCGGACTAACTCGCAATCCATATGTCATTGTGACAGCAACAATTTTCGCCTCCATGGGATTGCGCCAGCTCTACTTCCTTATCGGCGACCTCATGGGGAAGTTGATTTACCTCAGCGAGGGATTGTCGGTCATCCTCGCCTTTATCGGCGCCAAGTTGGTCTTTGAAGCGGCGATTGCCCAAGGGCATAAGAAGGTCATCGGTATTCCAATTCCTGATATTTCTCTCGGCTTCTCGTTGAGTTTTGTGATCGGAACCTTGGCAATTACGGCGCTGATGAGCGCTCTCAAATCCCGCAGAGCGAGTTCGTAAGGCTGCCTTTTCTTCACCGCTCATAATTCCGCGCTACAACTGAATTCGTGCCACCCCACTTTGTATCCCTGCATTACGCTTCAGCCATGTCCTCAACTCCTTCTTCACCATCGGATTCAATTGCTGGCGGAAGCGCTCATGCCAACGACTCTTTGAGTCTGCAAACTCGCGTTGTATCTGCCGGCCGTCCCGATCGCAACGTTGATGCGGGAGTAAATGTTCCGATTGAGTTGAACTCAACCTACTTAGCACCGGGTGAAAAAGGGTATGGACGTTATGGAAACTCAACCTGGACTGCTTTAGAAGAAGCGATTTCTTCTCTAGAGGGCGGATCGACCTTAGTATTTTCAAGCGGAGTAGCTGCAATTTCAGCGATGCTCTCCCTTCTTCCACGGGGAGCGGTCATCACTACTTCTAGAAATGGTTACTCCGGAACCATGGTTCTTCTCCGTCAAGCTGAGGAATCGGGGGCACTTGAGGTTCGGTATGTTGATGTTTCAAATACCAAAGAGGTCCTCGCAGCTCTTCCAGGTTCTACTTTGCTCTGGCTGGAATCTCCCACAAATCCCGCTTTAGAAGTTGCTGATATGCCAACCTTGATTGCTTCTGCCAAGTCGCTCAATATTGGCGTTGGCGTCGACAACACCTTTGCAACGCCACTTGTTCAACAACCACTTGAAATGGGCGCAGATATCGTTGTCCACTCCTTAACAAAATATATTTCAGGACATAGCGATGTGATTCTGGGTTCAATTTCCACAAAGGATCCGGCCCTCTATCAACGTCTTTCAGATCTTCGAAAGATTCATGGTGCTATTCCAGGTCCATTTGAAGTCTGGTTATCACTTCGAGGAATTAGAACGCTCGGAGTAAGGATGGAGAGAGCGCAGGCGAATGCGCTAGAACTCGCGAAGCGCTTATCGAACCATCCAGCAGTCGAGAAGGTTCGCTACCCAGGTTTGCCTGATGATCCACACCATGCAATCGCGAGTAGTTTTATGAAGGGTTTCGGGGCGGTGATCTCATTTGATCACAAGGGCGGTGCTGAAGCCGCAGATAAGGCTTGCGCCTCCTCTCAACTTATTGCCTTTGCAACCTCACTCGGTGGGGTCGAGTCCTTGTGGGAGAGGCGCCACCGTTGGAGCGCTGAGAGCCCAACCATCCCCACAAACCTCATTCGTTTATCAGTAGGTATTGAAGATGTTGAGGATCTCTGGCGGGATATTGATAACTCGCTGCGCGCCTCTCTTTAGTCGTTGGCTTTTGGCTGGGCGGCCTAAGGCGGTCCGGCTTTGCTTAGCCTTGAGGGGATCGTGAGGGAGTTAACCCGCTGTTCACCCTTCACTCGGCACGCTCACATCTTCCTTCCAGCGGGTAACAAGGTTTAGAGAGTAGATTTACCACATGTTCAAGACGATTCGCCGCGTGGTAGGACTCTTCACAGTCCTCGTCGTGATTCTTGGTGCCCTCAAGTCAGTATTTGCTTGGCTCGCCAATAGCGAACATGGAACGCACGAACTATTTGTTGATGAAGACGAGTCCGAGCGCCAGTTCTAGGCCGACTCGTACACATGTCAGAGAACTCAAACTCACACTCTTCCGAATTTGAATCGGAGGATCACATTTCCGATTCATCATTCAGTGATAACACCTCTCATCTTGAAGAGGTAGATCAATATATCCCTGGTACCTGCAATATCGGTCTTCGCGAAATTCGCCGCCGCCAACTCGTAGGTGGAATCGGACTCTTCTTAACAATTTCTACAATTCTCGGTTTCTATCACCAGCATGCATCACACCTTGCTCGCTTTGGAACTTTCTTACCAGCAGTCGTGATGTTTATGGGTTATCTGCAAGCGCGTAAGAAATTCTGTCTCGCCTTCGGTCTCTCCGGACTTTTCAATTTCGGAAAGCTTGGCGGTACCACTCGGGTAATTTCTGATTCCGATCGCAAGATAGATCGCCAAGCCGCAATCAAATTGATGGTGCAGGCTGTGCTCTTGGCGGCCCTACTCACAGGAGTAGTTTTCTTACTCCCTATTAAGTAATTTACCGCAGCTCCACGCTGGGGTTAATTTTGTGAGACCACAAAGTCAACACACGTACCGTTATCGTATCCAGTAAGTCTTTCGTTGTGGAATCTACCGTTGCCATCCCGCAACTATCCGTGAGATTGCAAACCCACAAATTAACTCCAGCGCTAAAGACGATTGCACCTGAAGGAGCGCTCCACCAATCTGTCTCTGCATTCGAGTTCTTCTTGTAACGCAGTTCTTCCACATTTGGGTTTCCGGCAAAAATAAATTTTCCTTCGAAGAGAGAATGCACATTAGTTGGAGCTTGAATACCGTCTTGATGAGAGGCAATCTCCGAATACTTTGAGAATCCTTTCAAAACAGAATTCTTGGGAATCCCAAGCCACGCGTTAACACTCGTCGATTTCAACTCACCAGATACGCCGATTGCTGAGGTCATCGAGCCATCGATTAGAGAGGGTGGCTCATTGATAATGCGATCCTGGAATTGCAGGGTTGCGTCTGCAGGAATCTTCGCTGGATCCTCTGTCGCCTCTCGATAAACAATTACCTGTCTATCAGGCCCGGTCGGTGATGGCTGTAACCGAGCTCTCCAATACGCCGTGTTAGCCCCAAAGAAAGCCAAATTGATTCCATGATTCCTGGCTGCTATCGCGGCATCAAAGAGGGTTTGGGTCCAGTATTCAGGGTGCCCGCTCCACACAACTCCAGAAAAGTGGGAGAGAATCGCGGGCGAGTTATTAATATCTGTATCTGCATATTGATTGAGAGAAATATTATTCTTTTCAGCCAGCTGAACAATCGGTAGCGCATCCCTAAAGAGCAATTCATTTCCACTGCCCGCCAGAGGTCTATCCATAGAAACGATGCGACTGCGTTCATATGATTTCTGTTTCTTGCTTAATCCGGGTCCAACATAAAGAGATCTTCCGCCAAATGTGTTGTAAGCGGCCCAGGTGAGAGTTGAGTGCACAAGTGCAAGAGTTGAATTTGAGTAAGGAGCTCTAATGATTAAAGGAGCGCTACTTTCAAAATTACCGTTCGGAAGTTTGCTCACGATGAGATAGAAACCAGGTAGCCAACTCGCCGTAGAGATCCTTAACGTTGTTGGCCACGTCGTCTGAATCATTCTCAGAGCATTTTTAGGTAAGGGAGTCTTTCGATACTTCAATTTAACGGAGGATGAAGTCCACGTAACGCGCCCTCCGGCTCCGCCATACCAACCGATTCGGATAGCTTCGAAAATTCTTGGTTGATTATCTACTTTTCCGTTGTATGTAGGGCTGAGTGATGCGTGAATATCTACGCTCTCTCCACAGCCGATGGAAGTTTTATTCAACCACAATGCACTTCCCTCGGGCCACGGGGTGTAGGAGTGGAAGAATTTCCCCATATTTATATCTGGGCTAGGAATCGCATTCTCAGCCTGCATCCAATTTGCTGCGAGGTTTGGACAAGTCGAGTCGGCATAGCCATTCATTGTGGGAAGGTCAGTGATTGCGAGGGATTGATCAAATGTCAAGGGTTTACTTGCCGCTAACGGAGTGTGGGTGGTGAGCGCCGGCAGATGTGGAACTGCATCTTGGTCCTGTTGGCCGCTACGTTTTCCTACCTCGAAAGCCAAACTACCTGTCAAGCTAACTATCAAGATGGCGACGATGGCTATAAGCCCACGTCGATAGCTTTTTCTCTTGAGGATCGGACGCATAAAAAAATTCAAAATTTAGCGAACTACGGGTTCAGCGACGAGAGACTCAGTGGAAATTTTGGCACTCACTTTCTGCGTTATTTTGTCGGGATAAAACAACTTAAACTTGAATGAAATTATATGCCCATCTTATACGATTACCCATATGAAGGTTATTTCGGTGGTAGGTGCACGCCCGCAATTTGTAAAGTTAGCGCCTATAGACCACGCATTTAAGGCTAGTGGCATAGAGCATGTGATTATTCATACAGGTCAACACTACGACCCCGAGATGAGCGAAAGCTTCTTCTCCGAACTCAATATATCTCCAGCAAATTTTAATCTTGGAGTTGGTAGCGGGTCGCATGCCGAACAGACTGCTTCAATGATGGTGGGCTTAGAGAAACTATTCTTAGAAATTAAACCAGATTGGGTTTTGGTCTTTGGGGACACCAACTCGACATTGGCGGCAACATTGGCGGCAGTAAAGGTGCATATAAGGATTGCGCACCTTGAAGCCGGATTGCGCTCTTTCAATCGTAGAATGCCGGAAGAACATAATCGTATTTTGACCGACCATGCTTCTGATCTTTTACTAGCACCAACTCCAATTGCGATGACACATTTGGCAGCCGAAGGGCTGGCGAAGAAGGCCATAATGGTT
>CAITFY010000109.1 GCA_903891755.1 uncultured Actinomycetes bacterium | reverse complement strand
TCGGCCTTCTTCACATCGAAGTCAGCTGCCTGAATGAGTTTAAGCAAAATGTTTTCGACATCTTCACCAACATAACCGGCTTCAGTGAGTGCCGTGGCATCTGCGATGGCGAAGGGAACATTAAGCATGCGAGCTAAGGTCTGAGCAAGGAGAGTCTTTCCGCAACCTGTTGGTCCCAGGATCAAAATATTTGATTTCGCGAGTTCCACAGAATCTTCGCGGCTTCCGATATCTGATTGCACGCGCTTGTAGTGGTTGTAGACAGCAACTGAAAGTGACTTCTTCGCGCGATCTTGTCCAACTACATATTGATCAAGGAATGAGTAAATCTCCTGTGGCTTTGGAACTTCGGTAAGTCCGAGTTGAGTTGTCTCGTTAAGTTCTTCAATAATGATTTCATTACAAAGATCGATGCACTCATCGCAGATGTAAACGCCTGGGCCGGCAATCAATTTCTTAACTTGCTTCTGGGTCTTGCCGCAGAAGGAACACTTCAGCAGATCGCCTGTTTCGCCAATTCTCGTGGTCATGGGTAAATCGTAAATGGAAAGGCAAAAGGCTGGGTGGTTTTTACCGCCCAGCCTGTTCGCTTATAGGAGAATTGAATTACGGCTTGATTGCCTTACGGCTTGCAAGAACCTGATCGATGATGCCGTATTCAACGGCTTCCACTGCGGTCAGAATCTTGTCGCGCTCAATATCCTTTGAAACTTCTTCAACGGTCTTCTTGGAATCCTTCGCAAGCATCTTCTCCAAGAGAGAACGCATGCGCATGATTTCAGCAGCCTGGATCTCGATATCAGAACCTTGTCCGCCACCCTCTGAATATGGTTGGTGAATCAAGATGCGAGCATTCTCGAGCGCCATGCGCTTACCCTTTGCGCCACCAGCCAAGAGAACAGCCGCAGCTGATGCTGCTTGTCCTAGGCAGATGGTCATTACATCTGGGCGAACGAATTGCATGGTGTCATAGATCGCGGTGAGCGCGGTGAATGAGCCACCAGGTGAGTTGATGTACATCATGATGTCGCGATCTGGATCCATTGACTCGAGGGTCAAGAGCTGAGCCATGACATCGTTTGCAACGGTGTCATCGATTGCCTGACCTACGAAGATAATGCGCTCTTCGAAGAGCTTTGTATATGGATCTAGGCGCTTGTAACCGTAAGAGGTCTTCTCTTCGATTGTTGGAAGCACATAGCGAGAAGTGATTTCGTTGGCGTTATTCATCTCATTCATCATGCTGTTCCACCACTTCCAGATACTTGTCCAGCAGAACGGACCACGTGATCTACTAATCCATATGCCTTCGCCTCTTCGGCATCAAACCAACGATCACGATCTGAATCTGCGGTGATCTTCTCGACGGTCTGTCCTGAGTGGAAAGCGATGAGCTCAGCCATCTTGCGCTTGGTGAACTTCATCTGATCGGCTTGAATCTTAATTTCTGTAGCTGTACCTCCGATGCCACCAAGAGGTTGGTGCATCAAGACGCGAGCATTTGGAAGCGCGTAACGCTTTCCTGGAGCTCCGGCCGTAAGAAGGAACTGACCCATTGATGCGGCAAGACCCATTGTCACTGTCGCAACATCGTTTTTGATGTATTGCATGGTGTCGTAGATCGCCATACCTGCAGAGACAGAGCCTCCAGGTGAGTTGATGTACAAGTAAATGTCTTTCTCTTGGTCTTCGGCGGCTAGCAAGAGCATTTGAGCCGCAATGGCGTTAGCCATGTTGTCCTCGACCTGTCCGACCATAAAAATGATTCGTTCGCGAAGCAGGCGCTGGTAGACCTGATCGTCTAACCCACCTGCAAATTGAGCCGCTGAACGCGCGGTGATTGGATCCACTATTCCTCCTGACATCAACGCTGAAAGCCCAGCATTAACTCCTGTTATGACAGTAACAATCTTTCGTGCTCATCGCTTCCCAATTTCGGCAACTTTCGCGCGCGGGAGTGTTCGCTCTGAGAGAAGTGTTATTCAGAATCAGCGGTTGGAGCCGCTGACTGTGGACGAAGAGCCTCGAGATCAACGCTCTTGCCCGACTTTGTGACAACCTTGATGCGACCCAAGACTGAGGCAAGCGCCTTTGCGCGAGCTACCTCAGAGACCATGGTTGCAACCTGGCCATTCATCGTCACTTCTGAGATGAACTGATCCGGAGTCATGCCATAGCGCTGTGCTTGGCGAACGAGATACTCAGTCAATTCGTTCTCATTCACTGAAACATCTTCAGCAGAGACGATTGTGTCCAAAATGATTTCGTAGGTGAGCTGCTTGGTTGTTTGCTCTGTCACCTCAGCGCGGTGAGCGTCGTCTTCTAAACGACCTTCACCCTCGAGGTGAGCATTGACTTCATCCACGATCAAATTCTGTGGAAGTGGAACTGTCAGAGTTGAAACCAATGTCTCGACGAGTTGATCGCGAGCTGCAGCGCCTTGCTCCAAGTGCTTCACGCGCTCGATGCGGGTCTGAACATCACTCTTAAGTTCTGCAAGTGTTTCAAACTCTGAAGATAACTTTGCAAATGAATCATCTAGCGGAGGAAGTTCGCGATGCTTTACAGCCTTAACTGTTACATCAACAGTGCCTTGATCTCCTTCAGGCATTCCAACAAGAGTGGTGTCAAAACGCTTGCTCTCACCTGTGTTAAGACCGATGAGTGCCTCATCAAGTCCATCAACCATTGTGTTTGAGCCTACTTCGTAAGAAATATCGTTAGCTGTTCCACCCTCAAGTGGTTGTCCACCAGCAGATGCAACGAGATCGATTGTGACAAAGTCACCATTCTCAATTGTCTTCTCAACAGTGGTCAGTGTTCCAAAGCGAGCGCGAAGTGCATCTACTTGCTCATCAACTTCTGTATCTGAAATGACAACATCATCAACAGTTACAGTCACTTCAGAAAAATTAGGAAG
>CAITFY010000108.1 GCA_903891755.1 uncultured Actinomycetes bacterium | reverse complement strand
TAAAGCAGCCGTTGCGTAACAGTGCGCAGGGTTTTTAGTGTGAGAACAAGGTTGGTGAGTTAAATGTCAGGCCATTCCAAATGGGCAACGACAAAGCATAAGAAGGCGGTTATCGACTCTCGTCGCGCCAAGAACTTTGCAAAGCTGATTAAAGCTATTGAAATCGCGGCGCGTAATGGCGGACCAGATATTGATGGCAACCCAACTCTCTTTGATGCGATTGCTAAGGCGAAGAAGAACTCCATGCCTGCAGATAACATCGAACGCGCGGTTAAGCGCGGCGGTGGATTGGAATCTGGCGGCGCTGACTGGCAGACCATTATGTATGAGGGTTATGCACCTGGTGGTGTTGCGCTCATGATTGAATGTTTAACAGATAGTCGCAACCGTGCGGCATCTGAAGTTCGTGTGGCGGTAACACGCAACGGCGGATCTATGGCTGATCCAGGTTCAGTGTCCTACATGTTTAACCGTAAGGGTGTTGTGCTGGTTAACAAGGTTGCTGGCCTCACTGAAGATCGAATTCTTGAAGTGGTTCTCGATGCAGGTTGCGAAGAGGTAAATGATCTTGGCGATTCCTTTGAAATCGTTTCAGAACCGAGCGATCTGGTTGCTGTAAGAACCTCTCTGCAAGGCGCAGGAATTGATTATGAGTCAGCCGATACCTCATTCCTTCCTTCACTCTCTGTTCCACTGGATGCAGAGACAGCTACAAAAGTGTTCAATCTTATTGACGCAATCGAAGAGTTGGATGACGTTCAGAACGTATATGGCAACTTTGATGTGTCAGATGAGGTAATGGCTAGCCTCGGAGATTAGGCTTGCAGGCATGAGAGTGCTTGGAATCGACCCTGGATTAACCCGCTGTGGTTTGGGCGTGGTTGATGGCAAGGGATCCCAAATACTTTCAATGGTCGATGTTGGGGTTATCCGAACGACGGTCGATGCTCCACTTGAGATGCGTTTATTGGAACTTGAATCAGAGATATCCGAATGGATTGTTCGGGTTCAACCAGATGTGATTGCAGTTGAGAGAGTCTTCTCGCAACTGAATGTAAAAACCGCCATGGCGACCGGACAAGCTGCCGGAGTTGCTCTATTACTGGCCGCAAAAGCAGGCATACCTGTTGTCATGCACACACCCTCAGAAGTTAAGGCTGCCGTGTCGGGATCTGGTCGAGCTGATAAGAAACAAGTCGCGATGATGGTGCAAAAGATTTTGAGACTCGATTCAATTCCGAAACCAGTTGATAGTACCGATGCGCTGGCACTCGCCATCTGTCATCACTGGAGAGGCGTAGGTGACTCTAAATTGCAGCTCGCTTTGAAGCAGGAGCGAATTCGATTGGCGAGCCGCGCATGATTGCTTCCGTAAGTGGTTCAGTGAAAGCTCTGCAATCAGGCTCTGTTGTTATTGAGGTTGGGGGAGTGGGACTTCTTGTTAACGTTCCTGCTCG
This sequence comes from uncultured Actinomycetes bacterium, assembly GCA_903891755.1. Classification (GTDB taxonomy): domain Bacteria; phylum Actinomycetota; class Actinomycetes; order Nanopelagicales; family Nanopelagicaceae; genus PALSA-747. The sequence continues at coordinate 4,659 of CAITFY010000108.1, read as the reverse complement.
TGTTTCAGCTGGTTTAGTTGTTGGAACTAGCGCCTCACTCCACACCGTCTTAGTCGTTCGCGAAGATGCCCTCACTCTTTATGGGTTTGAAAGCGCTGTCGATCGCGAGATCTTCGAACTCTTGCAAACAGTCACTGGTATTGGACCTAAGGTCGCGCAATCAGCTCTCTCAATCTATGAGAGCGCAGAATTAGTGAGCGCTATTTCCAACGAACAGTCAGATCTTTTAGAGAGAATCCCTGGTCTTGGAAAGAAAGGCGCGCAGCGGGTAGTACTTGAACTGCATGACAAGGTGAAGGGCTTTGCTCAAAGCGAACGAACTCAGAGCGGAAGTTGGCGAGATCAGCTCACAAGTGCGCTTATAGGACTTGGTTTCTCGGCGCGAGAAAGCCAAGAGAGGATTGATCAGATTGCAAATGATTATAAGAACATTGCTGATGAGCCAATCTCTGAACTCCTTCGCGCTGCACTCTCAGGCGGCACTAAATAATGAGTGAATCAATAACGAGTGATTTCTCTGATGATTCAGAGCGTAATTTAGAGTTAGCGCTTCGTCCTAAGAATCTTGATGAATTTGTTGGACAGAAGCGAGTCGCCGCACAAATCAATCTTCTCCTTACGGCAGCTCGTTCTCGCAACACCCCTGCAGATCACATCTTGCTTGCCGGGCCTCCAGGTCTTGGTAAAACAACTCTTGCGATGATTGTTGCTACTGAGATGGGTGCCCCAATCCGCATCACAAGCGGTCCCGCTATTCAGCATGCGGGGGATTTAGCTTCAATTCTCTCCTCTCTCGTCGAGGGTGAAATTCTCTTTCTCGATGAGATTCATCGCATGTCGCGTCCTGCAGAAGAACTTCTCTATATGGCGATGGAGGATTTCCGCGTAGATGTCATTGTTGGAAAAGGCGCCGGCGCAACTGCCATCCCACTCTCTCTTCCACATTTCACGCTGATTGGTGCAACGACGAGAGCGGGATTATTGCCAAGTCCTCTTCGGGATCGCTTCGGATTTACCGCCCAGCTTGATTTCTATGGGGACGAGGAACTCTCCACCATCGTGAGGCGCAGTGCCCAGTTGCTACAAGTTCCCATCTCTGAAGATGCCATCACTGAAATTGGAAGCAGATCTCGCGGTACCCCTCGCGTTGCCAATCGACTCTTACGTCGAGTTCGCGATTATGCGGAGGTTCACGGCAACGGTGAGATTGATCTTGAAGCCGCTCAAGCCGCCCTGCTGATGTATGAGGTTGATTTGATTGGTTTGGATCGTCTAGACCGAACCCTCTTAGAAACTCTGGTCCACAAGTTCAAGGGTGGGCCAGTCGGCCTTACGACCCTGGCGATGTCCATGGGCGAAGAATCAGAGACCCTAGAGAGTCTGGCTGAGCCTTATCTATTGCGGCGCGGACTTCTGGCTCGAACCCCAAGAGGGCGCATGGCCACGGCCGCTGGTTGGGCCCATCTGGGATTAGCCGCGCCACAAAGTGAGTTTGGATTTTTAGACATGCCTTCTCTAGATGCCTAGACTTACTTCTTATGTCTGCCAACATCTCGAAATCTATTAAGTCCCAGGCTAAGCCCGGACGTACCTTGGCCATCCTGGCCCTCATCTTGATCGCCTTCAGCGCTCTCGCCTTTATTCAAGGCGATAAGGTCAAGTTGGGTCTAGATCTGCGTGGAGGTACCAGCGTTACCTTGCAACCTCGAGTTGCCAAGGGTGGAACTGTTTCTTCCGCTTCGATCGCACAAGCCGTGGCGATTATCCGCCAACGCGTTAATGCTTTCGGTGTTGCAGAAGCCCAGGTGACAGCTCAGGGAACTGGAAACAATCAACAGATTGTTATCTCCGTTCCGGGCGCAACCGGAACAAGCATCGTCGACAAGGTTGGACAGACCGCCGAACTTCGTTTCCGCCAGGTGTTAGCCGTAGGCGCTGGAAACTCCAAGACAACTTCTACATCAAGCACTTCAACTTCCACAGTCACAGTTCCAAAGCCAGGAACCAAGGCGACACCAACTCCAACACCAACTAAGGCAGCAACTCTTACTCCGACCTACCCAGCCGGAGTCACCGCAGCACTCGACGCTCAATTCGCAGCGTTAGATTGCACCAAGACTGCAAACCGACAGGGTGGAAATCTAGATAGCCCTGGCTCTGCAATCGTTGCCTGCTCAGCAGATCACAACAAGATTCCTGATACTAATAAATACATCCTTGGACCGGCTGAAGTTGTGGGAACTGATATTTCCACCGCATCTGCTCAACTAGATCAGACCAACGGAAACGGTTGGATGGTTCTTCTTAATTTCAAGAGCTCAGGAACGAGCAAGTTCGGTGCAATTACTACTCGAGTAGTGAAGTTAGGTGCTCCACAAAACCAGGTTGCTGTTGTGCTCGATGGTCTGGTTGTTACAGCGCCAACAATTCAATCTGCTATTACTGCTGGTAACGCACAGATCACCGGTAACTTCACCCAAGCAGATGCGTCAACTCTTGCAGATCAACTCAAGTACGGCGCGCTGCCTCTCGCATTTGATCGCGGAGATGTGCAACAAGTTTCTCCAACTCTCGGAGCGAACCAATTGCATGATGGCTTGCTTGCTGGCTTGCTCGGTTTGATCCTCGTGGTTCTCTATTCCATTCTTTATTACCGCGGACTTGGAATCGTCAGCGTTGGTTCCCTCACAATCGCTGGTGGAATTACCTACCTCCTATTCATTCTTCTCGGTAAGTGGATCGGTTTCTCCCTATCTCTCGCAGGTATTGCTGGTGCGATTGTCTCCATCGGTATCACGGCGGACTCGTTCATTGTTTACTTTGAACGTCTCCGAGATGAGGTTCGAGAGGGCAGATCGCTGCGCACGGCGGTTGATACCGGTTGGACGCGCGCAAAGCGCACAATCATCGTGGCTGACTCAGTCTCTCTTATCGCTGCAGCGCTTCTTTACTTCTTCGCCGTCGGAGATGTTCGTGGCTTCGCTGCGACGCTCGGATTAACGACCTTCGTTGATCTCTTTGTGGTCTTCTTCTTCACTAAGCCACTTGTCACTATGTTCTCACGAATGCACTTCTTCGCCAGCGGCCACCCTCTATCAGGATTCTCGGCTAAGAGCTTGGGTGTTGTAACAGGAAAGGACGTCGCCTAAATGTCACGTTTATCTGGAATGGGTGGACGCCTCTATCGTGGCGAAAAGTCCTTCAACATTATCGGTCAACGTCGTCGCTTCTATGCTCTCTCTATCATCGTCATCATCATTGCTGGTGTGGCGCTCTCAGTGCAGGGTTTGAAGCTCGGTATCGAATTTAAGGGTGGTTCTGAGTTCACCTTTACCGCTCCTGGCTCAACCATTGAATTAGGTCAGAAGGCGGTAACCGATAGCGGACTTACCTCTGAGACGATTGTTCAGAAAATCGGAAGCGACAAGATTCGCATCACAACTAAATCACTCACAAATGCAGAGAACGATGCGGTTGAGAATGCGATTGTGAAGGATTTCAATATCCCAATCGGTGAAATCAACGTTCTGAGTATCGGACCATCATGGGGTAAGGACATCACCCACAAAGCGATTCAGGCTCTTATTGGATTCTTGTTGGTAGTTCTTCTATACCTGGCTCTGGCATTTGAACCGAAGATGGCTCAAGCTGCGATTATCGCTGTGGTGCACGATATTTTCATCACGGTGGGTATTTATGCCTTGGTCGGATTCGACGTTACACCGGCAACGGTCATCGGATTCTTAACAATCTTGGGTTATTCGCTCTACGACACCGTCGTTGTATTCGACAAGGTTCGTGAGAACACACGTTCCATCACGAGCACTGGTAAGTACACCTATTCTCAAGCTGCAAACCTCGCAGTGAATCAAACGCTGGTGCGTTCATTTAACACCTCCTTGATTGCGTTGCTACCGGTTGCATCCATTCTCTTTGTAGGAGCAATGCTTCTCGGCGCAGGTACTTTGAAGGATCTTTCACTTGCTCTCTTCATCGGGCTTGCAACTGGAACCTACTCATCTATTTTCATCGCGACACCGATCTTGGCATCTCTTCGTGAGCGCGAGCCAGCGATGCAGGCCCTAGCAAAGCGCGTAGCAATGCGTGGACCACAAACTCCTGGTGATGCAGTAGTAATTAAGGGTGATGCAGAAGTTTCAAATATCGTTACTTCAACTCACTCAAAAGAGAACCGCGAACGCGGTCCTCGTAACCAGCCTAAGCGCAAAAGCCGTAGATAACTTGGAGTGAAGGGAGAGATAAGCGATGGATACGCTTTTAGCTCCCCTTGCCCAGACTCTGGTTTCAACCCTTCCTGATTTCAAGAGCGCTGAATTAGAGCGCGCCTTTTCGACGGCGAATGAAGCTCATGCGGGTCAGACCAGAAAATCGGGAGAGCCATACATCACCCACCCTGTGGCTGTGGCGCAAATTCTCGCTGAACTTGGCATGGATCAAGCGACCATCACCGCCGCACTACTCCATGACACCGTTGAAGATACGCCTTACTCCCTCGATGCCTTGCGACACGATTTTGGCAATGAGGTAGCGCAACTTGTTGATGGAGTTACCAAACTCGACAAACTAACTTACGGACCAACGGCTGAAGCTGAAACTCTTCGCAAAATGGTTGTCGCGATGTCGAAAGATATTCGCGTC
>CAITFY010000107.1 GCA_903891755.1 uncultured Actinomycetes bacterium | reverse complement strand
GGTCTGACCATTTTTATCTTGCAGAACGTAGGAACGTGTTCCGTGCAGAACTCCCGGAGATCCCCCGCTAATTGTTGCAGCGTGTAATCCAGTTTCTACACCAGATCCACCAGCCTCTAAACCGATGAGGCGAACTCCAGCATCATCTAAGAATGGATGGAAAATTCCAATTGCATTTGAACCGCCACCAACACAAGCAAGAATCACATCCGGAAGTCGACCCAATAATTCCAACATCTGAGCGCGTGCTTCGATGCCGATGATGCGATGGAAATCTCGAACCATTGTTGGGAAGGGATGAGGACCGGCGACGGTGCCAAGCAAGTAATGCGTTGTATCTACATTTGTGACCCAATCGCGCATCGCTTCATTGATTGCATCTTTAAGAGTCTTACTACCTTGAGTTACCGGAATAACTTCTGCGCCTAGCAATTTCATACGGGCAACGTTGAGTGATTGACGTTTTGTATCTTCTTCGCCCATATAGACAACACACTCGAGACCCATCAATGCCGCAGCCGTCGCAGAGGCAACACCATGCTGACCTGCTCCAGTTTCGGCGATGATGCGCTTCTTGCCCATGCGCTTTGTGAGGAGCGCCTGGCCGAGAACGTTGTTGATCTTGTGACTACCGGTGTGGTTTAAATCTTCGCGCTTGAGGAATACCCGTGCCCCGCCGGCATGCTCGGCAAAGCGCTTTACTTCAGTGATGATGCTGGGACGTCCGGTGTAAGTCCTATGCAACTCGGCAAGTTCGGCTTGGAAGGAGGGGTCTTTTTGGGCCACTTCATGGGCTAGAGCTAACTCATCTAGCGCACCTATCAGAGCTTCAGGAACGAAGCGTCCGCCGTACGGTCCAAAATGCCCAATGATGTCGGAATCAACAGCGAGGCTCATGGTTGAAAGGTACCAGCCAACTATCTTCTGAGCAGGGTCATTATTGCCTGAGCGGGATCCCCGGCTCTGACTAAAGTTTCCCCAACCAATATCGCCTTTGCGCCGAAACCTTCGGCCAGAGCAACTTGCTCTCTCGTTGAAATTCCAGATTCTGCCACTGTGATAATTCCCTCTGGAATCTGAGGCAAGAGTTCTGCGAAGGCACCGTCGTTGATTTCAAGGGTCTTCAAATTTCTGGCATTAACTCCGATAATTTTGGCGCTAGATGCCACCGCTCGCTCAAGTTCTTCTTGATCGTGAACTTCAACTAATACGTTCATGCCAAGTTCGCGTGCTAAAGATTGATAGTCACGCAATTGATGATCATCGAGAGCGGCCACAATTAAGAGCATCAAATCCCCGCCGATTGCACGAGTTTCTCTGACCTGGTACTCGGTAACGATGAAATCCTTCCGAAGTACTGGAAGAGAGATTGCCTGACGAACGTTCTTTAAATCTGCAATAGATCCAGAAAACCTACGAGCCTCAGTCAGGACACTAATCACAGCAGCGCCGGCGCTCTCGTAACGCGTCGCGAGGGAGGCGGGGTCGGCAATATCTGCCAGCGGACCTTTGCTTGGGGATGCTCGTTTTACCTCGGCAATAATTTGTGTTCCTGGATTTGAAAGTGCGGCATAAGCATCTCGAACTTCTCCAGCGGCAGATATCTGCTCAGCAAGTTCTACCTCAGAGATTCGCCGCGCTTCCAAGTCTTCAAGCACCCCTTCGATAATTGAATCAAGAACGGTACTCATAGCGTCGGGTCCTGCCCTTCATTGAGAGAGTTCCACGGTGTTTGCGCGCGAGGCTCATAACGCTTAGAGAGACCGCGCTTTGTGAGTCGCGCCGAGAGATAAATAAAGAGCAGAAAGAGAGACGCGACAATCAATAACTTAACAATCAGCATTTAGAGAGATCTCATCTGATTTGCGGTTGCAATAGCGCCGAGGACTGCCGCCGCTTTATTTTCACATTCTTGATCTTCGGTCAGCGGAACTGAATCGGCAACAATTCCTGCGCCAGCCTGCACATATGCCTTGCCATCTTTGATGACTGCGGTACGAATGGCGATACATGCATCTATATTTCCGCGAAAATCTAGATAGCCAATCGTGCCGGCATATATGCCACGCCTGGTTGGCTCATTCTCTTCAATGATCTCCATAGCGCGTGGCTTTGGAGCTCCCGAGAGAGTCCCCGCCGGAAAGACCGCAAGAAGTGCATCAACGGGGCTTGAGTCATCAGCTAACTGGCCGGTGACGGTTGACACGATATGCATCACATGAGAGAAGCGTTCCACTTGCATAAATTCAACGACTTCAACGGTGCCAGGTGCACAAACACGACCGAGATCATTGCGTCCCAGATCTACAAGCATTAAATGCTCTGCTCGCTCCTTAGGATCTGCTAACAACTCTTCGCTATGACGCTGATCAATTTCGGGATCAGCAGAGCGAGGTCTAGTACCGGCAATCGGATGCAACATCACATCTCTACCTTGAATTTTAACGAGCGCTTCTGGACTGGAACCCACTACGGAAAGTCCATCAGCAAAGCGGAAAAGGTACATATATGGGCTTGGATTTGATGCTCGTAGTGCGCGATAGATATCAAATGGATCCGCCGCACTCTCCATAACGAATCTCTGCGAGAGGACAACTTGGAAGGCTTCACCTGAGCGAATCTCTTCTTTTAAGATTTCAACTTTGGCTTGGTAATCGGTGGAGCTCATGTCGCGCTTATATAAAGGAACCTCTTTAGTGAGTGGCAGATTAATTCCAGCGACCTGGGGAGTTTTCAAAGTTACTTCAAGTGCATCGAGGCGAGCTATGGCATCAGCATAAGCCTCATCTACTCGCTCAACGCTTCCATCCCAGTTGACGGCATTTGCGATCAAAGTGAGAGTTCCATCGTAATGATCAAAGACCGCCAAATCAGAAGTCAACATAAATGCAATCTCAGGTAGTTCAAGATCCTTCTTAGAGAGATCGGGAATCTTCTCAAGTCTGCGAACAATCTCATAACTTGCATACCCAACAAGCCCGCCAGTGAGAGGTGGGAGGTGTGGAAGATTGGGAGAACGCAGATGCTTTGCCGTAATTCGAAGTGCTTCGAGTGGATCAATATCGGTTGGTGCGCCATTTGGCACAGTGCCAATCCAAGAGGCCTTTCCATTGACCTCAGTAAGTGTCGAGGCACTTGAAATTCCAATGAAGGAGTATCGAGACCAGACTCCCCCGTGCTCTGCTGATTCCAAGAGAAAAGTTCCGGCGCGATCTCCTGCCAGAGTTTTATACAAGGAAAGCGGGGTGTGATTATCTGCCAGATAACGCCTTGAAACTGGAATTACATTGAAATCTTTGGCAAGAGTCCGAAACTCTTCTAGGGACAACTCTGTCTTGCTCACGCATCGATTCCGATCTCTCGATAAAAACAACTTCGCTCACCTGTGTGGCAAGCAGCTCCAGTTTGGTCAACCTCGAGCAAGAGAGCGTCACCATCGCAGTCATAGCGGATAGAAATCAATCGCTGCGTATGTCCAGAGCTCTCGCCCTTAACCCAGAGTTGGTTACGACTGCGGCTCCAGTAGGTCACATTCCCGGTCTGAAGGGTCTTCTCCAGCGCCTCTTGATTCATCCATGCCACCATCAGTACTTCTTTACTCGAAAAATCCTGTGCAATGGCGGCGATCAGAGTTCCGGCAGCAAAATGTGCGCTTATCTCCTCAGGGATGTTCACTTTCCTATTCTGCCTTAAGCCCGCCTATCGGCGTACCGGATATCCATGAAGGGCGAGATCTGCCTTCACCTGATCGATAGTGAAAGTCTGGAAATGAAAAACACTTGCCGCTAGTAGCGCATCGGCACCAGCTTTCAGAGCATCAGAGAAGTCCTCTAATTTCCCAGCTCCACCACTTGCGATGAGGGGAACGTGAGTGATGTGGCGAACTCCGCCAATCATTTCAAGGTCGTATCCAGCGCGAGTTCCATCGGCATCCATAGAGTTAAGAAGAATTTCCCCTACTCCACGCGATGTAGCCTCTTCAATCCATGCATAGGCATCAATCCCCGTGCCAGTCCTTCCACCGTGCGTGGTTACTTCAAATCTAGAGGGAGTGGCGCCTCTTCTGGCATCAACAGAGAGAACTAAGACTTGGTTGCCGAAACGATCTGCAATTTCATTAATCAATGTAGGTCGCAAAATTGCTGCGGTATTAACTCCCACTTTATCTGCCCCGGCTCGCAAGAGACGGTCAACGTCAGCCGCTTCCCGAATACCACCACCAACGGTCAGAGGAATGAAGACCTGCTCTGCAGTGCGCGAGACCATCTCTAAGGTTGTCGAGCGTTCCTCAACGGAAGCGGAAATATCTAAGAACGTCAGTTCATCAGCGCCCGCATCGCCGTACAGCTTGGCGAGTTCAACAGGATCTCCTGCGTCGATGAGATTTTGAAAATTAACCCCTTTAACGACACGGCCTGCCGCAACATCCAAACAGGGAATAACTCTCTTAGCGAGTGTCATCGACCAGCGACCTCTAGCGCCTCTGGAAGTGTGAAGGCTCCTGCGTAAAGCGCCTTGCCGACGATCGCGCCTTCAACGCCGATTTCAGTGAGTGCGCGGATAGCGATCAAATCTTCCAAGCTCGAAACTCCACCGCTGGCAACCACTGGCTTATTTGTGGCAGCGCAGACTTCGCGAAGTAACTCCAAGTTAGGACCTTTGAGTGTTCCATCTTTTGCTACATCGGTAACGATGTAGCGCGAACAGCCATCACGGTCGAGTCGCTCTAAAGTTTCAAAGAGGTCTCCACCTTCACTCGTCCACCCTCGGGCTGCCAAGGTGTGTCCGCGAACATCAAGTCCAACTGCAATGCGATCTCCAAATTCAGAGATTACTTTGGCGGTCCATTCGGGATTTTCAAGGGCTGCAGTTCCTAAGTTCACTCGTGTACATCCTGTGGCAAGCGCACGACGGAGAGATTGATCATCTCTAATGCCACCAGACAATTCGACTTTGAGGTCTACAGATTTAATAACACTCTCAAGAAGTTCAGCATTACTTCCCACGCCAAAGGCGGCATCAAGATCAACGAGATGAATCCACTCAGCGCCGGCAGCCACAAATTCTGCAGCGACTTCAAGAGGGTTTCCATATTTACTCGTCGCAGAAAGTTCACCTTGCACCAAACGAACTGCCAATCCATCCTTCACATCGATTGCTGGCAAAAGCTCAAGCTTCTGATTCATAGCGCTCCTACCCAATTTGCAATGAGTTTGGCACCAACCGCGCCACTCTTCTCTGGATGAAATTGCACGGCGCTGACACATCCGCGTTCTACTGCCGCTAGAAAATTTTCGCCGTAGTTGCAATAACTATTTGCGCTATCCGTGACCGCATCTTTCGCCGCATAAGAATGTACGAAATAGAACAACTCTCCATCTAATCCCCGCAAGATAGTTGAGTTGGAATCAGCTGAAACACTGTTCCAACCGATGTGCGGCAGGATTGGAGCATCTACCTGGCTCACCTCGCCGTTAAATATTCCGAGGCCTTTATGGCCACCCTTCTCGCTTCCACCTTCAAAGAGAACCTGCATGCCAACGCAAATTCCGATAAGAGGTCTTTCCATCGCGATGCGTTGATTGATGATCTCTTGCCCGCCCGCAGCAATTAGCTGATCCATACAAGCGCCATATGCGCCAACTCCAGGCACAACCAATCCTTCACTTTCTAAACAGATAGTGGGATCAGATGTAACGAGAGTTTCGTGCCCGCTTAAGGCAAAGGCTCTCTGCGCCGAGCGGAGATTGCCAGAGCCATAATCCAAAATCGCTATCAAAGAGTGCCCTTTGTAGATGGAATACCAGTTGTGTGTCCATCAATGGCTACTGCATCGCGAAGTGCGCGAGCAACTGCTTTGAACTGAGCTTCAAATACATGGTGGGCATTGCGACCCTCAAGAACGCGAATATGAAGCGCGATGCGCGCTTCAGCAACAATGGACTCCCAGATATGTCTGCCTAGAGTTGTGTCAAAGGTTCCGATGAGTTCAACAATTTCAGGTTGGCGATGCACGAGATATGGGCGCCCTGAAAGATCAACAGCCGCTTGCACGAGAACTTCATCAAGCGGAACAACCGCATCGCCAAAGCGACGGATGCCAGCTTTATCACCAAGTGCTTCACGGAGCGCTTGCCCAAAGGCAAGAGATGTATCTTCAACGGTGTGATGCGAGTCAACATCAACATCACCCGTGGTACGAACGGTAAGGTCAAAGCCAGCATGCTTACCTAATTGGGAGAGCATGTGT
>CAITFY010000106.1 GCA_903891755.1 uncultured Actinomycetes bacterium | reverse complement strand
CCCCGCTGCGGCCGAGGTTCCATCGCCTTCAGCGCAATGGATAAGCGCAGACTTTCCTTGATAATTTCTCCAACGAGGCGCGTGACGCTCCCAGGAAGAGCCAGGGTAGAAGCCAACGGTTGCGCTGATCTTGGGAGAGAGCGTTCCGCTCACTATCGCCAGAGTTCCTCCCATACAAAAGCCAACAACTCCTACGTGAGAAGTTGAGGTTTCAGGGAGTGAAAGTAAGTAGTCAGCAGCATGTGTAATTTCAGAACCGGCGCGATCTAGCTCGAGTTCCATCATGAGTTTCTTTGCAGTATCTGGTTCAGAGGCAGCTTGGCCGTGATAGAGATCAGGTGCAAAGGCAACGAAGCCTGCAGCTGCGAATCGATCCACAACATCAGTGATGTGACCGACTAAGCCCCACCACTCCTGAATGATGATTACTGCGGGTCCACTCTCTGTCGCAGGTAGCGCTAGATAACCTTCGCCTGTTACACCGTCGTGGGTGTATGTCAGATGCATTCCCATTAGATCTGTCTTACTTCCGACGAGTACGTCGACCGACGGTCAGACCAATACCAAATCCAATGATGAGCAAAGTTAAATAAATTACAAGTCTCACACCAGGGCTGTGATCATCTCCACCGATTTCAGAGATATGAGGGCGAGCAATATTTCCATCATCATCTGCCCAGGCAGTTGCAGAACTTAGAACGAGTTGGGATACGACAATGGCTGAAAAAATCTTTGCTTTCACGGAGCCCCCCAAATAGATCACACTACAAGTCTAACTATTGCTTCATAACGATGGGTAGATACTTAAGAACATCTGAGGAGGTAATTGGGTTGATTTCAGCGGCCGCCGCGGTTGCAGCGAGCGCATGAGCGCTAATCGCCTTAAAAATCACCACTACTACCTCTTGATAACTCTCAGGTTTCCAACTTGCAAGCATTGAACCCATTAAGCCGGCGAGCACATCACCCGTTCCAGCGGTAGCGAGTTCAGGCCCAGCAAGTTCATCAATGACAGCTAAACCCTCAGGAGAGGCCACGACCGTATGGTGTCCTTTAAGTACAACAACGCAACCGAGTGCTTCCGCCATCTCGCGAGCGCTTTGCTCGCGCCCCTCATCGCCCTCACCAATAACAAACCCGAGCTTCCGAGCTTCACCTTCATGGGGCGATATCACTACAAACTCTGCATTGATTCGGCGTGCATACTTCATGGCGCTAGCATCAAGAACCGCATACTTCGCGCGAGGGATGTTGAACCTCCACGGTAATTTTGGAGAGCCAGGACCTATAACCCAAGCATCGACTTTAATTCCTCTAACCTTTTCGCGGGTTACAACATCTGGATAAGTACTCACGACCAAATTGCGAAGGGACTCTTCTTCATGGACGTAGTTGATGTAACCAGATCCGCCTCGCCTAGCTCCACCGACACAGAGGAGGGAAGCTCCCGCAAAATCTAGGCTTCCGGCGATTACGGCGACGGTGCCATGGGAATATTTATGCGAATACTTATTCAACTTACGCAGAAAGTTTTTCTTCACCTTATTTATTATCCTCTTACAGAGCTATTTAAGTGTGTGACTCGCGCGACGCTTCCTCGCTCACCGCCTCATCTTCAACACCAAAGACGTAATACATAGCCAAAACTAGGCAGACGAGGAATGCGAGAACTGGGAGAAAAAGTGAGAGAACCGTGGCAATTACGTAGGCGATGATGCCTATGAAGCCCTTTCTCTGCAGCGACTGAAGCGTTACACCGGTGGAATTCGCGGAGAGGTGAGCATGACCCATGAGGTGGTGAAGGGAATTGAAACTATTCCAAGGAGTAAACCGAGATTTATAAAGAGTAGTTCGCGATCGGCCATCGCCACTCGATCCAAAATTGAATGGTGATTAACCCAGCAAATCCCAATAGAGAAGAAGCTGATTACATATGCCAGGTAGGAAGGCCACTGATGGCCAAGTTCTCTACTCAGATGTCCCGTTGCTATATCTGGAACTTTTAGATTGAAAACCAAAAGGGTTATTGCAACAGCGAACACGCCATCACTGAATGCTTCTAGGCGACTAGGTTTCACGGCTTTAGTTTGCCTGAAATATCTCTCAATCTCATTAAACTTTTGGTATCCGATTGAGTTTTATTCCGAATCTCGGCGAGCGATGCCCTCACATCGCTCAAGCCGAGTGCGGTTTCCTACTTAAGTCCAGCTTTTCCTAGAGCTGAAACCAAAGACATATAAAATCCTTGTGCGGTAAATGAAGCGCCGCTGATGTTGTTGATATTTGAGGACTGAGCAACCATGACTTCCTGCTCCAGCAGTGGGATTGCTACCGAGTTAATCTGTTGATCTCTAAAGGTACCTGTTGGGTAAACCGGAACGTTGACCTTTGTGATCTTTCCATTTTTAACGGTGACCGAAACCTGAACCGCACCGTAGTGAGTCATGTAGGCGGAGCCGAGGAAGGTTCCAGATTTCTTTGCTGCGGTTTTAACTGTCGCCGCATTCGCAACACTCAAACCAGCTGGGATGAACGCCGTCGCCGCTCCAATGCCACAGATCGCAGCACCTTTGATTAACTTACTTGAGACCACTTAACGACTCCCTTAACTCACTCAATAAACTGCAATGAGTGAATTAAAGAGCCTTTTGCTGGGAGAACTCTGAGAGTCCCCTGTAATTGCCCCTTGGATTTGGGCTAATTCTGCGTTGGGAAGCCGAGGTTGATTCCACCATGGCTTGGGTCAAGCCAGCGACTTGTGATCACCTTGCCGCGGGTGAAGAAATGAATGCCTTCGGTGCCATGTGCATGTGAATCGCCAAAGAGAGATGATTTCCACCCGCCAAATGAGTAGTACGCCACGGGGACAGGAATCGGAACATTGATACCAATCATTCCAACTTCGATCTCATTTTGGAATCTACGCGCAGCTCCCCCATCGTTGGTGAAGATTGCAGTTCCGTTTCCATATTCGTGTGCATTGATGAGTGCAACGCCCTCTTCATATGATTTCACCCGAACTACTGCAAGTACCGGTCCAAAAATCTCATCGGTGTAAATACTCATGTCGGTTTTCACATGATCAAAGAGTGTTGGCCCGAGCCAGAAACCACCAGGCTCACCATCCACCACTGGATTTCTACCATCGACAACAAGTGTTGCACCATCTGCAACTCCAGCATCAACATAACCCTTAACTTTGTCGCGATGGGCACCCGTTACAAGTGGTCCCATATCGCAACCACGACGACCATCTCCGGTACGTAGCTGTGGCATCTTCTCGGCAATCTTCTTAACGAGTTCATCACCGATTGGATCCACTGCAAGTACAACTGAAATAGCCATACAACGTTCACCTGCAGAGCCAAAACCAGCGTTAATTGCTTGGTCAGCGGCAAGGTCTAGATCTGCATCCGGCAGAACCAACATGTGATTCTTTGCGCCGCCGAGAGCTTGTACGCGCTTCTTATTAGCAGTTCCCTTTTCATAAATGTATTGAGCAATCGGCGTTGAGCCCACGAATGAGATGCTCTTGACTGTTGGATTCTCTAAGAGCGCGTCAACCGCTTCTTTATCTCCATGAACAACATTGAATACACCATCAGGTAGTCCAGCTTCTTTAAGCAATCCTGCGATGAAGTTTGCAGATGATGGATCTTTCTCACTTGGTTTCAAAATAACGGTGTTACCCGCAGCGAGCGCAATTGGGAAGAACCACATTGGGACCATCGCTGGAAAATTAAAGGGAGAGATAATTCCTACAACTCCAAGTGGTTGGCGGACTGAGTGAACATCGACGCCGCCAGAAACTTGTTCGGAGAACCCGCCCTTAAGAAGGTGTCCGAGTCCGCACGCGAACTCCACAACCTCTTGTCCGCGAGTAATTTCTCCCAGAGCGTCGCTCAATACCTTGCCGTGTTCGGAGGTGATGATTGCTGCCAACTCCTCTTTACGCGCGTTAAGAAGTTCGCGAAATGAGAAGAGGATTTGAATTCGCTTAGTCAGTGAGACTTCACGCCATTCCTTGAAAGCGAGAGAGGCTACAGCGACTGCTTCATCAACGACCTCACGCGAGGCTAAATCGACAGCTTTACCTGCGACACCCGTTGCTGGGTCATAGACGGGGGCGGTTCGAAGGGCTGGTTGGTTCCAGGCTTGGCCAGCAATGAAGTGAGTGATTCGCGTAGTCATGGGGTAATTCTAGGCCCAAGGGCAAATCTACTTTTTGGCCAACTTTTAACTAAAGGTGTACGACAAAGATAATTTATATAGCCTTTTGAGTGCTTTTGCCCCTATTAAGTATTGCCTTTTCACCAATTGAGCGGATACTTATAAATATGAGCCAGCGGGCTCATTAGGGGGCGCTATGCTCAAAAGAACCGTGCCGAAGCATGCGGCCTATGCCGTTATAGGCAAAACCAAGACCTTAATTTGGGAGCACGGAATCGAAAGCCGTGAGCGGCCCTATGTTATTTATGATCCCCGTGCTCGCCCCCAATATCGCAGCTCGAATAGCCCGCGATCTACCTCAAATTACGATATGCGCGATCAGGGCATGGGATCATGTGCCAAATTTAGGCTGGTTGCAAGTTGGCTAAAGCCCGGTTTAGACGAGGGCTACAGCTACCAGATTTATCAACATCTTCAGAAGTTTGATCTTATCTACCTAGTCGGTGGGGGTCTCGGTGCGTGGAGCGGTATCAACGCTTTTCTGGACTATGTTGAGGAAAATCATGAGGAGTTCCCGCGTCATGTAATCCCTCTCAAAATTTTTAGGTTGACCGACTTTCCCGAGAAGAAATTGATGAAGATTTTTCATGACCTCTCAGAGAGCGTGTAACCCCGCAATTAGATTGATTATCTAGGATTTATGCTCCACTCAACCTCACGCTTTGTGAACTTATTGTGACTTCCGTATACCTGGGGTACCAACACCAATGTATCGAGGACTTACGATGGATAGTGCAAATCAAGGCAATCGCAAAGCTTTCGTTGTTATCTCACGCGAGCAGACCAAGATCTGGAACAATCTCTCCAATAAGAATGTGATTGCTCAGACTGTTTATGAGCGCAACTCGATTCCTAAAAGTTTCATGCAACGTGAGTTCAGTGCAAGCACCATTACTCGCAACCTCTTTGGTCGTTTTACTACTCGCCTGGATTCACGTTATACCGATCGCATCGCCGCCAGACTTGAAGGCGTCGACCAAGTATTTATTGTTGGAAAAGGTAGTCGCCGCGGCGGACTTGTAAACGAGTTCACGCGTTTACTCCACCGCGAAGAGACACTACCAACTCCTCGTATTCACGCCCTTAAGAATATTGATGCAGAGCTCCTGAATGATCGCGAACTTCTTGCGATGGCTCGCAAAATGGGTTCACGAGTCGCTTAACAAATTCTCGCTTTAACTCTTAAAGGCTGTTGAATACCCATTTATAGCGGGTTGTCCACCTAAGTGGGCGTAAAGAATTCTGCTTCCGTCTTTAAAGCGACCTTCTTTAACCAGATCGATAAGTGCGGTGATTGATTTACCTTCATACACCGGATCGGTAATCATTCCTTCAAGACGAGCGACTAATTCAATTCCTTCAATCGTATGCTCGCTGGCAACTCCGTAGATTCCATCGTGCCACCCATCGAGCAACACAATCTCTGAATCTTCCAGTTCGCGCCCAAGATCAATGGCAGCGGCAGTTCTCGTCGCAATGCGTTTTATCTGATCCCATGTCTTCTCAACAGTTGCCGATGCATCAATTCCGAGGACATCTTGTGCGCGATTGCTATGAGCAAATCCCGCAATCATTCCAGCCTGAGTCGAACCGGTGACCGAGCAAACAATGACGTTGTCAAAGGTGAAACCTAAAGTTTTCTCTTGGTCTTCCACCTCAAATGCCCATCCTGCAAAACCATGACCTCCAAGTGGGTGATCAGATGCACCGGCAGGAATCGCATAAGGCTTGCCTCCGCGAGCAATCACATCTGAAATTGCCTCTTCCCATGATTTACGAAAACCAATGTCAAAGCCAGCAGCATCTAATCGAACTTCTGCTCCCATGATTCTGCTGAGCAAAATATTTCCGGTCTTCTCGTAATTCACCTCATCCCAATCGACCCAGTGTTCTTGTACCAAAACACATTTGAGACCGAGCTTTGCGGCCACGGCTGCTACCTGACGAGTGTGATTTGATTGAACACCACCAATCGAAACCAGAGTGTCACATCCTTGCGCCAAAGCCTCTGCCGCCAAGTACTCAAGCTTGCGGGTTTTATTGCCTCCATAAGCCAAGCCAGAATTAACATCTTCACGCTTCGCCCAAATCTCAACCTTGCCACCTAGGTGCTCTGTTAATCGATCAAGGCGATGGATAGGAGATGGACCGAAGGTTAATTGGGCTTTAGGAAATGACTCGAGTTTTGTACGTGACATTTGGAAATCCTATCGCGCAAGACCCTGACATACACTTGCCTGGTGCTAGAAAAATGGACTTTGACGGTCTTGAAATACCGAAAGACAGTTCTACTTGCATGGATACTTCTCATAATTCTTGGAGTTTTTTCAAGTACGAAAATAGATTCACATTTAACAACCTCTCTTAACGTGCCGCATAGCTCATCCGAAGAAGCAGATCAAATACTGATCAAGCACTTTCATGAGAATGTGGAGGGGACTTTTACTGTTATCTATCAATTCAAAAATGCTACTAACGTTCAAATTTCGGGTTTCAAAGCAAAGATTGCTGATGCCGCTCGCGTCGTTCCCACCTCTCAAATCGGCGAGCAAAAAGCCTTGGGTGGAACCCTCTTTGTAAATATAAATACTGCGCTCTCGCTCTCCCAGGCTTCGGAATTCACTGATCCGTTAAGAAAGATTCTAAAGACATCGGGATTACCAGGGGTGCTTGTCACAGGACCTCCCGCCATCAAGAGTGATGTGACCCCGATACTTAATAAAGATTTACATAGAGGCGAGTTGATAGGAATCTTGTTCGCCATAGCAATTTTATTGCTCGTACTTGGATTTAGCTTCCAAGTCTTTACACCTCTCATCTTTGCAATCGCATCAATTTCAGCCACAGCCTCTTTAGTCTTCTTAAACGCACAACACTTCTTAGTGGTTCTCTATATTCCAAATATTGTGGAGTTGATTGGTTTGGGATTAGCCATCGACTACTCACTTCTGATGGTTTTTCGCTACCGCCGCGAACTAGCCCAAACTCCTTCCAATCCAGAAAGCGCAGTTCTACGAACTATGCAGAGTGCCGGCAAAACCGTGATGGTTTCAGGAGTCACAGTTGCCATAGGTCTTGCGACCCTGATTTTGGTTCCGATTCCCTTCATCCGCTCCCTTGGAATTACATCCGCGCTCGTACCTCTCGTCTCAATCTTGACGGCAGTTACCTTGCAGCCAATCATCCTTTTACTTCTTCCTAGCGGTGGTAGACGCTCACTAGAAGCAGTTGCACCCTTTGCTCGAGTGGCCGAATTCATCATCAGAAAACCACTCAAGGTTTTAGTCGCTGGCCTTGTGCTGGTTGCAGCGCTATCTGCTTCACTCTTTTCACTTCACATCACCCCTAGCTCGCTCACCGCTGTACCCGCGAACCTAGAGTCCCAGAGAGCCATCACCTTGGTCTCATCGAAAGTTGGATCTGGAGTTGTGACTCCAAATCAAATGATCATTGATCTGGGATCTGCGGGGTTGTCCCAATCCCCCTCTGTTCTCATCGCCCGAAAGGCCCTTACGACGGAGCTCTCGAAGAACCCTGAGGCACTTGTTGTAGCCAGCGGCGCTAAAGAGCCTTATGTAGAGGCAACTGGTCGTTACTTACGGATATTTATCTTTGCCCGCCATAGTTTCGGTGAACCCCAGGCGCAAAAATTGGTCTCAGAACTTCGAAAGATCTCACTTGAGAAGTACGGCTTCAGCGCTCAAGCTCAATTTTATCTAGGTGGGGCTGCCGCCCAAGGCTCAGATCTGCTCAAGACACTTGGCCGCTCATTCCCGTGGATCATTGCACTCGCCCTGCTCGCCACATTCCTCTTCTTAACAAGAATTTTGCGCTCCGTCGTTCTACCACTCAAAGCGATTTTGTTGGATCTCGTTTCATTGGCAACCTCTTACGGAATCGTGGTCTTTGCATTTGGTAATCAGAGGGTTTCCAGTTGGTTGGGCATCTACCACCTCAATCAAATAGAAGCGTGGGCTCTGGTTTTCCTCTTTGTCTTGCTCTTTGGGGTCTCCATGGATTACGAAGTATTTATTATTTCTCGAATCAAAGAGGCAAAGTTGAATGGCGCGGGCGACGATGAAGCAATCAAAGAGGGTGTGGCACAGACAGGCATTGTTGTAACGAGCGCGGCCCTTATCTTTATTGGAGCTGTCTCTGGACTAGCGTTTGGACATTTCGCTGGACTTCAAGAAATTGGAATTGGATTGGGCTTCGGAGTTCTCGTAGATGCCACAATTGTTCGGGGTCTCTTACTACCAAGTGCAATGGTCTTACTCGGAAAATGGAATTGGTGGCTTCCTTCATTTCATAAGGACGGCAAAAGAAACTAGCCCCACGCCTCGTATTGAGGAGCGGGGCTAGTACGGCTAACTACTTTTATCGAGTGACCTTAATTGCGAAGTGGAATGAAGGTACTTGATATCCAAGTGCTAAACCTGGGAAGTCGCGATCTGAAGATAAGACTGGGAGCATTCCATAAGGTGTGTTAGCAAATGATGGTTGGTTTGTGTAGAGCAATGGGTGGAGATCAATGATGTGCGTACCAGGAGCACCGGTTGCTACAAGCTTGATGACCATATATCCATTGGAGTTAAAGCCACAGCCATATCCAATGTAGTTGTTGTCGTAGGTTACAGCGAGCGTGTTATCAAGTTGAGTCCAGCCAACACCCTTAATGCTGATGGTGAAGTAATCACCATTCTTAAAGGTTGTTGTTGGATCTCCTGCTTGTCCACGAGCTACTGAATCTGGAGAGGTTGAAGGATCGAAAGCTGCAACGCCCATGCCCGTTACTTTTCCTTTAGCATCATAGAAAGGCATGATGCTCTCTTTTACATAGAATGGGGATTGAGCTTCAATGACGCTTCCCTTAACCATCTGGATTACGTGGAATCCACCTAGGTTATCTGGAATGGTTATATCTGTAGATGATGAACCGTTTACGACGGTTGCTGTACCAAGTGGAATTGCATTGAAGGACCAGCAAACACCGGTGCAGTTAACTCGGTTTCCGACCACAGTTGACCAGACGATTTGATAGGTGCCATCTACGGCAACCTGAGAAGTTTTGACATTAACCTTGGAGAGAATGTCACCACTTGTCTTTGAGAGAGTCATGACTGCCTTAGTAGCTGGATCTAGTCCAACGGTAGAAAGTGTGGTGCGAAGCGGGGTGGTTGGTTGCACATCTGCAGGGAAGGTTACAGAAGGCTTTCCAACACCGGGATCGTTAGTTACAACGAATGGAAGTGATCCACCATTTGCATAAGGAACTGGTGATTGAATGATATTCATGTAGGTAACACCGATTGCATCGCCGACATTTACATAGTGAACTCCGCGTGGACCAGCTGCGCGAATAACTACTTGACCTGTTCCGCGAGTCCAGAGAGCTTGCATCTCACCGGCCATGTTGTTATCCCAGTGAACTGCTGCTCCTGCCGTATAGAGAGTTGCGCCCATACCTGTGTAGGTAATGGTGATTGGTGTGCCAATTGGACCGCTTGTTGGAGAGATCGTCAAAGCACGTGTTGTCTGGTATCCACCGTGAGCAACTGCCGCTCCATTTACTACTGCGTAGATATCGTGAACTCCACCGAAATCTTCAGGCACCTTAGATGCGAAGGTAAATGCTCCGGCAGCGTCAGTCGTGACTGTTGTCATGTTTACATTGAACTTCGAGATGCTATCTCCCAAGTAGTTCACTGAGCTTGGTTGAACATCTGCGACCCACGTACCAGAGGCTGTACCCCAAGTGAGCTGCAGAGTTGTGCTCGCTGGAAGCCCAGTTCCAGAGACAACCATCGGTGATCCGACAACACCCTGGTTAGGAGTGACAGTCAGATTTTGCATGGTTGTGGGAATTGTGAACGCTTCAGATTTCACCGCGGTGAATGGAAGCGGTGCAACATTTGGAATGCCAGTTGGTGCCACCAAGGTGATTGGTGTGTACTGCGTATCAGCACCTAGGGCCGGGGCCACCAGGAATACCGAGAAGAGCGACACTACGACGCCTTTTGCTACTAGTGCTAATCGGGGTGAAGCTATTTTGGTTTTCATGAT
Source organism: uncultured Actinomycetes bacterium (assembly GCA_903891755.1). Classification (GTDB taxonomy): domain Bacteria; phylum Actinomycetota; class Actinomycetes; order Nanopelagicales; family Nanopelagicaceae; genus PALSA-747. Next base: position 1,327 of record CAITFY010000106.1, on the reverse strand, counting down.
GGACCCTTTCCTAAGTTTGATAATTGGTTGTTGTGTAGGAACCGCGTCAGAGGTTCTTACTTATTTAGTTGTGGTTGCTTTTTAGTTTGTTGGTACTGCGTACAAGGTGAGAAGTGAAGAAGCAGTGAAGTTTGACTGCCATACTCCAACTGCACCCTTGAGAGCAGGAATAACAGGGACTGTGCGGTAATAGCTGACACGGTCATAAACTGTGCGGCCTGAAGCATCCTTTACGCGAACTCCATTGAGCATGCGTGGTTGAAGCTTTGTAGCCAATACCTTGACTGTGTCTTGATCCTTGGTAACAACAGTTACCTTGAAGTTGATTACACCGAGAGTGCTGTAGAGGCCTGGTGCTGTTCCTGTCTTTAGGACACCGCTCCAGAAAGCGACTCCACTGTGGTTTCCATATGTGAGTGGAATTGGTGTTGCTACGCCAGCTACTTGGATGCTTGCACTTGCAACGTTGGTTGAATCAAGTACAGCGCCACCGAGGTCTGAGTCATTTCCATAGACGCGGAAGACGATTGTCTGTCCAAGAATGTATTGGCTTGTAACTGCGCAACTTACTCCGAAGCGAGGTGCGAGTGCTCCAGTAGATCCACTAGCTAGAACCTCATCAACGTAAAGGCTGATTGGGTTGGGAGTGGTTCCTTGTACTGGAGTACCAATCTTTACGGTGATTGGAGTTGCATTTGCAACTGTAAATCCAACTGAATCTGTTGGTGTCAAAGTTGCATTCAAAACTGTAGCTCCTGGAGCTGCAGGTGCCCATGTGCACTTCGCAACAAATGGTGCAACTGTTGTTGTCGCAATTGCTTCGCAGCCCTTAATTACATTGGTACCAACCGAGAAAGCAACGTTTCCTGGGGCACCAGCAGTAGCGACGATGATTGCTGGATCAAGACCGAAGACTGAGCTTCCGCCTGAGAGGACGAGAGTTGGTGTTGTTGCCGCAGCAAATGCTGGGGTACCAACGAGTGCGGTTCCTGTAATGGCGAGAGCCACTATCAGGGTTTTGGTTGACCTTATTTTCATTACCTTTGCTCCTTTTGGTTGAGAACTAATTTTCAAATTACTTTGTTGTAAATGAACCAGAGATTGTCAGGGTGAGTGCACCAGAATCCTTTGTGCCTGCTGCTGTTGCAGCGACTGGGAAGCCACCTGTGAACTTCAACGTCCCCGTAGCTCCTGCATACTTGCCTGTTCCGCCAGTGATAATCACATTTCCGCTAATCGTTACGTTAGTTGGTGCAGCACCATCTTTGGCGTGAGCTGAAGCGTTTGGATCGAAGGTTGCCTTCAAGGTGTTGGTTCCGTCGGAGAT
>CAITFY010000105.1 GCA_903891755.1 uncultured Actinomycetes bacterium | reverse complement strand
TACTGGAGTTGGAGCGCCTTGATAAACATCAGGGGTCCAAGAGTGGAAGGGAGCTGCTCCAACTTTGAAGAGCAAGCCGACTGAGACGAAGAGAACACCGATAAATAGGAAGATGTGGTTTGAACCAGGATTAGCAGCTGCGGTGCGGATTACTCCGAGGGAGAGGCTTCCAGAAAATCCGTAAAGAAAGGCGCCACCGAAGAGGAAGAATGCCGAAGAGTAAGCACCAAGCAAGAAGTACTTCAGCGCTGCCTCTTGGGAGAGCAAGCGACGGCGACGAGCCAAACCGGTGATGATGTAAAGCGGGATAGAGAGCACTTCTAGTGCAACAAAGAGAGTGACCAGATCATGAGCCACTGGGAATAGAAGCATTCCTGAAATGGCAAAGAGAACCAATGGGTAGATCTCAGTCATCTGCACGCCGGCCAGAATCGCCTCAGACTCCTCATGTGATCCAGGCAAAGCTGATGCTTGCGGAGCGAAGTGATCATTCTGCGTGAAGAAGAGCAAAGCTACAAATGAAAGCGCCAAGATAGTTCCTTGGAGGAATAGACCCGCACCATCAATTGATACTGAGTCAATCGCCGCCGCCTGAGAAGTCTTGGTGCGAATTGAGATGACCCACGCGAAAGCGGTTGCAACAGTAATAAGCGCAATGATGATTTGAATACGAGCCCGATAGGCGCGGCCGACAAATCCTTCAACGAGCACACCTAGAAGCGCACCACCTAAAACAATAAGAATCGGTGCAAGTAAGTTGTAATCAAGAACTGGTGTCGTAAACATTATTTACCTGCCAATGGAGATGGGTCACTGACCTGGACTTGGGACAAGACCTGGCTGGTCATTGGGTTAATTACATGAATTGCAGGCTTTGGATAGAAACCGAGGAGCACAAGAGCCACAATTACTGGGGCAATCGCAATCTTCTCTCGCAAGACCAAGTCATGTGTCTCTTCATTGCCAGCCTTAAGCGGACCATGCAAAGAACGCTGCACCAGGAGTAGTACGTAGAGTGCAGCCAGAACAATTCCGAGAGTTCCGATGACTGCCGCTGCTGGATAGCGAGTGAATGTTCCAACGAGAACTAAGAATTCGCTAACGAAGCTGGAGAGACCTGGAAGAGCAAGTGCGGACATTCCGGCGATAAAGAAGAGCCATGCCATCACAGGAGTAATTCGCTGCAACCCACCGAAATCTTCAATCTGCATGGACTTGCGTCTTTCAATCATCCAGCCGCCGATTAGGAAGAGCGCTGCGGTAGAGAATCCATGGTTCACCATGTAGAGCGAAGCACCGGTAATACCCTGGCTCGTGAGAGCAAATATTCCAAGAACGATGAAACCGAAGTGAGAGATTGAGGTAAATGCAATCAGTGAATTGAGATCCTTCTGGCCTATGGCCAAGAAGGCACCGTAAATAATTGAGAGCAGTGAGAGCACGATGATGTAGGGAGCAAATGTCTTCGTTGCTTCTGGGAAGAGAGTTAAGCAGAAGCGGATCATTCCGTATGTTCCGACCTTGTCCAGAATACCCAGGACCAAGATTGAGGTTCCAGGAGTTGCAGAGCGCGCTGCGCCTGGAAGCCAAGTATGGAATGGGAAGAGCGGAGCTTTGATCGCAAAGGCGACGAAGAAGCCAAGGAAGAGCCAATCTTGCGTGTTATGGCTGATCTTGATGTGCGAGAGAGCTGTGACATCAAATGATGCAGCACCTTGATTCGCTGAGATCATGAAGATGCCGATTACAGCGGCCAGCATCAACAATCCACCGAAGAGGCTATAAAGCAAGAACTTGAGAGCAGCAGCGGCGCGATCTCCGCGACCATATCCGCCAATCAGGAAGTAGACCGGAATCAACATCGCTTCGAAAATGACGTAGAAGAGGAATACATCTGTCGCTGCAAAAACGCCGATCATGAATGATTCAAGAACCAGAATCAAGAGATAGAAAGTCTTAACGCTCCAACGTCCACCTTCTGATTCATTCCATCCGCCAACAACGACGATTGGAACTAAAACAGTGGTGAGCAAAATGAGGACAAGCGCTAAACCATCAATACCTACAGCGAAATTGATATTGAAGAACTTAAACCATGAGTGCGAAGAGACCAGCTGGAATCCAGTGACTCCAAACTTGTACTTGGTGAGCATCAGAAGTGAAACGACCAAGGTAACAAGGGAGCTTCCCAGTGCAATTTGCTTGATTAACTTGCTGTTCTCGCGTGGTGCAAAGACCAGCGCCACTACGCCAAGCAGTGGCAAGAGAAGAGTTGCAACTAAGAGGTTCATGCCGTGACCACCCAAAGAATTACGGCACCGATGAGGACGCCTGCAAACATAGTTAAGGCATACGTTCTCACGTAACCATTTTGGATCTTACGAAGCACATCTGAGATTTCGGCGATCACCCAACCAACGAGTCTGACCGCCCCATCAATCACATTGTGATCGGTAGCGACAAGTCCTGCGGTAAGCGTGGTGCCAGGCTTAACAAGAACAGCATCGTTAAATACATCTTGGTAGATATCTTTACGAGCAATCTTTGTGAAGATTGAAACCTTTTCAGGAGCAACTTCAGGCACTGTGCGATATTTAGTAATCGCAAAGCCAGCACCGAGTAGAACAACTCCGAGAGCAAGAATGGAAACCACAAGAGGCTTCATCAACTCTTCACCGCCAGTTGCATGGGATGCATTGACCACTGGTTGCAACCAATTAACTAACGAACTTCCCATGGAGAGCAGGAATCCAGATGCCACTGATCCAATTGCCAGCACGACCATTGGTCCCCACATCAATACTGAACTTTCGTGTGGATGAGAACCATCTTTCCAGCGACGAGCGCCTGCAAAGGTAAGTACAACAACGCGGGTCATGTAGAAGGCAGTAATTGCAGCCCCGAGTAGGGCCGCGCCACCCAAGATAATTCCCTTGCCCCCACCTTGATTGAAAGCGGTTTCAATAATTTTATCTTTGGAGTAGAAGCCGGCGAATGGAGGTACCCCAAGAATCGCAAGATAGCCAAGTCCAAAGGTAACTGCGGTAATCGGCATGAACTTCGCCAGACCACCATATTTACGCATATTTACTTCATCATCCATGCCATGCATGACTGAGCCAGCACCAAGGAACATGCCAGCCTTAAAGAAGCCGTGAGTGAGAAGATGCATGATTGCAAATGCATATCCGACTGGGCCGAGGCCGGTAGCCAGAATCATGTAACCAATCTGGGACATGGTTGAGGCGGCAAGTGCTTTCTTGATGTCATCTTTAGCAGTACCGACAATTGCTCCAAAGAGCAGAGTGATGGTTCCGACTGTTACGACCAGTATCCGAGCGGTCGATGAAGCATCGAAAATAAAGTTAGAGCGAGTAATCAGATAGACACCGGCGGTAACCATTGTCGCAGCGTGGATGAGCGCTGAAACTGGAGTTGGGCCGGCCATCGCATCACCAAGCCATGATTGCAATGGGAACTGCGCAGATTTACCGGCTGCAGCGAGCAAGAGCATGGCGCCAATAGCAGTTAGTGCTGCAGGAGAAGCATGTGGCGCTCCTGCCTTTACGCCTTCAAATGAGACAGAACCAAATTGCGCGAAGGAGATCATGATCGCAAGTGAAAGTCCGACGTCACCAACGCGGTTAGCGATAAATGCCTTCTTGGCCGCCACTGCATAAGTTGGATTCTGATTCCAGAAGCCAATCAATAGGTAAGAAGCTAAGCCCACACCTTCCCAACCCACATAGAGGTTGAGATATGAATCTCCAAGAACAAGGAGCAACATCGCTGCAATAAAGAGGTTGAGATAAGCGAAGAAGCGACGACGGTCCTTATCGTGATCCATATATGCGATGGAGTAGATATGAATCAGGGTTCCAACGCCGGTAATAAGAAGGACAAAGCAGATTGAAAGTTGATCGAGCAAGAGTGAGGCATCGACCTTGAAGTTGCCGACTGAGATCCACTCAAAAAGTTTCTGAGTAGCTGCGCGGTTGGCACCGGTGTGCTTATGCATTGCGAAGAATTCAGCAACTCCGATACCGAATGTCGAAGCTGAAACGAGAGTTGCAAGTAGATGACCCCACTTGTCAGCGATGCGACCGAGGAGCAATAGAAGCCCGGCACTAAAGAGTGGAAGAGCGATGAGGTATACCAAGTGGCTGCTAGTTCTCATTAGTTCTTCAACAAACTGGCATCATCAACTGATGCCGATCGGCGGGAGCGGTAAATAGTGACGATAATTGCAAGTCCGACTACTACCTCACAGGCAGCGACCACCATCGTGAAGAATGAAGCGACTTGACCATCAAGATTTCCATTGATGCGAGAGAAAGTCACAAGTGCCAAGTTAGAGGCATTGAGCATCAACTCGATACACATAAAGATGACGATGGCATTGCGACGAATCAATACGCCAAGTGCACCAATCACAAATAAAATAACGGAGAGGTAGAGGTAATTCGAGATATCCACTTAGTCCTCCTGCTCTTCAATTGATTCAAGTGCAAATCCGCTGCTGGTAATGATGTCACCGCGTGAACGCAGAGTTTGGGAAACTGAAGTTGGCGCTGGAGATCCATCTGGGAGCAGAGCCGGAACGTCCACCGCATTATGGCGAGCATAAACACCAGGTGCTGGAAGTCCCGCAGCTTCAGCCATTGAATCTTTACGGAAGCGTGCGATAGAGAGATCGCGCTGCGCAAATGGGGAGCGAATCTTCTGGGAGTGAGCCAGAACCATTGCACCAAGCGCTGCAGTAATAAGCAGAGCTGATACAACTTCAAATGCCCACACATATTGGGTGAAGAGAAGTTTGGCGAGGCCTTGCACATTTCCACTTGAATTTGCATCTTTCAATCCGACCGCAGGTGCACTGATAGTCGCGCGTCCTAGGAGTGAGACCATCAATCCGCCAAGACCAATCGCAGCAAGAACTGACGGGATGCGTTGCCCTTTGAGATTTTCTACAAATGACTCAGAGCTATCGACACCGACCAACATAAGAATAAAGAGGAAGAGCATCATGACTGCGCCGGTGTAAACGACAATCTGCACAATTCCTAGGAAGAGCGCATCTTCGGCGATGTAGAAGATTGCGAGAGTAACCATCACCCAAGCCATCAGGAGTGCCGAGTGCACAGCCTTCTTAACAACCAAAATTCCGAGCGCTGCAATTACGGCAAGCGGTGCCAAAATCCAAAATTGAACCGCTTCTGGAGTCGCGGTGCGACCAACCGTGAGCGCAAAGTGAAAAGAGTTATGCAACATTACTTCTGCTCCTCAACAGCTTGTGAGGGATGTGAGCCAGTGATCTCGCCCTTGTAATAATTAAGGTGAGAGGAGTCTGGATACATTGGGTGAGGTGGAGCGATCATTCCGTTGCGAAGAGGTGCAAGGAGATCTTCCTTCTCAAAAATTAATTTGGCGCGACCATTGTCGGCGAGCTCATATTCATTGGTCATAGTCAGTGCGCGGGTAGGACAAGCCTCAATGCAGAGTCCGCAGAAGATGCAGCGGAGGTAATTAATCTGATAAACCTGGCCAAAACGCTCTCCAGGAGAGAAGCGCTCCTCTTCAGTGTTATCAGCGCCCTCTACATAAATTGCATCTGCTGGGCAGGCCCAAGCACAAAGTTCGCAACCAATGCATTTCTCCAGGCCATCCTCGTAACGATTAAGTTGGTGGCGGCCGTGGAAGCGTTCGGCGGTTGGCTCTTTAACCTCTGGGTACTGCACCGTGTTGACCTTCTTAAACATGGTGGCAAAGGTGACCCAAAATCCAAGTAGTTGTTGGGAGAAACTCTTCGCTTCATCAGCCATTGTGATTCTCCATTTCTACTTCAGCTTCAATCTCTTTAATAACGTGAGTTGTCGTCTCTCCAGGTAAGGCTGGAACTGGGAAGCGTGGTGCAGGTAGATCTGGAAGCACATTGGCCGCCTTTGCCTTATCAACGGAGCGGTCATACAAGGTCGTAGCAAGCATGACAAGGAGAACAACTCCGATGCTAAAACCGATAACAAGTGGACGGCTTACCGCGCGCTGAGACATCACGCGCAGAGTTGCCAAGACCAAGATCCATACCAAACTTGTTGGAATCAAGACCTTCCAACCAAATTTCATGAATTGGTCATAGCGCAGACGTGGGAGCGTGCCGCGTAGCCATACAAATAAGAAGAAGAAGGAGACAACTTTTGCGACGAACCAGAAGAGCGTGAACCATCCCCCGAGCCAGCTCTCTGTGAAGGTGAGACCTGGAAGTGCGTGGTATCCGCCCATAAAGAGTGTGGTTGCAAGAGATGAGACCGCAACGATATTTACATATTCTGCAAGGAAGAAGAGTGCGAATTTCAGTGATGAGTACTCCGTGTGGAATCCACCAACGAGTTCACCTTCTGCTTCTGCAAGGTCAAATGGTGCGCGGTTTGTCTCGCCCACCATCGAAATTACATAGATAACAAATGATGGGAACAAGATGACTGAGAACCACCATTGATGTTGCGCAGCAACAATCTCTGAGGTCGACATGCTTCCGGAGTAAATGAATACGGCGACAAGTGAGAGACCCATGGCAACTTCATATGAAATAACTTGAGCACTCGAGCGCAATCCGCCAAGCAGTGGATAGGTAGATCCGGAAGACCAACCGGCAAGAACAATTCCATAAACACCAATTGAAGCGATTGCCAAGATATACAAGACGCTCACTGGAAGATCAGTTAGCTGCATCGCGGTCTTATGACCGAAGAGAGTTACGGTGCCAGTGAATGGGATAACGGCAAAGGCCATGAAGCAAGTAGTCGCGGAAATAATTGGAGCGATGATGAAAACAACTTTGTCAGCTGCTGCTGGAATTAAATCTTCTTTGAGCGCAAGTTTCACGCCATCTGCAAGCGCCTGAAGTAACCCAAATTTTCCGACTCGGTTAGGTCCAAGGCGCATCTGCATTCGAGCAACAATGCGACGCTCGCCCCATACGGCCATCAAGGTGCAGACGACACAGAAGACGAAGATCAAAAGGCCCTTTACGAGGATGATCCAACCTGGATCTTGTCCTAGAAGATCTGCTGTACTCATCGCTTCGCCACCTTTACCGCTCCGCGTGTAAATCCAAGTGATGGAATCACTTGTGATCCCTCAGAGTTCCGTGGAACCCAGACCAAATTATCGGCAATCTCGCGGATTGAAACTGGAAGCTCAATCGAACCAAGATCGCTAGAAATAACGAGGTGATCCTCTTCGGTGACTCCGAGCTTTGAGGCAGTTGCTGCAGAGATATGAGCTCGGGCCTGCTTAGCGGTGCCGGCAAGATTCGCCTCACCTTGTTGAAGTGCGCCAAGGTCAAGTAGGAAGCGCCATGAAACAAGTGTGAACTCATCACTAGGAGCCTTTGCAAGTGTGCGCGGAGTAAAGGCAGATTTTCCGCAATCCCAATTTCCGAGTGATTCGATTTCGGCGCGAGTGGAAGTAACTGTTGGAAGGTTAATTGGCTTTCCGAGCGCATCGGCAACCATCGAGAGAATGCGAACATCACTACGAAGATCGACATCCTCCATCGCCTTATCAAAGTGTCGAGCAGAGCCGCGCCAATCGAGGTATGAACCACTCTTCTCGGCAACTGCCGCAACTGGAAGAACTACGTCAGCAATTGCTGTTACAGAGCTATGCGAAATCTCAAGTGAGACCACAAAGGTATTGAGAAGTTGGTTGAGCGCATGAGATGAGATATCCATTGGATCAACTCCGCCAATGAGAACTGCATCAAGAGACTCATCATTGAGCGCTGCAAGAATTTC
>CAITFY010000104.1 GCA_903891755.1 uncultured Actinomycetes bacterium | reverse complement strand
TCATATGCGCTTCGTACCGCTGCATCAGCATCTGTGTAATTATTAAATGACATCTCTTTGCCATGAAGTTGCACAGCTTGAGCGATACCTGGCTGGATCCATCCAGATACATTTGAATAAACGCTCGCCTTCTGATGTGGATTCTCACCATAACGCAGAGATGCAATGCGGTGGAAGATTGCCGCTTTCCACTCATCTGCCACATTCAGTTGATCACCCATCCACGTTGCGATTGCGGCGTCATATTCCGCGGTGGTGCGGAAAGTTTCCATAGCTAAACGAGTGCGTTCTTCTAAAGTAAATCCTCCAGCAGCGATAGCTTCTAAGAGCCCTGCATATTGTTGCGGTGAGGAGATAACCGCGACAGATCCATGATTCTTTGCGGCGCCGCGCAACATCGAGGGACCACCGATATCAATCTGCTCGATGCACTCTGCGTAATCAGCGCCTGAAGCAATAGTCGCCGAGAATGGATAAAGGTTGATGACGATCAAATCAAAGGGAGCAATGTCGTGTGAGGCAATTGCGGCGAGATGTTCGGGGTTACTCTGATCGGCGAGGATGCCGCCATGAATGCGCGGATGAAGAGTCTTTACTCGTCCACCCATCATCTCTGGAAATCCGGTGTAATCCTCGACTGCAATTACGGGAACACCGGCGGCTGCCAAAGTCTTAGCGGTCGAACCGGTTGAAAGAATTTCAACTCCTGCAGCAGTTAGTGCTTGCCCTAACTCCACCAAACCGGTCTTCTCATAGACGCTGATTAACGCTCTGCGGATTGGTTTACGAGTGCTCACAGTTTTCCTGTCCGTCCATATTCAGCGAGAACCTCAACGATGAGAGCCCGTTCGACAATCTTAATACGCTCATGCAAAGTGCTTTCATCATCCTCTAGCTCGATCTCAACCTGGCGCTGCAAGATAACCGGCCCGGTATCAAGCCCAGCATCAACATAATGGACGCTAGTCCCAGTGACAGTGGCTCCAGCAGCGAGGGCATCTCGAACTGCGTGAGCACCAGGATAGAGAGGTAGGAGTGATGGGTGGGTATTTATTACCTGAAAATCCGCGACAAATTTCGGGGCGAGTATCCGCATGAAACCCACACTTACAACGAGATCAGGCTTTAAATCACTGACCGCTTCATAAATCTGACGATCCCACTCTGTTCGATCTGAAAGCATCGGAATATAAATGGCGGGAACTTGATTGGCTCGAGCAATATCTAGAGCAGGAGAATCTTTATCGCTGATGAGTCCTACAAACTCAAGATCATTCTGGCCGGTCTTATGCGCTTGCAGAATTGCTGCAGCTAAGGAACCTGCTCCAGAGGCGAGAAGAATTACCCGTTTAGCCACGGTTCACCGCTTTGCGGATGAGAGCCGGAAGATAGAGAGTAAGAATTGCCGCCGAGATAAAAGCAACCCCAAGGACCGCGCTGAACTTCCACCAAATAACTCCGACCGGATTTAGGTTTTCTCTTAAAAGTTCACCGGAGGAGAGATATGCCAATAGCGCCACTGCGATAAAGATTCGAACTCCTTGGACAATCCAGTAGCCGGTTACATGAGCGAGAGAACCGCCATCTCTGGAGATGAAAATAAAGAGAAGAATAAAGAGAAGAAGCCAGGTAATTGGCGCGTAATGAAGCGCCGGGTGCGTACTCGTTGGAAGCGCTGCTACAAATGGGAGTGCAGGAACTTGGCCCAGAGTGATGTGCGTGCCATTTATGACCGAGCCAGAGCCAAAGGAGAAGCCGATTCCAGTGAGGTAGGAGATCGATGCAATTGCAATATTTGGAAGATAGAGAAGTTGAATTGCCGCGGTGAGAACTCCCCCGACAATTCCCGAGCCCAGAATGACAGAGATGCTCTTAATCTCACTCCAATGTTGAAAGAGCGACCAGGCATAAACCAAGGTGCCAATACCGAGAGCGATAGAAAATAGATACAGCGCAAAGTAGAAGGCGCGATTTTTCTTCGTTGCAAAGGTTGATGTTGCAATCATGGCGATTGCAAAGGTAAATAGTGGAGTCAGATAAAGGTTTGCATGTATCCCGTGGTAAATAGAGATAAGCGCCAATATTTCACTGAGTATCGCGTACCAGAGCGAGTAGATGATGCGCGCTCCATTGAGCTTATTAAATGCGCTCTCTACATTTGGTAGTCCGCGTCGAATCGCCCACATCGGATAGAGCACGGCCAGAAGCGGTAGGACAGTTAACTTTCCACCGGGGATCGAAAAAGGAATGAGGTGCACCCCGAGGTAGAGCCAGGCACTTGCGCGAACTGGATCACTCGTATTCCCAGATGTACTTCCGGCACTTGCCCAGGCGAAGAGAGCTATAAAGGCGAGCGGGAAGAGGGTTAAAGCAACGCTGCGAAGGGCCTGCCGAAAGGAGACCCCCAGAGCGCGAGCAATCATTTCTTAGCCGTTGAGGATCGCACGCATCAAAGCAGCAGTCTCACTTGGTGTCTTACCAACTTTGACTCCAGCTGCCTCGAGTGCAACTTTCTTCGCTTCGGCTGTACCTGAAGAACCCGAGACGATGGCCCCAGCGTGGCCCATGGTCTTGCCTTCAGGTGCGGTAAATCCTGCAACATAACCAACGACAGGTTTTGTGACATATGAGGCGATAAAGGCGGCGGCGCGCTCTTCTGCATCTCCACCAATCTCACCAATCATCACAATTGCATCTGTATCTGGATCATCTTGGAAAGCTTTCAAGCAATCAATGTGTGTTGTTCCAATAATTGGATCTCCACCAATTCCAACTGCGGTAC
>CAITFY010000103.1 GCA_903891755.1 uncultured Actinomycetes bacterium | reverse complement strand
CCACGAGCTTTGCGGACCGTGTCTTCGTACGATGCCCAGAATTGAGCGAAGTCCAACTCTTCGCAACCCTTAATAGAAGGTACGAGAAGTTGGCGAGTTCCATCTGGCTTAGCTAAATCAATTGCGATACCAAGGTTGATATGTTCTGGACGACCAAGAACTGGCTTGCCTTCTTGCATTGCAAAGAAGGTATTCATCTCTGGCATCGCGCGAAGCGCCTTGATCATTGCGTAACCGATTAAGTGGGTGAAGGAAACTTTTCCGCCACGACCGCGAGCCAAGTGATTGTTAATGACGGTGCGATTATCAATCATCAACTTTGCTGGAATTGCACGCACACTTGTTGCGGTTGGAACGTTGAGTGAAGCTTCCATACTCTGCACAACGCGCGCTGCTACTCCGCGAATTGGTTCAAGAGTTGAAGCACTAGGAGTGACCAGAGTTGGGATTGGCTTAACGATGGGATCTGCAGGAGTTGCACCTGTACTCGCTTGTGGTGCTTGAACGACTTGATTTGCACGAGGAGCGGCAGCCTCTGCGACTGGTTGAGCCGGAGTTACAACGACTTGAGTTGCAGTGGGAACAACAGGCGGAGTTGTTGCGTTAGAAGATTTTGGAATGGGTGGCACACCTGCAGTTGGCGCACTTTGAGTTGCGGCAGCAGCGGCTGCGGCAGGCGGTGTGTAGTCAGCGAAGAAATCCCACCAGGCCTTATCGACAGATGCTGGGTCTTGTTGATAGCGCTCATACATCTCATCGACGAGCCATTCGTTTGGCCCAAAGGATCCACCGAAATGATTTGCAGGGGTGTTCGATGCCGACACTGGCGCTCTCCGCTTCTTAATCAGGATGAAGATCAGGTACTTACCAATCTTAATAGGCGAACGGAGATAGCACTCCTCAGGCGAGATGTGAGGTGGGGCTCTAGGCTCCCATCTATGGGATTAGTAGTTGTAACTGGAGGCAGCCGCGGGCTGGGATTTCAATGTGCCAAGGAGCTAGCCGCCCTCGGGCATCAGATTCTCTTAGTCGCCAAGGATCCGATTCGACTTGCCCAGAGTGCGGGGGAGATTGGCGCGCAATATCGCAGCGTCGATTTAGAAGATCAGGCTGCGACCCGCGCCGTTTTTGAGGAGATCCTCGCAACATTTGGAGCCCCAGAAATCCTGATGCTAGCCCACGGGGTTATGAGCGAGAAGATGTCCAAGACCCTTCGAACCACAGATCACGAGTGGCGCCGAGTTATGTCCATCAATCTGGACTCGACCTTCACTATCGTCAATATTTTGGGTGGAGCCATGGCTCTGGCGAGGGCTGGTCGGATCATCATCTTTAGCGCCTGTTTAGGTCGGATGTCTGGTCCAGGAAATGCCGGGGGATTAGCCCCCTATCGAATTAGTAAGGCTGGAGTGAATGCTCTCGTTCGGAACTTGGCACATGAGACAAACCATGGCACCCGCGGATTACTCGTCGATGCAATCTGCCCAAATCACACCCGCACCGATATGGGTGGGGCTGATGCACCTCTCTCAGTTGAGGAGGGAGCTGATACCGCGGTCTGGTTGGCGACGCGAAACTTTGACCCTGCGGTCGATAAGACTGGTTTCTTGTGGGAGCGGCGCGAAATTATTGAGTGGTAACTACTCGCGGTAGCCAAGGACGCATGCGCCAGCTGTAATGATGGCAAGCAGGCCTAGGGGATATGCGCCGATGTAGAACTTCCCGGAGAGCATGAAGTAGGCGACACCCAGTGCAATCAAATTCGCTAAGACCGCGGGAGCTCTGCCCCAAGATTTTCCATTCTTGTAACTGATGGAACAGGCAAAGAGTCCGATTGTTCCAAGGACCAGCGCGATGAACACTCCCGCGAGAGCCATCGGCGCGCTCAAAGGTTTGGTGCGAATTGCATCGAGCAGCGCCAAGTAGACAATGAGTGCCAAAAGAATGATGGACTCCAAGCGGAGCAAGAGAATTGATACCTTCCGGCTTCTCTCAAATAGTTGATCACTAATCGCCATCTGCAAAGCGTATCCAAGTAACCTTACGAAATGCTGGCTTTTAACTTGAGAGATTTAGAGTTTAAAAGCGATGGTCTCGTGGACTCTCTCACCCTCTCGATCTCTCCCTTCCTCTTTCATGAAAATCTCAAGCGCGAAATCTCTGTCGCTAGCCGTGAGGCTCGAGAGTTAACGATTGTTTCGATCACTCTGGATTTTGAAGGCTACGAATCCATTGCGGATATACAAGAAAACCTTATTGAGATTGCGCATCTTCTTAAACGCGAATTACGCGGAGGTGATTTCTTCGCGAGAATTTCAGATTGCGGATTTTGGATTCTGCTTCGCACCGATCAATCTGGCGCAGAGTTAGTGATGCAGAGATTGGATCTTCCGCGCCGCGAAAATTTTACTGTCAATTTCGCAGCGCGGAAATTCTCGGATTACAGCGAGTGGATCAAGCGGGTTGATCTACTTCACTTTAATTAATTATTTACCCGCACATGCTTTCAGAGCGGCGAGAACTTTAGGATTTTGATTATCAAGTCCTGCGACTTGAGCAGCTGTTGTTACTGGCAAGCCATGAGACTTCAGGCAAGCAAAGTAAGCGGGGCTAGTACCGGTCTTAGGTGCAGTTGTCCCACCACCAAGATTTGTTGTTCCAGGTGCAACACCACCGGGGGCAATCCCTCCGCCACGTCCATCAGGTCGCACACCACCGTTTCCACCAAATGAAGGTCGAAGAGCGGCACACGCTGTAAAGGCTTTTTGTTGTGCCGGAGATAGGGAGAAGCTTGGACGAGGTCCTGGAGCGCCACCGGCAGGAGCACCTGTTGGGCGAACACCTGTTGGTCTTGTACCCGGAGCACCAAATCCACGACCTCCACCAAAAGAAGGCAACTTAATTCCGGCCTTTGCTAAGCAGGCTGTGTACTTTGCAAATGCTTGAGCATTGGCGCCATCACCGAAACCACCTGCGCGTGGTGCGCCGGTAATCGATGGCTTTGCTGTTGCCTTGGGAGTGGCTTTGGTTGCGGCGCTTGCTGGAAGGACGCTCGCTCCAACTACCGCTAGAGCTATTAGGGCTACTGCGCTTCGCTTCATCGTAAAAGTCATGAGGGAAGGTTATGACAATAAATTTCAACTCCAAGGAGATTTTCCTTATTTTTGGCTGAGAATAATGAGGCAGGTAGGCTCAACCCATGTCAAAAGTGCTCGCATCGCTGCCCGTTGGAGAAAAAGTCGGAATCGCCTTCTCGGGCGGACTCGACACCTCAGTCGCCGTGGCATGGATGCACGAAAAGGGAGCCGTACCTTTTACTTATACCGCTGACCTCGGGCAATATGACGAGACCGATATTGATTCGATTCCAGGTCGTGCGCTCGCTTATGGCGCGGAGAACGCTCGACTGATCGACTGCAAGCTCGCTCTTGTCGAAGAAGGCTTGGCTGCTATTGCTTGCGGAGCTTTCCATATTCGCTCCGGCGGAAAACAATATTTCAACACAACTCCACTTGGTCGCGCCGTAACAGGCACTCTTCTCGTGCGCGCGATGTTGCAGGATGACTGCTCGATCTGGGGCGATGGGTCAACCTACAAAGGCAACGACATCGAACGTTTCTATCGCTACGGACTGCTCGCAAATCCTGCGCTCCGTATTTATAAGCCATGGCTTGATGCAGATTTTGTCACCGAACTCGGTGGCCGTAAGGAGATGTCCGAGTGGTTGGTTGCACACAACCTGCCGTATCGCGACAGCACTGAGAAGGCTTACTCGACTGATGCAAATATCTTGGGTGCAACTCATGAGGCTAAGAATCTTGAAGAGTTAGATGCATCCATCGAAATTGTTGATCCCATCATGGGCGTTAAGTTCTGGGATTCATCCGTTGTCATCGACTCTGAAGATGTGACCATCGAATATTCGCAAGGTCGTCCAGTTTCAATCAATGGAAAGTCCTTCACTGACTCAGTTGAGTTGATGCGTGAAGCAAATGCAATCGGTGGCCGCCATGGTTTGGGTATGGCTGATCAGATTGAAAATAGAATTATTGAAGCGAAGTCTCGCGGCATTTATGAAGCACCTGGAATGGCGTTGCTCTTTATCGCCTATGAGCGGTTGATCTCTGCGATTCACAACGAAGATACCATCGCGAATTACCATGCCGAAGGTCGTCGCCTGGGACGTTTGCTCTATGAGGGTCGGTGGTTTGATCCACAGTCACTCATGCTTCGTGAATCTCTGACTCGTTGGGTTGCCTCTGCTGTAACGGGCACGGTTACCATCCGCCTTCGTCGCGGCGATGACTTCTCCATCATTAACACCACAGGTCCACATTTGAGCTACCACCCCGAGAAGCTCTCGATGGAGCGGAACGAAAACTCCGCATTTGGTCCAACTGATCGCATCGGACAACTCACCATGCGTAACTTAGATATTGCAGATACCCGCGAAAAGCTGGAGCTTTATACAAAGCAAGGCCAGCTCGGAGCGAGTGAATTTAAGTTGATTGGCGAGATCGAAAGTAAGTAATTAGTAAGACTTTCGCTTAATGCGAATGGTTTGCACTTACCAATGCTGACTGAGAAGAGATCGGCCATTCCTGATACCTTCACCTCACACCGAGCCTTGGAGAAACCATGAAGATTTATAACAACATTTCAGAAGTATTTGGAAATACACCGCTCGTCAAGATTCAGCGCCTATTTCCTAATTCAACCGCAACTGTTGCGGCAAAGCTTGAGTTCTACAATCCAACAGCATCTGTTAAAGATCGCCTTGCAGTTGCGATGGTCGATGATGCAGAAGCAAGTGGTGCCTTAAAGCCTGGTGGAACTATCGTTGAAGCAACAAGTGGTAACACCGGTATCGCGCTTGCATCAGTCGGTGCTGCTCGTGGTTACAAAGTTGTTCTCACCATGCCTGATTCAATGTCTAAGGAACGTCGCGCACTCTTGCGCGCACTTGGCGCAAAGTTGATTTTGACACCTGCTGCTCAAGGAATGCGCGGAGCGGTTGAAGCTGCGGAAGCAATTGGCGCAGAAGAGGGCGGCATCATGGTTCGCCAGTTTGAGAACCAAGCAGGTCCAAAGATTCACCGTGAGACAACCGCCGAAGAAATTTGGAACGATACCGATGGTCAAGTTGCTGCTGTTGTGATGGGAATCGGAACTGGTGGAACTATCACTGGTGTTGGACAAGCTTTGAAAGAGAAGAATCCAAATGTAAAGATTTTCGCAGTACAACCAGCTGCATCACCAGTTCTCACGGGCGGCGCTCCAGCAGGTCACCCACTTCAAGGAATTGGTGCAAATTTCGTGCCTCCAGTACTTGATACAACAATTTACGATGAAGTTCTCTCAGCTCCCAATGAAGAGGCATTTACATATGCGAAGCGTGCGGGACAGGAAGAGGGAATTCTCGCTGGTATCTCATCAGGTGCTGCGTTGTGGGGCGTCTCACAAATTGCAGAGCGTCCAGAGTTTGCTGGAAAAATCATTGTCGTCGTACTTGCCTCCTTTGGTGAGCGTTATCTATCAACGCCTCTCTACAAGGAGTTCATCGACGAGCCAGTCGCTCCATCTATTTAACCTATACTTCAGCACTTATGTCATTCATCGCAGAGGATCTCGCTACCGCACTGAAGCGGGATCCTGCTGCGCGCTCTAAATTTGAAGTAGCACTTACTTATCCTGGCGTTCATGCTCTATGGGCTCATCGCTTTGAACATTGGCTCTGGAAGAAGAACTTGCGCTTAGCGGCTCGTTTCTTCTCCAATCACACTCGCTCACGCACCGGAATTGAGATTCATCCTGGCGCGCAGATTGGTCGGCGTGTATTTATCGACCACGGCATGGGTGTAGTCATCGGTGAGACAGCAATCGTTGGCGATGATGTGACGATTTATCACGGCGTCACTCTGGGTGGTCGTAGTCTTGAAAAGGGAAAGCGCCATCCAACTATTGAAAATAATGTAATTCTTGGTGCTGGCGCAAAGGTGCTCGGGAACATCACTATTGGCGAAGGCAGCACAATTGGTGCAAATCAGGTTGTTACACGCTCACTCTCGCAACGCAATGAGGTCGAGTTCTTTATTTAATACATCTGCGTCCTATATTTAAGGCCGTGAAGAGTTATTTCAGTTTTTTGCTACGCCTTTATCAGCAATTAAAACTCCGGTGGTACTGGATTCAACAGGTCCTGGTTACCGCGGTTGCTGCAGCTCTGGCATGGCAAGCAGGAGATAAAGCCT
>CAITFY010000102.1 GCA_903891755.1 uncultured Actinomycetes bacterium | reverse complement strand
TCATTGGAGGCGATAGCAACAACGTTTTTACCCGAGCTCTTAATAATTTCAATGACGTCGGTCAGATAGAGCTCACCTTGAGAATTGCCGCTCTTGAGCCCAGCAAGGGCTGCACGAAGCACTGCAATATCAAAGAGATATACGCCAGTATTGATTTCAAAAATTTCTCGCTCTATCGGATTTGCATCGCGCTCTTCCACGATTCGCTCTAACTCTAAATCCGCATCTCTCACGATGCGTCCATACCCAAATGGGTCTGGAACATGAGCGCTAAGAACACTTGCAGCAGCCTTCATATCGATATGCGCATCAAAGAATTCTTGGAGAGTTACCGAAGTTAAAAGTGGTGTGTCACCGGCAAGAATCAAAACCGAACCGAGATGTGGCGCGCTCTCTAGAGCCAGTTGCACCGCGTGGCCAGTGCCATTGCGCTCGGCCTGAACAACCTGAGTTGCCGAGGGAAAGTTTGCGGAGATATGTGCCCCAACTTTTTCGCGGGAGGCACCAACAACAATACGAAGTTCAGCAGGATTAAGCGGCGCAGTTGCAAGAAGTACGTGATCGAGAATTGGGCGTCCAGCAATCGGATGCAAAACTTTAGGAAGTTCAGATTTCATGCGAGTACCTTCACCGGCAGCCAGGACAATCGCGAGATCGAGCTGCTTCACTGCTCTCCCCCTCACTGCTGCGGTAGTTGCCGGGCGGTTCCAAAGTGGCTCTGCCACCTTATAAGCCAGGTGGCTAAGCATCTCGCTCCGCCACCAGGTATCGATCCTGGACCCTGGGCTTCAAAGGCCCATGTGCTAGCCACTACACAATGGCGGAACCTGAATTGTCCCTTATTAACGCCTGCGGAACAAATACGCTCCCTATTTTTGGGAGGGTGGGGTCAGGGATCTGCGAAATTACTGGTTTTTAAAGGGTTTCAATGACCCGGGCGCCATGAGTTGGCCCTGTGGTTCGCATTACCCCCGCGACAACTCCACTCGCGCTGAGGGCAACGGTGAGATCAAGTGCTCGCTCTTCATCCTGGACTAAAAAGGCAACCGTAGGCCCACTTCCGGAGACCACCGCTCCAAGCGCTCCATAATCAATACCAACATCTAGAACTAGTCGTAGCGCTGGACGAAGTGAACATGCCGCAGCCTGCAAA
Organism: uncultured Actinomycetes bacterium; assembly: GCA_903891755.1. Classification (GTDB taxonomy): domain Bacteria; phylum Actinomycetota; class Actinomycetes; order Nanopelagicales; family Nanopelagicaceae; genus PALSA-747. The sequence continues at coordinate 1,536 of CAITFY010000102.1, read as the reverse complement.
TCATTGGAGAGAGATTTGCCGAGCAGCTCGGCATCTCCGGCACGAAGTGCTTGCAAAATCTGATCTCCCACTTGTGGCCGTGCAATATCTAAACCAGTACGCAGGCGATCACATTCGTTGTAAACAGATTGCGTCGATAATCCTTGTGGCGCCATAGCAAGAACCCAGTTATATGTTCCGCGAGCGAGCACCGGAGTGAGCTGATCGCCGCGTCCTCGACCGATAGCAATTCCACCAGTGATAGCGAAGGGAACATCACTCCCCAATTCGGCCGCAATCTTCTCCATGCCATCACGCGAAAGCCCTAGTTCAAAGAGTGCATCGAAGGCGACAATCACTGCTGCTGCATCCGCGCTTCCGCCAGCCATGCCTCCAGCAACGGGGATCTCTTTCTTAATGAGAATAGAGATATCTGAATCTAAATCGTGAAGATCAATCATTAACTGCGCAGCGCGATAGGCGAGATTTGAGGAATCCGTTGGAACACCATGCATAGTGGAACCAGAAATATTCAAGGTAATTCCAGAACCGGGTGGAGCGAATTTCACGGTTACATCATCATAAATTGCGACCGCTTGAAAGACGGTGGTGACCTCGTGAAAGCCATCAGATTCCAAGGGTCCCACTGAAAGTTGCAGGTTCACCTTTCCTGGAACTCGGACGACTACTCCGTTACGCCTCATGGCTCTAGCGTATTGGCTATTGCCATAAAGTCGCGGAGTAAGAGGGTCTCCCCTCGTGCGGTGGGATCAATCCCAGCCTTTGCAATAGATGACTCTGCCGCCCCCGAAAAGAGTTGAGATAAAGCGCTTCTGAGCATCTTGCGCCGCTGCGCGAAAGCGGCATCAATCACAGAAAATGTCAGTGCTCTCTCCGATTCCTCGCCCGCTGCAGGATGGCGCACAAATCGAACCAAGGAAGAATCCACATTCGGGATGGGCCAAAAGACCTGCCTGGCAACGTTTCCCGCTCCAGTTAAATCTGCCCACCACGTTGCTTTGACTGAAGGCGAGCCGTAGTTCTTACTTCCAGGTGTTGCTACCAAACGATCAGCAACTTCACTCTGCACCATAACCACGCCAGAACGAATTGTCGGAAACTTCTGTAGGAAATGTAAGAGCACTGGAACTGAGATGTTGTAGGGCAAATTGGCGACCAAGATTGTTGGAGGAAGTGGCAACTCATGTGTAGTGAGCGCATCCTCATTTTTCACAATAAGACGTTCTGCTTCGAATCCATGGTTTGCAACAGTGATCGGGAGTTCTGCGGCAAGGCGAGAATCAATCTCTACAGCGACAACCGACTTAGCAACTTCTAATAGAGCAAGGGTCAAAGAACCAAGTCCAGGGCCAATCTCTAGCGCAACATCATCAGAATTAACATCGGCAATCTTTACGATTCGTCTGCAGGTATTGGCATCAACTACAAAATTCTGACCAAGTTTCTTTGTTGGATTAACTCCGATGCGAGCAGCGATCTCGCGTATCTCTGCGGCACCTAAGAGGGTTCCCACTAATCAAAACTTCCAAAGAGGCG
>CAITFY010000101.1 GCA_903891755.1 uncultured Actinomycetes bacterium | reverse complement strand
TGCCATCGGTGAGTATTTTGCAACCGGACAGAGTCCGTTGCGCGCAACTTCGCATTGGTATGACTTGTTAACGCCGCTGCGCGCGCCAGATATTCGACATTGGAACTTCCACCCCGAGTGTGGATGTCAATGAGTTCATTACTGAAATTAGCTTGCGAGCGCTTCGTCATCTGACTCACACTCCTTAACAATTACAGGGCTAATTGGGTTGATGCGCGGACGACCGACAGTGCGCTTTGCAGCCACGATCTGACCTTCTACGAACATCTCTCCACCCCATACTCCGCATGGCTCTTGCCTGGAGAGCGCACCCTCTAAACAAGCGGCCTTCATTGGACATTGTCCGCAGAGTGATTTTGCGAGAGCCACGCGCGGTGCTGATTCATCGAAGAACAATTCAGGATCGGCGTTGTGACACGGTAGAGAGATATCTCCGGTCACTTCACTTAGCCCAATCATTGATCCATCAGCCCACCCGGGTACTAATAGTTCACTGAAGAGAACAGCCACTGTTCTCACCTCCTCTTTCTTTTCCTTATCTATTTCTTGCTGGTTATCTGCTTATTTATTTTTGCTTTCTTCTCGGGGTAAAAGAAAAGGACCGCTCATCCGATTGGATGGCGGTCCCTGGTGGGTCTCTTCGAGTTATCGAATAGAACTCCAGGTTCCGCGCAGTCCATAGGCTGCAAAATTCTTGGTTGCCCAGAACTTTGAGGCGTAGGCATGAGCGTGTGTTGTTGTTGCTGTTGAGCTCATGAGGGCAGGACGCAACGCAGCACGTGTGGTGCTGGCGCTTAGTGTTGTAAACACATCCGCCTCCTTTATCGCTCGAACTAAACCTGCCGATTGGCAGTTGCATAAGGGTACGGGTCAGGCGGGTCGCCCCGCAACCTAATTAACGGTTAATAATCCCTGCAGAAATTCACTCGGGTTACCCGAGTAACTGAGGTGGACGGTACGTCTGGCGCGGGTCAGACCCACATAAAAGAGCCTGCGCTCCTCCTCCGTATCTGCCCCCATGGGCAAAACTCCCTCATTTACTCCGACCAGAAAAACATGATCCCACTCCAACCCCTTTGCCGCATGCAAGGTAGAGAGAACGACTCCGGGAAGAGTTGGCGGGTTGTTCTGTTCGGCGCGATCTTCAAGTTCGCGGAGCAAGGTGCGAAGTGAGGTAGCCCCAGCCTCCTTCATGCTCTCTGCCAAGGTTACAAAGGCGCGAACATAATCTGCGTTTCCAAATGGTCGAAGTACGGATGTGAGGTCGTGGAGCCAATCTCCCTCAGATGGAAGAACTGAGGCGCTACGAATCACCCGCATGGCATCGCGCACATCGACCCGATCAAAGAATCGCTCTGAATTCTTTAACTGTGTTTCAATGGAGCGAGCTTTAAGTGCTGCTTCAAAGGCATCGAGTTGATTATTGGTGCGAGCCAAGATTGCGATATCAGAATGGGTCTTTCCAAGATTTGCGATCGTATCAAAAACTGAATTTACCTCCGCTTGCGCAGTGGCGAAGGAGTGCAGTTCGAGCTCCTCCCCTCGCTCATTCATGGACGTCAGTTCGTGATCACCGTGAGTCGAACCTGCTTTAAGAATTCGGTTTGCAGTCTCGATGATCTCTGGAGTTGAGCGATAACCGCGAGTCAAACGAACAACTGGAGCCTTGGGGTAGCGCTGCGTGATGTTCTAGAGAAATTGCGAAGT
>CAITFY010000100.1 GCA_903891755.1 uncultured Actinomycetes bacterium | reverse complement strand
GTCATGATGGAGACATCGTTCTTCGCAACAGTGCTAGCAACCGAGGCAAGAACACCGGGAACATCTGCAACATCCATGCGAATTAAGTAGCGAGTGCGGCTTACACCAATCGGGGCAATATCGAGATCTGCATAATCTGTCTCAGTGGGTCCAAGACTTCCCTCATTACGATTTCGAGCAACTGCTACGAGATCTCCCAAGATTGCTGATGCAGTAGGAGTTCCACCAGCGCCACGGCCGTAAAACATCAACTCACCCGCGGATTCACACTTAACGAAGACCGCATTAAAAGCTTCGCGGACCGAGGCTAAGGGATGTGTCACAGGAATCATGGTTGGATGAACGCGAACCGAAATGGTTTCCTCTTTGCTTCCATGTAATTCATTAGCTTCAGCAATCGCCAGCAACTTAATGACAAATCCCATCGCCTTTGCAACGCTGACATCATCTGCGGTAATTGCGCGGATACCTTCTCGATAAACATCTTCGTCAGTTACTTGGGTATGGAATGCAAGTCCTGCCAAGATCGCAGCCTTTGCTGCCGCATCGAAACCATCGACATCTGCGGTTGGGTCTGCCTCTGCGTAACCTAAGGCCTGAGCTTCAAGAAGTGCACCTTCAAATGATGCGCCGGTTTCGTGCATCTTGGTCAAAATATAATTTGTTGTTCCGTTGATAATTCCCATGACGCGTTCAACGTGATCTCCGACCAAGCTCTCTGCAAGCGGACGCAAGATAGGGATTGCACCAGCAACTGCAGCTTCGTAATAGAAGTCCACATCCGCGAGGTCAGAGGCGTGAAATAACTCTGCGCCATGTTTAGCTAGGAGCGCCTTATTTGCTGTGACCACGGCCTTGCCATGTGTCATTGCAGTCAGGATCAAAGAACGAGCTGGCTCAATACCGCCCATGACTTCGATGACGAGATCAATATCTGGATCAGTGACGATTGATTCTGAATCAGTTGTCAGGAGAGATGGATCAATGCCGGGACGAGGGATGCTGAGATCTCGAACCGAAATCTTGGTAACAATTAGCCCAACGCCGGCACGAGCGGCGAGGTCAACTTGATTTGCCACCATCAGGCGGGCAACTTCAGCGCCTACAGTTCCAGCGCCGAGCAAGCCGACGCGTAATACGCGATCGTTGCTCATCGTTTCACATCCTCTAATAAACGTATTCCATGAGCTGCAGTGCCATGGATAAGGTGCTTAGTATCTCAAAAAACTAGATCTCAAGCGCCAATAAATCCGCGATCTGCTCGCGTCGCACGATTAATCGAGCAGCGCCATCGATTACAGCCACCACCGCAGGGCGTGGAACGTGGTTGTAATTGGAAGCCATGCTGTACCCGTATGCGCCAGTGGCTGGAATGGCCAATAAATCACCTGGTTGCACATCAGCAGAGAGTGCGATTTCGCGGATGATGATGTCTCCGCTTTCGCAATGCTTTCCAACTACGCGGCTACTTGCGGTTGGACCCAGAGGTAAGCGATTTGCAACGATTGCCAGGTACTCGGCTCCGTATAGGGCCGGCCTAATGTTGTCGCTCATTCCACCATCGACGGCGACATACTTGCGTGATGCTCCACCATCTAGTTCAACATCCTTAGTTGTACCGACCGTGTACAAGGTTGTGGTTGATGGACCCACAATTGCGCGACCCGGTTCAATGGAGATTGTCGGAAGCGCTAATCCATTCTGCGCACACTCCTCTTTAACAATTGCAGCGAGTTCGCTCATGATTGAGAGTGGATTGAGAGTCACTTCGCCTGGTAGATATGCAATTCCATATCCCCCACCAAGATCTAGCTCCGGCAACTGCCTTCCATAGGTATCGCGATAACGAGCGAGCAAGGTAATCAATTTCTTTGCAGCGGCAGCAAAGCCCTCGCTCTTGAAAATCTGAGAACCGATATGTGAATGCAGCCCAAGTAATTCCAGAGATGGCTCAGCGTGGATTGCGCTTATTGCATCCCATGCCGCTCCGCTTGCAAGAGAAAATCCAAACTTCACATCTTCATGTGCAGTAGAAATGAATTCGTG
>CAITFY010000099.1 GCA_903891755.1 uncultured Actinomycetes bacterium | reverse complement strand
CAAAACAATTGCCACCAACGGACAATCTTGCGGTCCGTTATAAGCATCGGGATGGCATAGATTGCAAGGTTGCCCTGGTTGCAACGGACAAGCCGCCCGGCCGCTCGTATTCTTTGCTAACCCCGGAAAATTGTCCACGCCTGCCATAAGGGAGAACTTACGCCTGTCGCCTGGCGTGATTTCCCGATAAGTGGAGTGGTGACACTTACCGTCCCTGCGCTATGTGGCACTATGTCGCACATGGAAACCCCCAAGTCTTCTCTCGGTGGTTTTTCTGATGGCCATACATCCGAGAACATGTGGGTATATGAATTTCAAGGTATGCAAATTAGGAAAATGTATGGGTTTAGTGTAAAAACAGACGGCTAAATAGTTTCCTCTACTTCAACTAGCTTCAGCTTTTTGGCCCACTCGTACGGAATCTGCACCTTTTGGTTCATGTGCAAATTAATTAGCACCCATCCGATCACGACATAAATGAGAGCATTTAAAATTGCTCCAGTCCAGTCTGCGTGGCCGGTGACGACCTTTGTATATTGCGTAGCGCTTTCAAATTGCATGGGGGAGTCGCTCAGTCCATGTAGGAGAATTGGCACCCAAATGTTCCCGGTATAAAGCATCAGACCTACTGCCAGATAGCCAAAAGCACTCGCGCTCATGACCTGGGCCAAAGTGTAAGAGAGCGACTGCCCTCCCCAGATGACATTTCCAAGGTGCAATAGCCCAAAGTGAATAGACGAAATCACGGTGGCAACCAGAACTCCATACCCTTCCAAGCAGGCGTAAATGAAGCCGCGACTGAAGAATTCTTCATCGATTCCAATGAATAGTGCGAATATCAATCCTTCAAGGATCTGCGAAGCGTGAAATGAAGTTACCGGAGAGTGCATGAGGCCGGGCAGGGTTAGGAACGTGACCACACCCAACCCGATAAGAAGCCGCTTTCGATTAGTCACACGCCTGACCCTTCGTAAGGATTTCGGGTAAAGAACTTTCATTCCAATCAGAGCAAGCAGGGTGGTCAAACATCGGGCGAGGATCACGCGCCAAAAGTTGGAGATGGGTAACTTATCGACAGGGATCCACGAGGTAACCCAATCACCAACGATTGTCGCCAGCACGATTATTGCGAAAGTCTTTGCTATCGCGAGCCCCTTGAGGCGGTTGAATGGGATCAAAAGACGTGCTTCTCTCTGATTGTGGTGGTTTCGAACGGGAGTTCACTTATAACTTGATAACTTTCTAAAATCCCATAGCTATCGCCATCTGAATATCCTCATCTGACCACTTCTTCGAATACGACACCGAATCCGAATCTAATTGGCTGTCATCCGATTCCAAACGCGCTTCTAGTACTGCTCCCATTCTTCTTAGGAAGGCCTCTCTATCTTGCTCTGATAATGGCATCTATTTCTCCTTTTTGTGGTGATTGGCTTTTAGATTTCTCATTTATATTTACTTTTTCCTATTCACGTGATCGATGGACGTTCCTGTGTTTCCCCAAAACGCACTGTTCCAATGAAACTAAGGACGATACTCATGTCTCGCCTCCATTATCTTGATTGCGCTGGCTAGCGGGATGAGGAGTTTAGGCGTGCTGGATGATTATTCAACCGGGCCAACGGATTTACTAGGGTGGGAGCTCGAGTTAAAACCTACGGTGTCACTTGAACTAACTACTACACGGATGAATTTGCGTAAGTCACGCGGCATAATCGGATAAGTCGATTCGGTTGCCGATTCAATGAGGTTATAGCTGCCGGTTAGTTCATCGTTGGAATACCACTGATAAGCCACAGGAAATGTTCCATTGATGCT
>CAITFY010000098.1 GCA_903891755.1 uncultured Actinomycetes bacterium | reverse complement strand
GACGATGAAATCAACCAGGGCTTGAGGTGGCACGTAGGTCGTCCGACCGTAGTCAAGAAGATTCCCGGTGAGCGGATCGGTTATAAATCTGCGCCATTTGGCATCTGCGGCTAGTAGCCGTGCGGTGGAAGCTGGAATTTCTCCATATCCAGCGAGAATTCCCGGTTTTTCATCGAGCCCCAAGAATGTCGGAAGATCCAGGGTCAGGTTAAGTGTGATGGGACGCCCATGAGCCAAGTTTTCGCTCGCTGTCTTTTCTAAGAATTGTTCTGCGATTGCAGAGAGAGCATCAGCGCGGAGTTGATCGAGGGTGAGTGGTTCTAGCTGTGAACTCATAAAGTCAGGAAGCTGAGTTTCTGAGGTGCGATTCAATCCCTCAGTGCGATTTGATCCTTTCTTGCGATTTGATTCCTCAGCGAGATTCACTTCCACACTTAAGCCCTTATCTCGATTAGAGCGAGCCAACTTATCGATTGCGAGCCATACCGTTTGTGCTTCAGCAGCTGGAAGGAGGGCCATGATTTGTGCCATCCCATGAGGTTGCGCGGAGAAGGTCACTCGCCGACCTTGGACCGCTTCTGCAACCACAACTTCAAACTCGGCTGGTTCCAACTTTGCAACGATGCTTCTTACCTTGTTGGTCACTTGGGTGGGAGTGTGAAATTCAGAGTAAGCGATCGCGGTCTCTTCTAAAAATCTGAGTTGATCCAGATTAATTCCTTTGCGCAATAGAGCTGCACTTTCTTTAGCGATAACGGTCGCTTGCGCGCTTGAGATTTCTCCATTGGCGAGAGCAATGCATGTGGCAGGAAGATGTTGGGTGAGTGTGCGCGCCACATCGATTCTTGATTGAGCAGTTACCGGAGGCAAATTTAAGGCAGAGGCAATCTCTTCGCGTTGCGGATCATCGACTCCGGCAAACTTTCCACGATCTTCTTCGGCGCGAGCACCTGCAACAGCAACAATCGCGACCTGCATGAGGGCTTGAAGCCAACCCGATTGCTTCTCTAGCGCAGTGAGATAGTCGACGCGCTCTGAGGGGGAGAGGCGCATTGGATCAATATTGGTGAGTGCGACCAGAACCTGTATACCGGGGGTTTGGATTAGCAAGTCGGTAATGGAGTTCGTGCACATGAGTGAATTCTCGAGTCTTGGGGTGACAGTGAGAGATGAAATCTGCGCTTGAGAGCGAGGATTGTGGATAAGAGTTTTCAAGCGAAATGTTCCTAGATTTGAGCTGTGCTACATCCGAACCGCGCCTACATCGGGAATGCGCCTACATCGGGGAATGCACAGGCCCAGATTTGCGTTCTATACTTCGTTAGTTGAATGTTCAATTAATGAAATCGCTGAGTTCAGATAAGGGAAGGCGATTTACGCAGGAGCACGATTTATGAGAAACGAGAAGATGTCATGCCAGCAGTAACAGTTAGCGATTTCACGGTACTTCCTCGTGTAACAGCTGATCCCACCGCCAAGAGTCGTCGCGTGAAGAGCGTTACTACCGCACCTCAAGGCTTTGAGGGGGAGGGTTTCCCCGTCCGCCGCGCATTCACTGGCGTTGACATGGCTGATCTCGATCCATTTATTCATCTCGATCAAATGGGCGAAGTTGAATACGCACCGGGCGAGCCAAAGGGAACTCCATGGCACCCACACCGCGGTTTTGAAACTGTTACATACATTATTGATGGAATATTCGATCACAAAGATAACCACGGTGGCGGCGGAACTATCACCAATGGCGATACCCAATGGATGACCGCAGGTGCTGGAATTTTGCATATCGAAACTCCGCCTGAGCACTTAGTTGTGAGCGGGGGACTCTTCCACGGATTCCAACTCTGGGTGAATTTACCGGCTGCTAAAAAGTGGTCCCAACCTGCCTACCAAGATATCCGTGCGGGTGACGTAGCACTATTAACTTCTGCCGATGGCGGAGCGCTGCTGCGTGTTATCGCCGGTGAAGTTGCAGGACATAAGGGCCCGGGATCAACGCAGACACCAATAACAATGGTGCATGCGACATTGGCACCTGGTGCGCAATTGCGCCTTCCATGGCGCACTAATTACAACGCATTGGTTTACACACTCAATGGCAAGGGAACAGTCGGCGATAGCGCACAGCCAGTACAGATGGGGCAGCTCGCAGTTCTTGTTGATGGTTCAACTCTTGTAATCACTGCAGATCAAAATCAAGAGTCACGCTCTCCAACCATGGATATCTTGATTCTCGGTGGAGAACCAATCCGCGAATCTGTTGCTTGGATGGGTCCATTTGTTATGAACACCAAGGCTGAAGTGATCCAAGCTTTTGAAGATTTTCAGAAGGGTCTGCTTGGAACAATTCCTGCGGAGCACCTTGCTCCCGCTTCGAACGAAGAAATTGCAGGAATTCACAACACACCAACTGACGTTCAAGAGGGATAACCCAAACATCTACTTGAACAAACGCATCACAATCCTGCAATCACCCCAATCAGATCGGAAAGTACATGCCTCAACTCTTTGACCCCATCACTATTCGTGGAGTTGAAATAAAGAACCGCGCCTGGGTTAGCCCTATGTGTCAGTACTCAGCGAAGGATGGGATTGTCGGAGAGTGGCACCGCGTTCATCTCGGAAGTTTCGCTACAGGCGGGGCAGGTTTGATTATCGCTGAGGCCACCGGAGTTGTTGCGGAAGGTCGAATTTCCATCGGTTGCCCTGGGTTATATAACGATGCCCAAGTTGCTGCGTGGGCTCCAATCGTTGAATTCGCGCACTCCATGGGCGCGAAGATAGGCATCCAGCTCGCGCATGCTGGACGTAAAGCAGGCACG
>CAITFY010000097.1 GCA_903891755.1 uncultured Actinomycetes bacterium | reverse complement strand
TGATGTTCGATGGTTCATCTGTACGCGGATTCCAAGCTATTCACGAATCAGATATGAAGTTGCTTCCAATTCCAAGCAGCGCATTCATCGATCCTTTCCGCAAGGAAAAGACACTTGTTATCTTGTTCTCAGTTCACAACCCAATCGATGACACTCCTTACAGCCGTGACCCTCGTGGCGTCGTTGCTAAGGCAGTTGCATACTTGCAGTCAACCGGTATTGCAGACACAGCATTCTTCGCTCCTGAAGCAGAGTTCTACGTCTTCGACGAAGTTAACTTCGGAACATCTCAGAACTCTTCACACCACTTCATCGATTCCATCGAAGGTGCATGGAACACAGGCAACGATATGGAAGCTGACGGTTCTCCAAACCGCGGTTACAAGACTCGTTACAAGGGTGGATATTTCCCAGTATCACCAACAGATCAACTCGCAGATATTCGCGATGAGATGGTTATGGAACTCGGCCGCGCGGGTCTTTTGGTCGAGCGTTCACACCACGAAGTCGGAACTGCAGGACAGATGGAGATCAACTACCGCTTCTCAGACATCTTGCAGGCTGGCGACGATGTTTTGAAGTTCAAGTACATCATCAAGAACGTTGCATGGAAGAACGGCAAGACAGCTACATTCATGCCAAAGCCTCTCTTCGGAGATAACGGTTCCGGTATGCACGTTCACCAATCACTTTGGAAAGATGGCAAGCCATTGTTCTTCGGTGAGGGTTACGGAGATCTTTCAGATATGGCTCGCTGGTACATCGGCGGACTTCTCAAGCACGCTCCAGCACTCCTTGCTTTCACAAACCCAACAGTGAACTCATACCACCGCTTGGTTCCAGGTTATGAAGCTCCAGTAAACCTCGTTTACTCAGCTCGTAACCGTTCTGCTTGTATTCGTATCCCAATCACCGGATCAAATCCAAAGGCAAAGCGCATTGAGTTCCGTTGCCCAGATCCATCATCAAACCCATACCTCGCTTTCGCAGCAATGCTCATGGCCGGTATCGATGGAATCCAGAACAAGATTGAGCCTCTTGCACCAGTTGATAAGGACCTCTACGAGTTGGAAGGCGCAGATCTTGCAGCTATCCCACAAGTTCCTGGTTCACTTCCTGAGGTACTTGATGCTCTTGAAGCTGGAAGCGACTTCCTTACAAAGGGTGGCGTATTCACACCAGATTTGATCGAAACATGGATCAACTACAAGCGCACCGCTGAGGTTGATTATGTTCGCTTGCGTCCACACCCAGCTGAGTTCGAGCTCTACTACGACATCTAACCCGTAACTCAACTATCCGTCAGTCGATACCCCTTCGGTGAAAACCGAGGGGGTATCGACATTTAAATATCAGTGTTTATTCTTTAATCTTAAATAGAAAGCAATGAACACCAGCACGGTGCCCACGTTGAGTAACAATCGTTCAGTCGTGTGGTGCCGGAAGAAGAGCAGATCGAGTGAGACGATGAGAACCACCATCGCTATCCCAAAAATGATCCCTTGATTAGATTTACTCATAGCCCATGTTTAGCACGTGTCGGGGGCAACTGAAAGTACTTTAGGAAATTCTCAGAGCTTAGTCAGCCAATCAAAACTCGCCTCGGCGATCTCTTCCCAACCTGGTTCATTGCAGATGAAATGGCCGCGATTGGAGAACGATTGGAAGTCAACAATTCCTTCGCCTTTGCGATAAGCCTTCACATTTCGTTGTACCAATTTCAGCGGAATAAGATTGTCCTTGTCTCCCCCAATGAGGAACAAAGGTGCATGGCTCCTCTTGAATTTGATTTTGCCTTGTGGGGTCAGGATGCTCTGCGGAACGCGGCGACTTTCTGGTGTCACATATTGTTCGAATGCTTGATCTGACTCTGCGCGAGTCATCGTGTTGCAGAATGTGTAATGGAAGCGCTTCTTGGTCATGATTATCGGCTTGCTTCCAACAAAGAAGTTGAGATGAGGCAGGTTTGCCCGGAGGAACTCCGGAGCCAAAGTTAGTACGCCTAATGGCGGCGCCGGGCTGATGGATACTGCGGCGGCTCCATAGCCATCGTTGATTAGCTTCTGAACCACTAATCCACCGACGGAATGCCCAATCAGCAAAGGACGTTCCGGGAGCGAATCAATCAGTTTCTTGTATGAGTCAACGACATGACGAAATTGCATCTTGCCAAGCGCCGGATCAATGTGGTCTCTTAGAACTGATGGTGAAGCGCTATGAAATGGCCACGATGGAGCAATTGGATCGAATCCTTTAGAAGTTGCTAGACGAACCCAAGGATCCCAACTCGATCCATTCATATACATGCCGTGGACTAAGACGAGCTTGCGTGTAGCCATGCGGAGGACCTACTTCTTCAATTGATCGATATGTTCAAGACGATGCCCAGTAGTGAGAGCAAGAAGGTCTGAGAGAGTCATTAGACCGCGTTGTGGGTGGTACCCAGATCGATCCCAATCCGCGTCAGGAATCTGCTTCAGAATGTCAACCGAGTGGGCAAGTGAAGTTTCAATAGCAGCCAAAGAAATCTCGACATCTCTTCCAGGGTAATGAAGAGCAGTTGGAAATGCCTCCTCATCGAATGGAACAATGGTCGGATTCTCCGCACTTAGAACGTTGAGGAAACGTACTAAGAAGTGTGCATCTGAATCAGCAAGATGATGGATGACGTATGTGGCTGGCCACTCCCCTTCACCTAGAGGAACACCGAGTTTGTCAGCAGGGATAGCTCGTGCCACTTCGCAAAATTCACGGGTAGCGGATTCAAATTGCTCAAGAAGGGCTTTGGTCATGGGAATACTGTAATTTAGAACCCTATGAGCGCATACCCCGATCGCAACAAGAAAGCTCTTCTTGTCATTGATGTTCAAAATGGCGTCGTTGAATATGCGTGGAAACGCGATTCGACAGTCTCAAAAATAGCTGCCTTGGTGGATCAGGCACGTGCTTCAAAGACTGAAGTCATCTGGGTGCAACATTCAGAAGATGACATGCCTCTAGATAGTCTGTCTTGGCAGATCGTTCCTGAGTTAAAACCTGCATTAGATGAGAAGATCATTCACAAGCTTTGGCGAAGCTCCTTCGAGGAGACCGAACTCGAAGATGTTCTCGAAGAGTTAAAGATTGAACACTTGGTTATTAGCGGTGCCCAAACTAACTACTGTGTTCGCCACACAATCCATGCTGCTATCGAACGCGGCTTAGACGTCACTCTAGTTGAAGACGCACACACGACTATGGACGAATCATGGAACGGCTCGCCCATCCCTGCGGAATTAATTATCGCGGAGCTCAATCGCTCCTGTTCGGATTACGACCTTCCAGATAGCCGAGTTGATGTCGTCGCTGCCGAGAGAGTTCGCTTCTAACCAAATTTGATCTCCCGAAATTACTTCAACAAGCCAGCTGGAATATAGGTGAGCCAGGACTTAGGTGCGCCAACCGGTTGCCCATTTATGTTGGAAGTTTGAATACTCGAAATCGTTGCAAGATTCTTCTTGAGGTACGAGTTATAGGTTGCAATCGTTGATGCAGCCACGCAGCGCGGATTAGAAGAACCGAAGGTGTACTCCTTGTTCGCGGCCTCGAGAACCTTGATGATGCTGTTGTTATAGGCAAGAAGATTTACCAGGGTGTTCTTCGCAAGGTAAGCCTTGGCCGTTGCAATCACTCCGTACTGGAGAGCCACATAAACCTTGTCAGCATTCTTGAGTTCTGTTGTCACCTTCACACAAGCAGGGTTCGTCGCTGGCAAGAGAGTCGAAGGAGTCGAAGTGGCCGCGAAGGAAGCAGCGGGTGTTAGGCAGGCGAGAGCCACAACTAAAGGAAGACTTAAACTAACGAAGCGGTTTGAACGGACGCTAGGTACTTTAAATGAGCTCATCCGCCAAATTTACACTGAAGCGAGGTTCAAGTTCACCGCTTTAAAGTTAGATGAAGAGCAGCTGGGCGCCTTCTGTCATCTCGATGAAATCAGAGGCGCTGATGATTCCCTCAACGTCATCTCTCAGGTCATTCATGCTCAACTTGTTCATATCAGCAGACATTCGACATGCCCACAGATGTCCCCCAGCAGCAACTATTTGATCCAGGAAGTCCGGGACCTCTGGAACATCTAAATCGGCTATCTGCTTCTTGAGCATATGGGTAGCGACCGCTGTCATGCCTGGAGCCGGCATCATTGATTGTGGAATATGCATGTCATGGCCTGGAAGGTGCATCGCGGTGTTGCCCGCAGGAGAAAATTGCAGATCATTCATCCTGGATTTGGTAATCATGTCAAAGCCCCAAAATGTGAAGAAGAGCATCGTCTCCACGCCTTCACCAAGAGCGGCATTTGCCAGGATTAACCCTGGGTAGGCCATATCGAGATTTCCCTTAGAGCAGATAATCGCAAGCTTGCGATTAGTGCTCTCTGAACCAAAATTAGGAACAATTGATGGTGTCATTTCCTTCTCCTCACACGCAACCTTTAGGTTTTGGCAATCCGGCGATATACGCCATTTTCTTTGCTGGCTTCTTTGGAAAGAGCGCAAACTGTTCTTTAACGGGAACGCCGCCAACTGTTTGAACACGACGGGAAGTTGCAGTCTCTCCCTGGACCTTAAAGTCTTCGCGGAGAAATTTGATGATCTTCCAATGCTCATCTGTCATCGGAATTTCAATCTGCTTTGCCAACTCTTTGGCAATCTCCTCATTCCACTCGTCATACACTGTCAGAAAGCCCTCTTCATTTACATTAATAGGCTTTCCCGCAATTTCAATGATTGGCATCTACCTCAACCCCTTTCTTGATTTCTACCTGCTTCTTTCCCTTCATCGACATCAATGATGGAATAGGAATCCAACGTGCCTTAAGTAGAAGGTTCCAATAAATCCATCTGAAAGCGAGCTTGCCCAGGTGATTCAGGCGACTCTCTTTAAGGAGAGGGAAAGGTCCAACTAATGGAATGGGAAACATTCCTGAAAGTGGCTCCACCTGATAATTGAAGTCAATTAAAAGCCCTTTGCCATTTCCAGATTCAATAAAGCAATTGGCATGTCCATCAAAGTTATGGGTCATGTGACGACCATGGATATGCTGCATAAAATTCTCTGCAAAGAGATCAACTGCAAAATGCGCAACTGATCCAGCTTTAGATGCGGGAATATCTGAAGCATCACCTAGGGCGAAAATATTGTCATATTTTTTAGATAAGAAAGTTTCTTTGCTGACCGGAACATAATTCAAATCATCGCCTAATCCAGATCTGCCAATGAAATCTGCGCCCATATTTACTGGAACAGTTACAAGCAGGTCAAAAGGAATTTCCCTCTCATCCATAGAGACCATTACCTTGGTTTCTGGATCAATATGCTCAATCACGAAATCTGGTTCGAGCGCGATATGGCGATCTGTGAGCATATAGCTCAACTGTCGGGAACAAACAGGCTTGGTAAAGGCACCTTCCAGAGGTGTCACATACGTTATCTGAACTTTCTCGCGCATCTTCTTTTCATTGAAATAAGCATCTGCGAGGAAGGCGAACTCCAACGGCGCTACTGGACACTTAATCGGCATCTCAGAGATATGCACCACCAACTTGCCGCCGGCAAAATTATCAAGAGCCTCTTTGAGTGCTACCGATCCCTCAAAGGTATAGAAATCAAAGATGCTCTTGCGCCAGACGGCAGGATCGTCCATTCCTGGAGTTTGATCAGGGCGTGGAGTAGTGCCAGTCGCAATCACCAACTGGTCGTAAATCACAACTTGACCATCATCTAGAAAGATCTGATTTTTCTCTGGAACGATCTGGTCGACTCCAGTGCGGCGATATTCAACACCCTTAGGAAAGAAACGATCCTTATCCTTTACAAGCTCCTCTGGAGTGTAAACACCGAAAGGAAGCAGGAGCAGCCCAGGTTGGTACAAATGGTTATTGTCTTTGTCGATAACCGTAATCGACCAATCGCGTTTATCCAGTTTTTTATAGAGTTTGTTAACGACCATGGTTCCGGCCGTTCCTCCGCCGAGTACTACTAGTTTATTTTTCATGGTTTACTCCTATGAAAAAGAGGTTACTCCCCTCACTCTTAGGCGTTATCAATACACCTCTGTCTGAAGCGTCACAGTGCTATTTCGTATGCGTGAGCGTCATACCTTTTGAGCGGTAGCACCTCGTTTAGGACGCAATACTCAATTTTCAATTCAATCTCTGAACCCATGAGAAGATTCAGCCATGAATAGCCTCTCCTCGGTGTCAGCGCTGACTTTCGGAATCCAAGCTTTTGTGACCCTCTTTGTTATCTTGGATCCTCTAGCCGCCCTTCCCATCTTTCTTTCGCTCGTAGCTGGTCGTAAGAAGAAAGAGCAGATTAGTCTCGCTTGGCAGGGTGCCACCTCCTCGCTCATCATCATTGTTGTATTCGCTCTCTTTGGTCAGGTCATCCTTAACTATCTCCACATCTCTCTCAATGCCCTCCAAGGCGCAGGTGGGTTCTTGCTCTTCTTAATCTCCATGGAACTCTTGACCGGCAAGGTCGGCGGAGAATCAGCCCAGAACGAGAAGGTAAATATCGCGATGGTTCCAATCGGAACCCCAGTTCTGGCTGGTCCCGGCGGAATTGTGACCACGATGCTTTATGTTCGCTACGCCCACACAACAGGAGATAAGTTCAGCTTGGCTGCAGCGATAGTCATGGTGCATGTCGTGATCGGTCTCATCTTGATGTTCTCAACAGGAATCTTGAGTCTCATTAAGGAATCTGGTGTCACTCTTATTACGCGCGTAGCCGGTCTTTTAGTTGCCGCAATCGCTGTCGACATGATTGTGCAATCAATTAAGGGATTCTTCAACCTCGCGTAGGTACTTCTATGGGCTTTCAAAGTTACATTCTGGGTGAGGTAACTTCGCAGCTTCCTGAATTACGCAATCAAACTAATGCCGCTGATATGCAGTGGTACATGAAAGATATTGCGCCATTTCTCGGGATAAAAACTCCAATACGCCGAGATGTCCTGAAGAAGATTTTCAAAGAGGCACCCGAACCAACGTCTGCTCAGTTGGGTAAGACAGCGAGAGCGCTCTGGAAATTAACCGAACGTGAGTACCAATACGCGGCGTGTGACATCCTCGCCACATTTAACAAGTATCTTGATGAAGATTTTTTAGCCGACCATGGCGAATACCTCATCACCCACAGACCATGGTGGGACACGGTAGATAGCTTGGGAAGCGCCATCGTCTCCCCCTTAACCGTTCGCTATAACTCACTCAAACTCATGAACTCATGGAATAAGAGCGATGACATCTGGTTGGTGAGAGCAGCCATCCAGCATCAGCGCGGACGCAATACAAATACTGACATTCCACTTCTACTTAAGTATTGCCACGACCATGCGGATGACCACACCTTCTGGGTGGCAAAGGCGATTGGATGGGCCCTTCGCGATCTCGCTTACTTTGACCGTCCGACCGTCACTAAGTTCCTTAAGGATCATCCGAACCTTGACCGAGTCGCAGTGCGTGAAGCTCTAAAACACGCATAGGTGGCATAATCGCCGCATGCATGAGTTCAACGATGAGGTCGAATCTTTAGCGCACGAAATCTTGGCTTATAGCCTGGCGCGACTTAAGGACAATCCCCCACTCGATGGACCGCAAACACCTGAAGAGCTTTTCGCCCGAGTTGGAAACACAATTACTGAAAACGGTCTCGGCGGACATGAAGCGCTCAAGGTATTTACCGACACACTTGCCCTCGCCTGCATCTCCACAGATCACCCTCGCTACCTCTCCTTTATTCCCTCTGCACCATCTGAGCACGCCAACCTCTTTGACCTCGTAGTTGGTTCGAGTGCTCTCTATGGCGGATCCTGGCTCGAAGGAGCCGGTGCGGTATTTGCAGAGAACCAAGCGCTGCGTTGGATCAGCGATCTTGCGGGACTTCCTCAAACCTCTGGCGGTGTCTTTGTCCAAGGCGGAACTATCGGAAATCTCTCCGCACTCGTAGCGGCGCGCGTTCATGCTCGTGAGAAATATCCAGATGTATCTCGCTGGGTCGTCGCCTGCTCATCTGAAGCGCACTCATCCATCCAATCTGCAGCAGACATCATGGATGTTCTGGTTCTCAATGTCCCCGCGAACTCCGATGGCGTGATGACGGGCGAGAACTTCTCTCAAAGTGTTGATGCATACCTCGCGGCAAATCCATCCCACCGAATCTTCGCCGTCGTCGCAACAGCTGGAACCACAAACCTCGGAATCATCGATGATCTAGATGGAGTAGGGCAAGCCGCCATTGCTCGCGATATCTGGTTCCATGTCGATGGAGCGTATGGACTTGCTGCTCTCTGCGCTCTGAGCGTGCGACCACTCTTTAATGGAGTGGAACGCGCAGACTCATTTATCGTTGATCCACACAAATGGTTATTCGCACCCTTTGATGCCTGCGCCTTGATCTACCGCAATCCAGCGATAGCGAAGAAAGCCCACACGCAACACGCTTCTTACTTAGATACCTTGGAAGACCCCAACGAGTGGAATCCATC
The DNA here is from genome assembly GCA_903891755.1 of uncultured Actinomycetes bacterium. Lineage (GTDB taxonomy): Bacteria > Actinomycetota > Actinomycetes > Nanopelagicales > Nanopelagicaceae > PALSA-747. The sequence goes on along the minus strand of CAITFY010000097.1, from coordinate 8,690 downwards.
AGATTACGCGATTCACCTCACCCGTCGTGCCCGCGGTCTGCCATTCTGGTTCTCACTCGCAGCAAATGGAACCCGTGAATACTCGAGTGCAATGCAGCAAACTTTAGATATCGCTCAACATGCCGCTCGCTTGGTAACTGCGCATCCTGAGCTAGAACTTCTCTATGAGCCTAAGTTATCTATCGTCGCCTTCAAGCGAAATGGTTGGGACTCAGCACAATACGAAGCATGGAGCGATAAGTTGCTTGCAGATCAGATTGGCTTCGTGGTGCCATCAGCGCACAAGGGCGAACCAATCCTGCGCTTTGCAATCGTGAACCCGTGGACGACCGAGAAAGATATTTCAGATATCTTGGCAACGCTCTAAGCGTTAGCGATCAAGAACATTCTTGTTGCGATCGTAGGTTTGACCTGTCCGTTTGAATGCAATCGCACTCAAAGCTTCTAGCACGACGCGATTAGCGAGCATCGCAGTGATTTCAGCGCTATCAAATGCAGGTGCAACTTCCACCACATCAATACCAACAACAGGAAGTTCAAGGCAGATGCGACGAACTGCTTCGAGCAATTCGCGACTAGTCATCCCGCCGGGCTCTGGAGTGCCGGTGCCCGGTGCCATGCCGGGATCAACCACATCAATATCAACGGAGAGAAATACCCCATCGCATTCATCGGTGAGACGCGCGAAGGATTCATCCAACACAACATCGAGACCACGGTTATGAATCTCAGTCATCTCGTATGAACGCATACCTTGATCGCGCATCCACTTCAAGGTGATGTCATCTGGCCAGTAGCCACGCAAACCGAGTTGTAAGAAACGATCGCCACGAACAGAGCCGCGCTCGATGAGTTGGCGCATCGGTGTGCCATGGCCAACAAGAGCACCGAACTGATTATCAGCTGTATCAGCATGGGCATCAAAGTGAATCATTGAGATTTTGCCGTTGCCTCGGTGATTGGCGATTCCCGCCACATCAGCAGAGGCGATGGAGTGATCTCCACCCAAAATCAACGGAATAGCACCAGCACGCGAAATCTTCTCAGTTGCTTCTTCTAGAAGCTTGAGCGAGGCAACGAGATCGTGGCCAGACATGAGGAGATCCCCGGCATCGACCACCTTGAGATCTTTCAAACCATCAACTCGAAGTGAGAGGTGAGGTCGCTCTCCATCATGTCCCAAATAATCGGTGCCGCGGATTGCTTGCGGACCGAATTTAGCGCCAGAGCGATGTGAAGTACCCGAATCAATCGGAGCTCCAACAATCACTACATCTGCATCCGCATAGCTCTCTGGAATCTCGAGATCGCATTGTGGGACGCCAAGAAAGGTGAAGGAGGGTCCGTACATATTGCCGATGTTGGCCATGGGTGGAACCTTATCGCACCCCTGCGCGCTTACGGCCGACGAACTGACCCACCAAAACAATGATCAGCGCAATCAAAAACATCGAGGAACCAATGACATTGGCTTGGGCGGGCAAGCCGCGTTGCGCGGAGATGTACACGAACTTCGGGAAGGTATTCACATCACCAGAGTTGAAGTTGGTAATGATGAAATCATCGAAGGACAAGCTGAAGGCCAAGAGGGCTGCCGCTGCGATACCCGGTGCAACTAATGGAAAGGTGATGCGGCGGAAAGTCTCTCGCTCATCTGCGTACAAATCCATAGCGGCTTGCTCGAGACGTGGATCTAAACTTGCGATACGCGCCTTCACTGTCACCACAACGAAGGAGATACAGAACATCACGTGGGCGATAACAATTGTCCAAAAGCCTGGATTAAATCCAAATGAGATAAACATGGTGAGCAGAGATGCACCCATAACAATCTCGGGTGTGGCCATTGGCAAGAAGATCAGAATGTTCACAACGGAGCGGCCCTTGAAAGCGTAACGACCCATTGCAAAGGCCATCAGTGTTCCAAGAATTGTCGCGAAGAAGGTAGCAAGTACTCCGATTTTCAAGGAGTTACCTAGAGCATTGCATACATCAGGTGCGCCGCAAGGGTTCTTCCAATTATTAAGGGTGAATCCAACCCAGACGAGATTGCTCTTTTTAGAATCATTAAATGAGAAGACAAATGTGTAAACGATGGGAAGAAAGAGGTATGCAAATCCAATAACCGCGTAGATGCGGATGAGGTTGCGCGAGAACCAACGCGTTGCCTTGTTCATACCAATTCCTCGGTGCCAGCTCGTTTTACATAAGCCATGACCAGAATCAAGATTGTGACCATCAAGATGAGTGAGAGCGCAGCTGCACCCGGGTAATCAACAATCGCGAGGTAGCGAGCTTCGATTACGTTACCAATCATCTTGGTACCTGGATTTCCGAGTAACTCGGCGTTGATGTAATCACCTGCGGCAGGGATAAAGGTCAAGAGAGTTCCCGCAACAACTCCCGGCATGGAGAGCGGAACAGTGACCCTGCGGAATGTGGTGATTGCATTGGCATAGAGATCCCCCGATGCCTCCATCATCCGAATATCAATGCGCTCCAAACTTGCGTAGAGCGGGAGGGTCATGAACGGCAAGAAGTTATAGGTGAGACCGGCAACCACCGCAAATGGCGTGGCGGTGAGGTGATCTTGTGCGCTAAAGATATGCAAGAAGCGCAGAGTCTTAATAACTAAACCCTGCTCCCCCAAAATCTGCTCCCATGCAACGGTACGCAAAAGAAATGAACAGAAGAATGGCGCAACAATCAAGACAAGCAGCGTGTTCTTCCAGCGTCCAGACTTAAAGGCAACCGCGTAAGCCAGTGGATAGGAGATGATCAGCGCAAATACCGTTGCCAAGAAGGCGTATTCAAAAGATCGGAATAGCTGAGCTCTAGATGATGAGATTGCGTCAGCGAAATTTGAGAATCGATAGGTCTGCACATAGGTGCCGATGCCGAAACCTTGCGTCTGCGTTGAGGTACTAATCAACTGATAGATAGGTACGAGGAAGAAGATAATCAACCAGATAATTCCTGGAGCAAGTAGCCAGTAAGGAATCAGTTTTTTCTTCTTGAGGACAGCCTTCTTCTCATGTGTGCCGGTATGTAAGAGGGCGGTGCTCATTCGCTATCTGGATTCGCTTCAGAACCAGCGGTTGCATCCTGATCGCCCGCCAATCCAAAGGTAAAGATAGGTTCCCACGACATGACAACCGCATCACCCTTAGCGAGTGGAGGTGTTCCGTCATCGTTCTGCTCAAAGACCATAAGCTCTTGACCCCACGGCATCTCAACCTGGTACTGGGTACTCACGCCAATATATGAGGCATCTGAGATAACTCCGCCTTCAAGAATATTTCCGTGCATCGCGGTTCCGGCGGGTTGAATACGAATCTTCTCGGGGCGAATACCTAGCAACACCGATGAATCATGTGCGTGATTACGGTCTTGAGCTAGCCCGACCTTTGTTCCAAAGATATCCACAACGGCAGAACCGCCCGATGAATCAACAATCGAACCCTTGATCAGATTTGATTGGCCAAGGAAGTTAGCAACAAATGAGGTGCGTGGGTTGTCATAGAGATCAGCAGGACTTCCCATCTGCTCGATCTTTCCCTCGTTCATAACGGCGATGGTGTCGGCCATAGTCATGGCCTCTTCTTGGTCGTGGGTTACATGAACGAAGGTGATGCCCACTTCAGTCTGAATCCACTTGAGCTCTATCTGCATCGCCCTGCGTAGTTTGAGATCAAGTGCGCCGAGAGGTTCATCGAGCAACAACAAGGCTGGACGGTTAACAATTGCACGAGCCAGCGCTATGCGTTGCTGCTGTCCACCCGAGAGTTGATTTGGTTTGCGAGAGGCGAGGTGAGTTAGCTCAACCAACTCCAGCGCATTCTGAACCTGCTTGTCGACATCCTTAACCCCGCGGCGTCGAAGTCCAAAGGCGATGTTCTCGTAAATTGAGAGGTGTGGAAAGAGTGCGTAGTTCTGAAAGACGGTATTAACCGGACGCTTATAAGGCTTCTCGAAGGTGATATCGGTTTTACCAATTGAAATCTTGCCTGAAGTTGGTTCCTCAAGACCTGCAACCATGCGAAGCGTCGTGGTTTTACCGCAACCCGATGGACCGAGAAGCGCGAAGAATGAACCTTGTGGAATGACAAGATCTAAATCATCTACAGCGACAAACTCCCCAAAACTCTTAGTGAGATTTGTGAGAGTCAAGTCGCCATGCGCTGAGGTGGAAGCATCAACCACTATGCGTTACCACTTGCCTTCTGGAACGCGGTCGCGAAGGAGATCTGCTCTGCTTGCGACAAGTCGCGGAATACATGCAAGTTCTTCCACATCGCAGCATCCGGGAAGATCAACTTGTTGTTGACCTGCTTTGGATTGACCTTCTCCATCGCTTGTTGAGCGCCACCGACTGGGCAGATGTAGTTGATGTAATTGGCAACGCGAGCGGCGACCATCGGGTCGTAGTAATAGTTGATGACCGCCTCGGCTGCTGCCTTATTTGGCGAGAGAGCCGGAATCATCATATTGTCGGTAGAGAATGTTCCACCTGACTCTGGAATTGCAAAACCGAATTGGTTGTTATTTTGTAGGTTGAGTTGGTTGATGTCGCCAGACCAGCCGATAACGGCAGTTGCATCTCCGCTAATCAAATCTTCTTGATAACTCTGACCCTTTACCTGTCGAATGAAACCGTCATGAATCATCTTCTGCAGATAATCGATGGCATTCATAAACTTATCTTGGCTAAATGGTTTTGCGATATCGACGCCCTGCCACATCATGATAAGACCAATGGTGTCGCGCATCTCAGACAAAACTTCGATCTTGCCCTTATTTGCCTTAGAGAAGAGCTGCTCCATACTTTGGATGCCCTTAGGGGTGCGTTGCTTATTCCATGCGAAACCAGCGATGATTCCAGCCCATGGAAGTGAGTAATGGCGGCCCGGATCCAGTGGTCGATTAAGCAGGTATGGCAAAACATTCTTCTTATTTGGAATCTTGGCATCATCAAACTTTGTGACGTACTTGCCACCGATCCAGCGCGCAGCCATCCACTCGGTAAGAACGACAATGTCGTACCCAATATCTTTCTTCAGCTTAAGTTGTGGGGTTACCTTCGCAGTGAAGGTGTCATTGTCATCAACGACTTCCATGTACTTAACTGGAATGCCGGTCTTCTTAGTGAAATCAACGAGGGTTGGGTAGCTCTTGCTCTTGTTGTCATAATCCAGATACAGCGACCAGTTGGCGAAGCGCACAGGTTTGGCACTTGCCGCGTTGGCCATCTCTTCACTAGATAGACCTAAGAGCGAGGCAGCGCCTAGTCCGCCTGTCGCCTTGAGAAGGTTTCTCCGAGAGATTTCGATGGACATGACCAACCGCCTTCCATAAGTTATGGACTGATACTAGAACCGCAGCACCACGGTTACAACAACTAAGCCTTGATGCCCTCCGTGGATTCTTCGCGGATATGCCACGAGGTTCCATATGACTCAAGCAACTCTAAGAATGGATCTGCTGGGAACCACTCAGGCCCATTGACGCCTTCGGGCTTCCATTTACCTTGTGAAATTAATTCAAGTGCAATCAATGGATTGATAGCGGTCTGCCACACAACTGCTTGGTCGCCGTACTCCCCCATTGAAAATGCATTGTCGACGACGTTGTAAAGATAAACCGCCTTTGGATTTCCAGATTTATCTAAACCTTTTACTTGCAATCCTGCGCACGTCTTACCAGACATGCGAGAACCGAGAGTTGCTGGGTCTGGAAGAAGTGCTGCGAGAACATTGCGCGGAGAAACACTCACTCCCTGTACCGTGACAGGTTCAGTGCGATCAAGCCCAAGTGTATGAATTGTCTTGAGAATATCGATGAAGTGTTGACCGAGACCGTACTTAAAGGCAACCTTGCCTGCATCAATCTTGCGAGGGATGAGAGCAACTTCTTCGTGCTCTACATTTACACACTCAACCGGTCCAATTCCGTCAGGAAAATCAAAGCTCTCTAGATCAGAGAATGGTTCGGTTGTATACCAACCGCGATCTTTCTCCCACATGAGAGGCGGATTCAAGCACTCTTCAATAGTTGTCCAAATGGAGAAGGTGGGAGCGAAGTCGTAACCTTCGACGATCAAGTTTGATCCATCGTAAACAATTGCAGAATCGATTCTGGAGAAGAGATTATCTGCGGCGTAGCGCGCAAAGACATCGCTCAAACCTGGTTCGACTCCGATTCCTACTAGCGCGTAGATTCCTTTGGATTTGAATGCATCATCGCGCGCAAATTGTTCATCGCCGAGCATCAGCCCAGTCTTAGTGTGCGGATCTGTTGGATGTGCCTTGGAGAGAGACATCGCCATATCTACATAGTTGACGCCTTCAGCCTCACAGGCGTTAAAGATGGGCATCACAAAACGTGGATCCACGGCATTAATAACTACATCAGGATCTGTAAGACGAATGAGAGCGCTGAGCTCTTCAACACTTGAAGCATTGACGTTCGCCGCAGTAAATCGATTATCACCCAATCGTGCGACGGCAGCTTCTGCTCGCGCTAAATCACGATCTGCGATGACCATACTTTCTATAAACTCACGACGCGAAGCGATATTTGCGATCGCACTTCCAACTCCACCGGCTCCGATAACTAGGGCCTTCATATGAATCAACTCCAAACGGTTAATTTGAGTCTAGCCAGCCGTTTGCGCTTATTCCACAACCAGATGGTCATAAATCACGGTTCAGAGTGTGATTATTTAGCCAGTAAGATTAGGCAGTGATTGCTACCCAGAGTGTTGAACTACGTGCTGGGGCTCGCCTCCTCGTTAAAGATGTAACCGTTCGAATTAATCACGGTGATCGCATCGGATTTGTTGGTCGAAATGGCGCAGGTAAATCCACGCTCGCCAAGGTATTGGCTGGTGAGGGTCTGCCAGCAGGTGGACAGGTACTTCGCACCGGAACTATTGGCTATCTCCCTCAGGATCCGCGTACCGGCGATCAAGAAGAGAGCGTTATCAATCGCATCCTCTCTGCTCGCGGTTTAGATCTCATCGTCACCCGTATGCGCAAAGCCGAAGAGGCGATGGCCACCGCATCTATGGATGAGCTTGAAGCGGCCATGGAGCGCTACAGTCGAGTCGATCAAGAGTTCAGCGTTGCAGGTGGATATGGAGCCTCTTCAGAGGCCGAATCAATCGCAATGAACCTAGGACTCCCTGAGCGCATCTTCAATGATTCTCTGCTCGGCCTATCTGGTGGTCAGCGTCGTCGCGTCGAACTCGCGCGCCTACTCTTTGGTGGATCTGAAACCTTAATTCTCGATGAGCCAACTAACCACCTTGACGCTGAATCCATCAACTGGCTCCGTGAGTATCTTGGTAAATATTCCGGTGGACTTGTCATCATCTCGCACGATGTGAATTTGATTGAGACCGTCGTAAACAAAGTTTTCTACATCGACGGAAATCGAAATGTCATCGATGTCTACAACATGGGCTGGAAGAAGTATCTCCAGCAACGTGAAGATGATGAGCACCGTCGTAAGAAGGAACGTGCCAACGCCGAGAAGAAGGCAGCCATCCTTGCCAAGCAAGGCGAGAAGATGCGCGCCAAAGCTTCTAAGGCTGTTGCGGCTCAAGGTATGTTGCGACGCGCTGATGCGCTCCTCGCTGGCCTGGAAGATGTACGTAAATCTGACAAGGTCGCAAAGCTCCGCTTCCCTACCCCAGCACCATGCGGCAAGACCCCACTTATGGCACATGGACTTTCCAAGTCGTATGGCTCGCTCGAAATTTTCACTGATGTCGATCTCGCAATCGATAAAGGTTCTCGCGTCGTAATCTTGGGACTCAACGGTGCAGGTAAAACCACTCTTCTTAAGATGCTTGCGGGAGTTACAGAATCAGATACTGGCGCTATCGAGCCGGGCCATGGTTTAAAGATTGGTTACTACGCGCAGGAACACGAAATGCTCGACTTCGAACGTTCTGTTCTCGAGAACATGATCTCCTCCGGTGAAGGCGTCGGTGAACCTCAAGCCCGCCAAGTCTTGGGCTCATTCCTCTTTAGCGGTGATGATGTCCAGAAGCCCGTAAAGGTATTGAGTGGTGGTGAGCGAACCAGACTTGCTCTGGCAACTCTCGTGGTTGGCGCAGCGAATCTATTGTTGCTCGATGAGCCTACAAATAACCTGGATCCAGCATCTCGCGATGAAATTCTTGCAGCGCTAGCTGAGTATCAAGGCGCAGTTGTAATGGTTACGCACGATGTTGGTGCGGTGGTCGCTCTTAAACCTGAGCGAGTCTTGCTACTACCCGATGGAGATGAAGACCTCTGGAACGATGAGTACTTCGATCTCATCTCCCTCGAATAATAATTAACTAAGCGCGAAGAGCTTCTGCAATCTGACGGAAGTCTTCTACCAGGATATCAATCTCGTTCTGCTCGTGAGCCAAGCTAATCAACCACTGCTCATCTAATCCCGGAGGCGTAATGATTCCGCGGTTAAGTGACCAGAGCCATGAGAGCTCTGCAACCTTGAAATCAGTTGCCTTGTAATCACGATAGTTACGAACTGGATCAATCGACCAGGTGATGCAACCCTTGATACCAAATCCAACAGTGTGTGCTGGAAGTTCGTACTCGTTGATGATCTCGGTAATGCGATCGAGAGCTTGATAGTTCAAAGCCTCTGCTTTTCCAAGAGCTTCATCGGTGCAGACC
>CAITFY010000096.1 GCA_903891755.1 uncultured Actinomycetes bacterium | reverse complement strand
TAGAGACAGAGGAGATGGTGATGTCTTGGGCGGTTTCAGTACTCATGCGCGAAATAATACCTCTAAAATCAAACTATGGCCTCTGGAGCATTAGCAGACTTGCTACTTTTGGGACGAAATTCCGACCCATTGAGTGAACGCGGGGTCTCCTGCGATGGCGAACTCCCCGCGGCAAGCGATCCAGGTCTAGTAGAACGCGCCAAGAAGGCTCGGGCTGCTCTCGGCTCCTCGACAATGATTCTGGGCCATCACTACCAACGAGATGAAGTTATCGACTTCGCCGACATCACCGGCGACTCCTTTAAGTTGGCGCAAGCTGCGGCAGAGAACCAAGATGCCGAACACATCATCTTCTGTGGCGTCCACTTCATGGCAGAGTCAGCCGACATTCTTACGAGCGCTACTCAAAAAGTGATCCTCCCCGACTTGGCTGCCGGATGTTCAATGGCCGATATGGCCGGAGCTCAACAAGTTGAAGCTGCATGGGCGCATTTCAAGAAGGTCGGAATCGCCAGCAAGACAATTCCGGTTACCTACATGAACTCCACCGCTGCGATTAAGAGTTTCACTGGAGAAAATGGCGGAACTGTCTGTACCTCATCCAACGCCGAGCGGGCGATGAAGTGGGCTTTTGAACGCGGTGAGAAAATCTTCTTCCTTCCAGATCAACATCTCGGTCGCAACACCGCAATCTTGCACCTCGGGCTCACCGCAGAAGATTGCGTCATCTGGAATCCATGGAAACCACAGGGCGGATTAACCGATCAGGAATTACAGGCCGCGAAGGTCATCTTGTGGCGTGGCCACTGCTCGGTCCATGGTCGCTTCTCTGAAGAGAATGTCGATGAAGTACGAGCTCGCATCCCAGGGGTACAAGTACTCGTTCACCCGGAATGTAAGAACGAGGTTGTGATGGCCGCTGATGTAGTCGGCAGCACCGAGATGATTATCAAGACCGTCTCCGCCTCCCCCGCTGGTTCAAAATGGGCGATCGGAACCGAGTTAAATCTCGTCTCCCGCTTAGCTAAGACCAACCCCGATAAAGAGATTGCATTCCTCGATAAAACCGTCTGCTATTGCTCAACTATGAATCGCATCGACCTTCCCCACCTAGTCTGGGCGATGGAAAACCTGGTTTCTGGGCGTGTAATCAACCAAATCTCGGTTGAAGAGCGCACGGCTCACTTCGCGCGAGTTGCGCTAGAGCGAATGCTGGCTCTACCGTAACCACATGGCTAAAGACGCACCAACACCAAAGCGCAAGGATGCAGAAGCGCTCAACAAAGTAAATGCAATTACCTCTCCCGCAACCAAAGCGAGCAAGTCTCGTGATCGCAATGAACTCAAGGCTAAGCGCCTTGCAGCTCGTGCGGCTTATATGCGCGGAGAAGAGAGTGCACTTCCAGTTCGCGATCGCGGTCCAGTCCGTCGATATGTTCGCAACTACGTAGATTCACGCCGTAACGTTGGCGAGTACTTCTTGCCAGCAGTGGCATCTGTTCTCGTACTCAGCGTCGTACACAACAAGTACGTCTCACTCATTGCAATCTTGTTCATGTATGCAGCGATGCTCTACACAGTCTTCTCAGGCTTCTTCATGACTCGCCGCATTCGCAAGGCAGTAACTGCAAAGTTCCCTGGTGAATCAACAAAGGGTCTTGGAATGTATGGCTGGTTACGTTCAACTCAGATGCGCCGCATGCGCGCACCCGCACCACAAGTGCAGCGCGGGGATTTGATCTAACTCTTAATTACTAAGCATTACCTGAAAGCCTAAGCCCTCGGGTTTGGGCTTTCATTCTTTGTTGGATCAGTTTCTGGAAGTGAACCAAGCACTGCATCAATCTTCGACATCACTTCGTGCTCTAACTTAACTCCAGATGCCTTTACATTTTCTTTAACCTGAGCAGGCTTTGTTGCGCCCATGATTACTGCAGAGACATTTTGATTCTGTAGAGCCCATGCAAGTGCAAGTTGTGAAAGTGACAATCCAACTTCATCAGCGATTGGCTTCAAGTTCTGCACGGCAGTCAAAACATCATCGCGCATCCAACGAGAAATCATTCCTGCACCTGACTTCTTATCAGTTGCACGTGATCCTGCTGGTGGCTTAGCTCCTGGAAGATACTTTCCAGTGAGAACACCTTGAGCGATTGGCGACCAGACGATTTGGCCAATTCCCTCTGCTTGCGAAAGTGGAACTACTTCGCGCTCGATAACGCGCCAGAGCATGGAGTACTGAGGTTGGCTGGAAACAAAGCGAGTCCAACCATTTGCCTTCTGAATTCCAAGTGCATCGTTGATCTGCTGCGCG
>CAITFY010000095.1 GCA_903891755.1 uncultured Actinomycetes bacterium | reverse complement strand
CTTTACGTTTTAGTTGTGACTCAGTGGCGAAATCTGGATTGCCCGCTGTTTGATTAATTGACATGTATTTAATCCTTACTTCGAGGCAATCAATTGGCGTTGGTAGGCGACATCAACTTCTTCACGCAAAACTTCCCAAATCTCTTGATAGATCTTGATGAATTCAGGACTAAACCGGATATCGCGAGCTTTACGCGGGCGAGGAAGATCAATCTTGAAATTGGCTTTAATGCTTCCTGGACCAGCCGTAAGAACCAATACTCGATCTGAAAGTGCAATAGCTTCCTCCAAATCGTGAGTAACAAACATAACTGTCGATCCAGTTTGATCCCAGAGCTGCATCAGCTCCTCAGTCATGATTGCGCGAGTTTGTACATCGAGAGCCGAGAATGGCTCATCAAGAAGCAACAGACGAGGTTCATTGATTAGTGTTTGTGCCAAAGCAACGCGCTTTCTCATGCCGCCTGAAAGCTGATGTGGAAAGTGTTTTTCAAAACCCGTTAAACCAACTTTCCCAATCCACTTTTGGACAAGCGGAGTAACTTCCTTTTCAGACATTCCGCGAAAGCGAGGTCCGGCGGCAACGTTATTTGCAACATTCATCCACGGAAAAGTTGCATCGTGCTGGAAGACGAAACCCGTGCTGGTATCAATATCCTTCACTTCTTTTTCTTCGACCGTTACGGTGCCTAAGCTTGGAAATTCCAAGCCAGAAACAAGAGTCAGGGCAGTTGATTTTCCGCATCCGGTTGGACCAACGAGTGAAACGAACTCGCCTGGTTGGATTTCAAAATCCAACTCTTTAAGAGCCTGATACCAATCGCCTTTAGGAGTTCGAAATCTCTTAGAGACATTTGAAAATTTAACATGTACGCCAGTGGTCATAACTGCACTCTAAGTTGCAAAAATCCCGAACTTTGCCTTTATAACAAGAGCGTTACCCTAATTCTCGTTTAATGAAATTATGCTCATTTTGCTCAATGAGGAAAATCGCTGACAAGCCTCACAAAGCGAGGCAGACTTGCGCCATGTCATCCAAGCGCATGAAGCTGCTGAGGCTGGTTTCAAATCGTGCGTTAATTGTGCTTGTAGCAGCGCTTCTCGGTTTAGCTATGACATTCAACGTAACCCAACGAGTCCAGGATCAAGAATATTTATCGCGCGCGCTAACACTTGCAAAAGCAATTTCGGTCATGCCTGATGTGATCTCGTTCGTAGAAGCTGGCGATCCAAATCATCAGTTGCCGAAACTTGCTCTCGTCATAGCGGAAAGAACTCAAGCTTCTTATATCGTGATAACCGATAAGTACGGCGTTCGCATGAGCCACCCAAATCCTGCGCTCATTGGACAACGTGTTGAAGACGCCCAAAGTGCCTTGGCTGGTGCTTCTACAACCACATTCAATAAGGGTTCCCTTGGGCTTTCAGCAAATGGGCGTACCCCAATATTCGATGCAAATCACAAAGTTATTGGCATTGTTTCCGCCGGTTACCTCACCTACACCTTCGCCAGCGAAGTCAAACATCTCCAAAATTCATTTATATTTCTTGGCTTCGGAATCATTTTCCTAGGATTCATTCTTGCTGAAATCCTGGCTCGGACATTAAAAAATCGTCGCATGGAGAGTGAATTAATCGAAGTCACGAGTAAATATCAAGAACGTGAAGCGATGCTGCATGCTATTAAAGAGGGAGTTATCACACTCTCGTTCGATCGAAAGATTCAACTGATTAACGATGAGGCAATGCGACTTCTTGATCTTAATAAACAGGTTGTAGGAAAAGCTATTGACGCAGTTCTCCCCCAAGGTCGACTCCTCGATCTCATCGAAGGAGAAACCTTGCAAGGCGATGACGAGATTGTACTTAACGATAATTTCTCTTTACGAATAAACACTCGTCCCGTAAAGCATCTTGGTCGCCAAATTGGGCATGTAATCACACTTCGAGATCGAACCGAACACATTGGTTTGATGCGTGAAATTGATAGCATCACCAATCTGACAAATGCACTTCGAGCCCAACAACACGAGTATGCCAATCGCATACATGCCCTCACGGGGTTAATTGAGCTTGGACGTTTTGACGATGCCCGAAACTACCTTGGCGAGATTTCAAATATGGATGCCGATCTTGCGGAGAAGCTCACCGATCGGATTGCGAATCAAACAGTGACGGCGCTCCTACTGGCGAAAGTTGCAATCGCCCGCGAGAAGGGCGTAGTACTTGAAATTGACCCACAAAGCTCTCTTGATGACATTAGTTTAGATAGCAATGCTCAGATTACCGTCATTGGAAATCTCATCGATAATGCTCTTGATGCCGTTGGGGGTAAGGCGGATGGTCACGTCAAGTTAATGATTGAATCCAGTTTTAGTTACTCGAAAATTATTACCGTTCGCGACAATGGAGTGGGGCTACCAGAGCCTAGGCCTGACGTAGTGTTTCAAGACGGTTTCTCAACCAAGGTAAATGAGGGTTCATCACATAGAGGACTTGGTTTAGCAATCGTTTCCAGACTGGTAAAACAATCTGGGGGGACCATTACCTGCTACAACAACCAAGGTGCGGTCTTCGTCGTAGAAATTCCGGTTAGAAAGTGATTCGCACTTTGATTATTGAAGACGACTTTCGAGTCGCTGAAATTAATGCCGCTTATGTTGCTAAAGATGTAGATTTTCAAGTTATCGGTATCGCCAATACCGCTGCTTCAGGATTCGAGATGGTAATTAACGAGAGGCCAGATCTCGTACTGCTCGATCTCTATCTACCAGATGAGCATGGACTTGAACTTTTCGCACGCTTGCAGCAGCTGCCGCGTGGAACAAAACCAGATGTCTTTGTAATTACGGCTGCCAGAGATTCTCAAAGTCTAAAAGATGCTATCCAGCTAGGGGCGGCCTCTTACATCGTCAAGCCTTTTAATGGACACGAACTTATTGAACGATTGCGTATCTACAAAATTGCCCTAGAGCGGCTTAATCTATCCGGAGAAGTTTCCCAAGCAGAAGTTGATGCCGCAGTGGCTCTTATGCGAGGAAGCAAGGTGGATGAAGTTTCGGATACATCAAGCAATAATCCTACGACCAGTCTCATCGTCACGTGTCTTAAAAAGAATTCAAATGCCATGAGCGCGAGTGAGGTTGCTGATGAACTTCGCATTAGTAGAGCAACGGCCCAACGATATCTTTCGCAGATGGCAGATCGCAAAATAGTTTCACTCGAACTTCAATATGGAAGCGCTGGCAGACCAATAAATAAATATAAGCTCTCTGATTAACTACTTTGCTTTCTTGAGAATTGCTGGAGTTGTAGAACTCATCAGTAACGCAAGCGCGACAAATACGGCTCCCGCGCCGAAAATTCCCGAAATCAAACCGGCAAGTGCGGGCAGTAGAAATTGACCCAGACGATTACCCGCTAAGCGAATACTGATTGCAAATGATCTTTCATCGTCTCGACTTATGCGAGAGACCCAAGCCATCGTCATCGGCTGGCCCATGCCAAGTGAAAAACCCGCGAAGAGAATAATTGCACCCAACATGACCGGTGATGTTGAGAAGATTGCGAGAATGCATGCAAAAGAAGAGGCGATGATGCTACCGATAAGCAATTTATAGTAACCGACGACCTTAGTTAGTTTGCCAAGATTCACCCGAGAGAGCATCGAAGATGCGGCGCGTAGTGCCAAAATAATTCCAATCGCCCCAGAAGTGAAACCCTTCTCCTTTCCAAAAACAGGGAGAAAGACGACCAAAACATCGACAGTAGAACTAACCGCAAGACTTGCAAACATTGCAGTCAGCATTCCAGGATTACTTAGCAACCGTATAAGAGAAGCGCTTTCACGTGAACTCTTAGCCGAAAGATCAAATGTCGGGCGCATCGGCATTTTGATAAGAAGTGGAATGATTCCAAGAGAAGCAATGAGCGCTGAAGCGAAAAAAGCGTGACTTGTGGATTTTGGCAAGATGCCACCTGACCCAGACACTGAGGCGCCGATGAGCGGTCCAACCAGTTGTCCAAGGGCCGCGCTAAATGTGTAGTAACCGAAGTAATTTTCATAACTGCCTCGTGGCGTTCGGTTGGCAAAGAGCGCTTGAGCTCCTGCCATGCAGAGAAGCTGAGCGGTACCGAGCGAAGCCACTAAAAAGACCATTGCAATCCTGCTTTGTGAAATTCCCAGCAACCACGTGGAGAGAACAATTGCTGAGGTACCAATGGCGATGAATCGCCCTTCTCCCAATTGGTTGATCCAACGGCCGAGTGGAATAGCGAGAATCAAGGGAAAGAGTGCGTAGAGCGCACCAAATGCGCCAACAGTGAAACTCGAAGAGTGCAATTCCAATAACTTGTAACTAATCATCGGCCGAGCAAGATAGGTGCTTGCCTGAATTGCAACAGAATTGAAAAGTGCTGTGACCATCCAACTCTTCGATTGCATCTGCCCACTCCCCGCCGTCATTTAATGAAACCCAGCCCAGATGGCGGACGTGGATTAACTACATGCGATGCGTGCCCCGAGTGGGGGTCGAACCCACACTTGGAGGATTTTAAGTCCTCTGCCTCTGCCATTGGGCTATCGGGGCTTTCACAAGTCAATGATGAAATGCAGAGTCTACTAGGCAAAAAGACTAGAAATTAACGCACAAAATCGACGTAAACTTCCCGCATGATTGAGTTCAACAAGGCGCGCAGAAGTTTTCTCATCGGTTCAGGTTCATCACTTCTCCTGACTCTTCTTCCAATTCCAGCTTTCGCTGAAGTGCCAAAAGCGATCTGCTCTAAAGCCGGACAGAAGGTTCTTCTTAAAGGTAAGAACTACATCTGCGTTAAGAAATCTGGCAAGCTCCAATGGCAGCTATTAACGCCTGCTAAGCCGACAATCACCCTGCATCCAACGCCATCTACTAGTCCAGCGAGTTCTCACTCAACAACGCCTTCACCAGAAGCAACGCACTCGCCTCCACCTGCGCCAAGTGTTACCTCAACACCTCAAATAGTTTCAGGTTTTATTGCAGCAAAACTCTCTGACCTAACAGAGGGAAAATCAAAGATTGTTGTTGCTAAAGATCTAAAAGGTAAATCAGTTTCACTCGCACTCTTTCTTTCAGCAGGTGTTGTTACTGTTCACTCAGTTGTATGCACACACCAAGGCTGCTTTGTGGGCGAGGCCGACAAGACTCTTGCTTGCCCATGCCATGGATCAGTCTTCGATGGGCGAACAGGTGCTGTTATAAATGGCCCCGCCCGCTCTCCGCTCCAGGGTTACAAGGTCGCCGAAGCAGGCGGAGACATTTACATTCAATCTGATATCTAAATAACTAGATTGTAAATAAAATGGTTACTACAGCGCTGAGCAGGATTGCGCCGGATTCTCCAGCGGTAAGTACTCCATTTGTGGAGCCTAGAGTAACCGCTGCTGCAGGAATTCCAAGTTGCGCAGATGAAATCAAAATATTCTTTCGAGGTTGATTGAAGAGGGCTGCGGGAATGTGAGCGATGACCGCTCCACAGCATAAGAGCACCGCTAATAAGACGCTATCTCGAGAGTTGAAGGTATCTCGAATATTTATAGAGGCACCGAGCCAAACAAAGTAAAGCGGGGCAAAGAATCCATCACTCACACCGAATAATTGAAGTGCCAAGCGATGTGGCACTCCGACACTGGCAAGCGCCACTCCGAGCGTAAATCCTGCAATCATTACGGATGCTTGAAAGTGAATACCCAGCGCTGAAACCAGCAGGAGAAGAGCCAAACTGATTCGAAGCTCTAATCCAAGGTGATCTTCCTTGGATACTTGGTGAATTCTATTCAACCAATTTTTCGACTTAGCAAATATAAGTAGGAAGTAAATGAGCGCACAGGCGATGAGGACAACGAATGCACCCTGCATAGCCTCTAGATGTCCTCCCCTCTGTGTGAAAAAGGGAAGGGCAATGAAAGCTGTGGCGTCGGCCAAAATTACTTGAGTAATCAAAATGCTGCGAGAGAGCGATGGTGCAATTAATTCGGTGAGAGGAATGATAAGTGCCGCCGAGCTAGAGAAAGCGAGAGTCGCAACAAGCTTCCAATTATCAAAATGAGTCACGTGTTTAATCGCTATTCCTACAAGAATCGAAAGTAGGAAATTGGCAAGAAGAATCCAGAAGGCTTTTTCAAACGAACGTTTTGTAAGTGACCGATAGTCGATATGGCTTCCAGCTGAGAACATGAGAAGCGCAAAACCCACAGTAGCGAGCAATTTAAGCGAAGGGTCAGAGTATGGAATTTTGTTGAAACCACTCGCTCCAAAGATGGCGCCGATAACAAGTTCCCCAACCGCAACAGGTACTCCCCATCCCTTTGGGATGCGAAGGAGCGGACCAACTAACCCCGCAACTACTAACGCGCCAAGAAGTTGGATGTTCATAATGATTAGAGTATCGCTGCCATTAGACTGAGCCTATGTTTACGATTAATAGAGATCACCTTAAAAAGGTGATGAAAATTGAAGAAGAGCGTTTTTTGGAGCTCCACCCAAAAAGCGGTGAACTTTTCAAGGCAGCTAAAGAGGTAATGCCAGGCGGAGTCCCGATGTCCTGGATGGCTAAATGGCCCGGCGCCTACCCCCTCTTTGTTGATAGCGCGCAAGGAGCTCACTTCACCGATGTCGACGGCCATGAGTATGTAGATCTCTGTCTTGGTGATACTGGTTCGATGACTGGCCACTCCCCTGCCCCTACAGTTGAAGCGATCCATGCTCAGTTGAAGCGTGGCTTAACCGCAATGCTTCCTACCGAAGATGCAGTCACTGTCGCAGCCGAACTTTCCAGGCGTTTTGGTTTACCGCTCTGGCAGTTCACCGTTACCGCCACTGATGCCAATCGCCACGTTATTCGCTACTCCAGACTTATCACCGAACGTTCCAAAATAATTGTTATTGATAAGTGTTATCACGGCTCGGTTGATGAAACCTTTGCAACTCTGGATGAGAATGGCAAGACCATCAAACGCCCGGGCAACCTTGGTGCTCCAGTTGATTTAGCGGAAACAACTCGCGTCGTTGAATTCAATGATCTTGCAGCCATGGAAGCGGCTCTCGCGCACGGCGATGTTGCGGCAATCTTGATGGAACCCGCCATGACTAATATCGGCATCGTGCTGCCTGATGAGGGCTACTTAGAAGCAGTGGGTGAACTCGCTAAGAAGTATGGCGCTGTGTGGATAATCGATGAGACCCACACGATCTCTGTAGGGCCTGGTGGTATGACAGCTCTACATGGATTAAAACCCGATGTGCTTACTATCGGCAAAGCAATTGCAGGTGGAATTCCAACTGGAACATTTGGAATGCGTTCTGAGATTGCTGATCGAATCAGAGCCAAGGTTGAGCGCGAACTCATCGATACTGGCGGAATCGGAAGTACCCTAGCTGGAAATGCATTGAGCTTGGCAGCGATGCGCGCGACCCTTACTCAAGTCCTCACGGATGAGGCTTTTGAGCGCATGGTCTCTCTTGGCACCCAATGGTGTGACGGAGTGGATGCGGCAATCAAGGAATTTGATCTCCCTTGGTACTGCTCTAGGTTAGGTGCACGCGGTGAGTATCTCTTCCAACCTAACGCCCCTCGTACCGGCAAGGAAGCTGCTGACGCTGGCGATTTTGAACTCGAGCAATATGTGCACCTGCGCCTGCTCAATGATGGATTCTTGATTACGCCATTTCACAATATGGCTCTCGTCTCACCAGAGACGACAGCTGCTGATATTGATGCGCACACTCAAGCATTCCGTGCCATGTGCGCTGAGCTAGTTTCTGCGTGATTTCTTAGCTTTACTCGAAGTTGACTTCGCCAGCTTGAAGATTTCATCAAGCATCGGCGGAGTCAATTTCTTTGTGAAGGTATTTTGTTGGCTGGGGTGATAGCTGCCGATCACCTTTACGCTCTCTCCTTCTGCGGAGATTGCGTCAAAGATGGCGCTGTGGCCAAACTTTGGTCTTGGAGATGGAACTGAAAATCCCATTGAAACTAATTGCGCGATTAAGCCTGTCCAAGCAAAGTTACCCAGAGCAACAAATACTTTTGTTGTAGGCATTAGTAATTCAATCTCATTGGCCATAAATGGCGCGCATGTGGCTTTCTCTTCCATCGATGGTTTGTTATCTGGCGGTGCGCAGCGAACTGCGCAGAGGATGCGAGTTTTAAAGAGTTCCTGCCCATCATTGCGTGATTCACTCGTTGGTATTTTCGCTAAACCGGTTCGGTAAAGAGAGGAGAATAAAAAATCGCCCGAACTATCTCCGGTGAAGATTCGTCCCGTGCGATTTGCGCCATGTGCTCCTGGTGCAAGCCCCACAATAATTATTTCAGCTTGGGTATCACCAAAGCCGGTAACAGGCTTACCCCAGTAATCATGATCTGTGTAGGACTTACGCTTGGTAATCGCAACTTCGTTGCACCATGAGACCAGGCGCGGGCAGAGGGTGCATGCTGTAATCGCCTTATCAAGAGCGGCGATTGATTTATAACGTGGCAAGGCCCCAGGCGATTCCATCGAGGATATCTGATTCTGAAGCAATAAATTCAAGCGCTCCTGTTAACTCCATGACGCGAGATAAAACCAAGGAACCCGCTGTAATCACATCAACGCGGCCAGGATGCATATAACCAAGTGCAGCAATTTCATCCCGTGTCATGGATGCAAACATTGCAGCAACTTCATGCACCCGATCAGCAGAAATTCTGGAGAGATGAATTGAGTGCCTGTCATATTCGCTCAATCCAAGTGCAGCAGCTGCGACCGTGGTGGCGGTCCCCGCAACGGCTATCAAGGTGTGAGCAGCGCTGAAATCTACCTCCGCTGCGGCTTCAGAGATAGCGTGGTCTATATCTGCAGTAGCAGCTTCAATCTGAGCCTTGGTGGGAGGTTGTGAATTGAGGTGGCGCTCATGCATGCGAACGCAGCCAATATTTACTGAGCGTGCCGCTTGGACACTCTGACTTCCCAAAACGAACTCAGTAGAGCCGCCG
>CAITFY010000094.1 GCA_903891755.1 uncultured Actinomycetes bacterium | reverse complement strand
CGCTGCTCTTGCTCAGCGCCTTGTAAGAGCGAGACGGTGGTACTTACTCCACACTGTTTAACAAGCTCCCAGAGCGCAGATGGGCGCGCTGATAATTGTTCGCTTAAGAAAATCACTTCTTATCTCCCTTAGGAGCAGCGGCAGCCAAGCGGGCTAGCAATCCCCCATCGACTCTGATGTCATCACCCGTCATGAAACTTGCGCGAGGGCTTGTGACAAATGAAATTACTGCACCTAACTCTTGGATTGTTCCAGTGCGACCCAGCGCGTGTGCCGAACCCCAATCATCTACAAGGCCTTGCATTCCAGCTGATGAACCATCACTCAATAAACGCGCCGTGTTGCGAAGCATGGGAGTATCGATTGTTCCTGGGCTTATGGAATTCACGCGCACTCCATGGGGACCTTCATCAACCGCCATGGCGCGAGCTAACGAAAGTAAGGCGCCTTTGCTGGATGTGTAAGCGGCAACATTTGCTTGAGTGGCGCTGGCCTGCACAGAGGCAATAATTGCAATGGCTCCAGCCGCGCTCTTTCTAATTTCAGGTAGAGCAGCTTGGCAGGCAAGAAATACGCCCTTCACATTTACATTAAAGACCTCGTCCCAAACTTCAACGGGAGTATCAATTGTTGTTCCGTACCTTTGAATACCCGCAGAAGTAACGAGAACATCTAGATGACCAAACTCTTTGAGCGCAATCGCAACCGCTTGAAGAGAGGTTTCGGGATCATCGATGGGGCCGCTCGCAGCTACAGCAATTCCACCAGCTCCACGAATCTCCTGAACGACAAGAGTTGCTTCCTCATGAGTGAGACCATGCACCACAACACTCGCTCCTTGGCGTGCCAATTCATTTGCAGCGCCTCGGCCAATGCCGCTAGAACCGCCAGTGACGATTGCAACTCGGTCCGCTTGCTCTCCTGTCCGATTAACTTCCGAAGACATACGGCGCCTTTCCCCTGCTATCGGTATCAACCAAAAAAGTCATTCCAGCAAATTCATGTTCGTCGTGCCAGCCATTATCCCCCGTAGATGTTGTAACTACTAGGGTACGAAGTTCGGTGCCTGCAAAGGCGCAACTAGAAACGAATTTCACGGGAAATTCAATAGTTTCTAAAAGTTCGAACTCCGGGGAATACCTTCTGATGCAACTTCCATTCCAGAATGCAATCCACAAGCAACCTCCGCTATCAACGGTCATTCCATCTGGATATTGTTTTAACTCAGGGTCAAAGCGAAGCGCGATTCGCTGATTGAAAATCTCACCTGCCTCATAGTCGTACACATAAACGAGGAACTGGGTTGTGTCGACAAGATAGAAGAGCTTTCCATCTGGGCTCCAATCCAGACCATTACTCAAACCCATACCACCCGCGATTCGCACCATCTTCTTTCCATCTGCGCTTAGTCTGTGAAGACCAATGCGATCTGTAGGTGCACCGTATGAAGAAGTGCCGAGCCAAATCTCACCAGTGGGTCCGACCTTCGCATCATTCCATCGCATCGGAAGTGGGTCGGCTGCACCATCAGCCTCGAGACGTCCCGGAAGGCGAATGAGTGAACCATCCAGCTCTAAGAGATCAGGGCCGTGTGCATTTCCAATGACAAGTCCACCATCGCTTCTCGGGAGTACAAAACTCACATTTTCAGAAGTGGGAATTTCACCACTCTCATCACTCGCTAAATCTCGCCAGTAAATTTTGTTGTTAAGAATATCCACCCAATGGACTGTGGAATGGTTCGCTCCCACCGCGACAGGTCCTTCACCTACATGACACGTGCGCGCATCCCAAACCCTTAGCTTCGCCATTGCGGGCTCCAGAGTGCGGGCATGACCCCATGTTATAGTCATCCAAATAAAAATATGCGATTCCAAACTTCCTAAAAAAGTAAGTGAGCCGTCATGAGCAATTTGCGCAGTGCAGGGTGGTACGGCGGGGATGATCGCAATGCCTACATTCATCGCGCTTGGATGCGCCGCGGACTTCCCGATGACGCCTTCGATGGCAAGAAACCACACATTGCCATTGCAAACACCGCTTCAGATTTAACTCCCTGCAATGCCCACCTCAATGAGGTTTCAGAATATGTACAAAAAGGAATTTGGGAAGCTGGCGGAATTCCCCATAACCTTCCAGTCGTCTCACTCGGTGAAACTCAAGTCAAGCCAACCGCGATGCTCTGGCGCAATATGGCGGCAATGGCAATTGAAGAGATGCTTCGCGCAAATCCCATTGATGGTGTTGTCCTCTTAGGAGGATGCGACAAAACTATTCCAGCACTCCTGATGGCAGCTGCTTCAGTAAATATTCCTGCGATTGTGGTTCCAGGTGGACCAATGCTCTCTGGAACATTTCGCGG
>CAITFY010000093.1 GCA_903891755.1 uncultured Actinomycetes bacterium | reverse complement strand
TGTATATGACTGGGTACTGTCTCGGGGCGAGGAATCTTCTATTAAACTGGTGCAATGAGCACACAATTAATCTTGCTTCGTCATGGTGAATCCGAGTGGAACGCTAAGAATCTCTTCACCGGATGGGTTGATGTAAACCTCTCTGAGAAGGGTCGGGCTGAAGCTAGGCGTGGTGGTGAGCTCCTTAAAGAGCGCGGTTTACTTCCACATATCGTGCACACCTCACTTCTTCGCCGTGCAATCAACACCTCCCAGATTGCCCTGGATGAATGTGATCGCTCCTGGATTCCAGTCCATCGCTCATGGCGTTTAAATGAGCGTCACTATGGCGCTTTGCAAGGTAAAGATAAGGCGCAGACCTTGGCTGCGTATGGCGAGGAGCAATTTATGCTCTGGCGCCGCTCCTTTGATGTACCACCTCCACCCATTGAAGATAATGATGAGTTCAGCCAGGCTCACGACCCACGCTACGCAGATCTCGGGGATGCACTTCCAAAGTCAGAGTGCCTCAAAGATGTAGTGGTTCGTATGTTGCCTTATTGGTTTGATGCGATCATCCCTGATCTCACAGCGCATAAGACAGTGCTTGTAACTGCCCATGGAAATTCACTTCGCGCCTTGGTAAAGCATCTTGATGGAATCTCTGATGCTGATATCGCAGGACTCAATATTCCAACTGGAATTCCATTGCTCTATGAACTCAATGATGATTTCACACCTAAGACAAAAGGTGGCGAGTACTTAGATCCAGCAGCCGCTGCAGATGCAATTACTGCTGTTGCAAATCAGGGTAAGAAGTAAATTAACTCTTAGGAGCGAATTCGCCGGTCTCGGTGTAGTACACACGTTGTGCGATAGAGACCGCGTGATCTGAGAAGCGCTCGTAGTAGCGGCTCGCAAAGGCCATATCAACCGCAGATTCAATAGAATGCTTCCACTCTGGTCCAAGAATGGTAGCAATCAGCTTGCGCTGTAACTTGTCCATCTCATCATCATCTGCATCAATTTCAAGCGCACGGTTGGTGTCGTGAAATTCCAGAACAACTGCCATCTTCTCCACGATACGAGAAGCAGCGAAGCCCATCTCGGCGATTGTTTCTACAACTTCATCTGGGACAGCTTTATTTGGATAACGCATGCGAGCCAACTTGGCGATGTGATGTGCAAGATCGCCCATGCGCTCAAGATCCGCACTGATGCGAAGAGAGCTAACAAGGCGACGAAGGTCAGAGGCAACAGGTTGCTGGCGAGCCATGATGTTGATGGTGCGCTCATCCAAGTTCTGTTGAATGGTGTCTACCGCAAGATCATCGGCGATTACCTTTTCGGCCAATTGAAGATCGGCATTGAGAAGAGCCTTGGTGGCGGATTCAATTGCATCGCGGACCAGGGCTGTCATTTTGAGGTGGTCGGCCGTAATGGACTCGAGCTCCTCGTGGAATACATCGCGCATTGGTGAAGGGTACCCCGCCCCCTGCTCTGGCACAGGACTATATGTGAACTTGTCCTAAACGGAATCTGAAGATTTGGGGCTGTTTTCCCCACAAAGGGCCACTTGGGATGGTCCGCACCCCTAAGGCTCCTACGATTAGGGGGTGAGTTGGATC
>CAITFY010000092.1 GCA_903891755.1 uncultured Actinomycetes bacterium | reverse complement strand
CACGACATCTTCGATGTAGCAGATGCACCAAATTATCGCGGTGGAAATTAATTCGTGGAGAGCGGCATGAGGAGTAGCAATGAATGAGATAGAAATCGGTCCTGGTAAGCGCGCTCATATCGCTTACTCATTTGACGATATTGCCATTGTGCCAAGCCGTCGTACCCGCGACCCAGAAGAGGTTTCTATTCAATGGCAGATTGATGCCTACAAGTTTGATCTCCCAATGCTCGCTGCCCCAATGGATTCAGTGGTTTCACCCGAGACCGCCATTTCTATTGGAAAGCTTGGTGGAGTCGGAGTTCTTAACTTAGAAGGGTTGTGGACTCGCCATGAAGATCCTCGAATTCCGCTTGGTGAGATTGCATCCCTTCCACAAGAACAAGCCATCGGTCGCATGCAGGAGTTGTATTCAGCTCCGATCCGTCCCGAGCTCATTAAGGAACGCATTGCAGAGATTCGAGCATCTGGCGTAACCGTCGCTGCCGCGCTCTCACCACAACGAACCGCAGAACTTCACGAAGTGGTTGTTAAAGCAGGCGTAGATTTATTCGTTATTCGCGGAACAACTGTGAGCGCAGAGCATGTCTCGTCAAAGACCGAGCCTCTTAACCTTAAGAAATTTATCTACGAACTAGATGTCCCTGTCATTGTTGGTGGATGCGCTACCGCGACAGGTGCGCTGCACCTTATGCGCGCTGGTGCTGCTGGTGTATTAGTTGGATTTGGCGGCGGGGCAGCACACACGACCCGTACCGTTCTTGGAATTGCAGTACCTATGGCATCGGCCGTTGCAGAGGTTGCCTCAGCGCGCCGCGACTACATGGATGAATCGGGCGGACGTTATGTACACGTTATTGCCGATGGCTCAGTGGGTCGCAGCGGAGATATCGCCAAGGCGATTGCTTGTGGCGCTGATGCAGTAATGATGGGCAGTCCTCTCGCTCGCGCAGTTGAAGCTCCAGGTAAAGGTTGGCATTGGGGAGCAGAAGCTCACCACTCAGAACTTCCTCGCGGAGATAGAGTCCATGTTGGAACTGTCGGAACTCTGCAAGAGATCTTGACCGGACCTTCACATACATCTGATGGCTCCATGAACCTCTTCGGTGCGCTGCGCCGCGGCATGGCAACATCTGGTTACTCAGATCTCAAAGAGTTCCAACGGGTAGAAGTAGTTATTCACCGTGCCTGATCTCGTACTGGTCGTTGACTTCGGCGCGCAGTACGCACAATTAATTGCAAGGCGTGTGCGTCAAGCCAACGTCTACTCTGAAATTGTTCCATCGACTATGTCGGTTGCAGAGATGATTGCCAAGAAACCTAAGGCGATTATTTTGAGTGGCGGACCTTCCAGTGTTTATGAGGAGGGTGCACCAACTCTCGATGCGTCAATCTTCGACCACAATATTCCTACCTTTGGAATCTGCTACGGATTTCAGGTGATGGCCGCAGCACTTGGCGGAGTAGTGACAAAGACAGGTAAATCCGAATTCGGTCGCACCTCAATGAGCCATGATGACAATTCCAAGTTGTTACGCGGTTTAGATACCCAATCACGGGTATGGATGAGTCACGGCGATTCAGTAACCAGTGCGCCTCAAGGATTTATCGCAACGGCTCGTACTGCTGACACTCCAATCGTGGCCTTTGAAAACTCTGATGCAACTCTTGCTGGAGTTCAGTTCCATCCAGAAGTTTTACACTCCGAAAATGGCCAGGAAATCTTGCGTCGTTGGTTGATTGATATCGTCGGTTGCGAACCAACCTGGACTAGTGAAAATATTGTT
>CAITFY010000091.1 GCA_903891755.1 uncultured Actinomycetes bacterium | reverse complement strand
CCACTCCATGGTTGAGTTTGTAGATGGCGCAACAATTGCCCAGTTAAGCCCTCCAAATATGAAAGGCCCGATTGCCTACGCAATGGGAGCGCCTCACCGAACTGCTCACGCAACGTCGGCAGTTGATTGGACCCAGTCGCACTCCTGGACATTTGCACCTATTGATGAGAGCAAATTTCCCGCAATTAATTTAGCGAGACATTGTGGAAAGTTGGGCGGGGGATTGCCCGCTGTATTTAACGCCGCAAATGAAGTTGCCGTTGCTTCCTTTATGAGCGGTGAAATTCCATTTACTTCGATTATTGAAGTGGTCGCAGGAACTGCATCAAAACTCGAATCACTCTCAGGATCTATTATGCGAGATTTGGTCGATGTCAGTGCGGTAGAAGAAGATGCTCGTCAGGTTGCTCGATCACTAGTTGTGGAGAAGAGATAATGTTGCAGGCACTTGGAGTTCTAGCTTTCGTAGTCGCGCTCTTGCTCTCTGTCATGCTCCATGAATTTGGCCACTTTATCTTCGCCAAAAAGTTTGGAATGAAAGTCACCGAGTTCTTCCTAGGCTTCGGATACAAGATCTGGTCTTTCACCAGAGGTGAGACTGAGTTCGGTATTAAGGCGATTCCTGCTGGTGGCTATTGCCGCATCATCGGCATGTCTATCCATGAAGAGATGAGCGAAGAAGAGGCGCCTCGGGCTTTCGTTAAAGCATCAGCGCCCCGCCGTTTAATCGTCCTAGCAGCAGGTTCCATCAGCCACTTCATTTTGGGATTTGTTCTTCTCTTCGTGATCTTCTTTGGAATTGGTGTTTCTACAACACTGCCAATCATTGATCAGGTTCTACCTTGCATAAATACAAGCGCGACTTCAAACGCATGTCCTGCTGGCGCAACAGTTTCACCCGCCAAGAGCGCTGGGCTTATGCCAGGAGATCACATCATCTCTGTAAATGGCGTGAAGGTCACCGACTGGAGCAAGGGCGTTCAAGTTATTCGTAACTCCGCAGGTAAGAGTGTTCGTCTAGTGATCGATCGCGCTGGTCAAAGCATCTCTCTCGATGCAACCCCCGCTCAAGTGACGATTGAAGGCAAGAGCTACGGGATGCTCGGAATTATCAGCAAGATTGGTTTACAACGCGAAGGCATTATCACTTCCATTCACGATACATGGAGCCTCGGTTCCAACTTCTTCTCGACCAGCATAAAATCGCTTATCTCACTACCTGGAAAAGTCCCAGCACTATTCCGTCAGACCTTCCTTGGAGCAAAGCGCGATGCCAATGGTCTAGTGGGAGTTGTAGGAGTTGCTCAAGCCTCCGCCGCAACAGCGAGCAACCATGCGCTGAGCTTCGGCGACAAACTCGAGACATTCCTCCTCATTATCGCGAGCCTCAATATCTTTATTGGAATATTTAATCTCTTGCCACTATTGCCACTCGATGGCGGACATATGGCGGTAGCAATAATTGATGGGTACCGCAGATGGAGCGCGCGTCGCCGCTCACTTCCAGAACCAGCCCCAATTGACCTCGAAAAATTGATGCCCATCACAGCGGTGGTCTTTATCTTCCTGGTCGCGCTCTCATTAATGCTGCTCGCAGCCGATATCTTCAATCCAGTTCACTTCAATCTCTAATTTGAGGCAGAATAAAGCCATGGTCGATCTCGGAATTCCATCAGCCCCATTGCCAGTCCTCGCACCCCGCCGTAAGAGCAAGCAGCTCAAGGTAGGAAGCGTCCTTGTGGGAGGCGATGCCCCTGTAAGCGTGCAGTCCATGTGCACCACGCTTACCTCAGATGTAAATGCCACCCTGCAGCAGATTGCAGAGCTCACAGCTTCTGGCTGCCAGATTGTTCGCGTGGCTGTGCCGAGCCAGGATGATGCCGACGCCCTCAAGGCGATCGCCAAGAAATCTCAGATTCCAGTTATTGCAGATATCCACTTCCAACCTAAGTACATCTTTGCCGCTATCGATGCCGGTTGCGCGGCCGTTCGTGTTAATCCTGGAAACATTAAGCAATTTGATGACAAGGTGAAGGAAGTCGCTAAGGCCGCAGGCGATGCTGGTATTCCAATTCGTATCGGAGTCAACGCTGGATCACTTGATCCACGCCTCTTGGCAAAGTATGGAAAGGCCACACCAGAGGCACTTGCTGAGTCAGCGCTCTGGGAAGCATCACTCTTTGAAGAGCATGGTTTTTCCGATATTAAAATTTCAGTGAAGCATCATGATCCCGTAACGATGGTGAAGGCCTACCGACTTCTTGCAGCACAGTGTGATTACCCGCTGCACCTCGGAGTGACTGAAGCCGGTCCGATTTTCCAAGGAACCATTAAATCCGCAACTGCATTTGGAATCTTGCTTGCTGAGGGAATCGGCGACACCATTCGTGTCTCCCTATCAGCGCCTCCCGTTGAAGAGGTCAAAGTTGGAATCTCAATTCTGGAATCCCTCAACTTGCGACAACGCAAACTCGAAATTGTCTCCTGCCCATCCTGTGGCCGCGCTCAAGTAGATGTCTACTCTCTGGCCGAGAAGGTTCAGGCTGGCTTGCAAGGAATGACCGTTCCACTTCGCGTAGCAGTCATGGGTTGCGTCGTTAATGGTCCAGGTGAAGCTCGCGAGGCAGACCTTGGTGTGGCATCTGGAAATGGAAAAGGACAGATCTTCGTACGCGGGGAAGTAATCAAGACAGTTCCTGAAGCGGAGATTGTTGAGACCTTGATCTTTGAAGCCAATCGTCTGGCCGATGAGATGGCCGCCGCAGGCGTTGTCTCTGGCACACCTACCGTGAACGGTCTATAACTACTTCCTCGTTAGATAAGGTTCTCGCATGTTGCGAATGTCCACCTTATTGCTGCGCACTTTGCGCGATGACCCAGCTGATGCT
>CAITFY010000090.1 GCA_903891755.1 uncultured Actinomycetes bacterium | reverse complement strand
TAAGATTGTCGAACGAGCACTCATTGTTGAGGTTCTCGCTGAATATGGACGGACAGGAAAACTGTGAGCACTCGTAAACCCATCCGCAGAGCGTTAATTAGCGTCTACGAGAAGACCGGCTTGGTGGAGTTGGGGCAAGCGCTAGCTGCCGCAGGTGTTGAAATACTTTCAACCGGTTCGACCGCTAAGACTTTGGCAGCCGCCGGTATTCCCGTAATCGCAGTCGAGGATTACACCGGATTTCCCGAGATGATGGGTGGACGAGTAAAGACCCTGCACCCTCGCATTCACGGTGGCATCTTGGCCGACCAGAACAATGCAGAGCACCTCGCTGCAATCGCATCACATGACATTGCACCTTTTGATTTGATTGTTATTAACTTGTATCCATTTTCAGCAACGATTGCATCGGGTGCTGATTATGCAGAGTGCATTGAACAGATTGACATTGGCGGCCCATCAATGTTGCGCGGCGCAGCAAAAAATCACGGTTCAGTGGCAGTGATCTCTTCACCACAACAATATGCGGGGCTCTTAGAAGCTATCGCTGCTGGAGGATTTACTTTAGAAGAGCGCACTCGTTTAGCCATGGAAACTTTCCGAACCACCGCAGAATATGACGCCGCCATTGCAACGTGGATGGGTGATCAACTAGATGTAGCAGATGAGTGGAAAGCGGCAATCTTCCACCGCATTGCATCTCTTCGTTATGGTGAGAATCCACATCAGAGGGCAAGTGTGTATTCAAATGTATCTGGTTGGATTCAGCCTGGTATTGCTCAAGCTGTACAACTTCATGGCAAAGAGATGTCATTTAATAATTACACAGATGCCGATGCGGCGGTACGAAGCGCATATGACCACAATGAGCCCTGTGTAGCGATTATTAAGCATGCAAACCCATGTGGAATTGCAGTTGGCGCAACAATTGAAGCGGCTTATAAGAAGGCGCACGAGTGCGATCCAGTTTCTGCATTTGGTGGGGTAGTGGCAACCAATCGTCCAGTTTCTCTGGCTATGGCAACGGCGCTCTCTGAGGTATTTACCGAAGTTGTAATCGCCCCAAGTTATGAGGCTGGTGCAGTTGAAGTTCTCTCCAAGAAACCTTCAATCAGAATTTTGACCTTAAATGAATATATAAATCCATCTATTGAACGTCGCCCGATATCTGGTGGAATTCTCATCCAAGACGCTGATCTCGTAAATGCACCTGGAGATGAGGTTGCGGGTTGGACTCAAGTTTCAGGTGAGCCGGTATCCGCCGAGGTCTTACAGGATCTGCAATTTGCTTGGCGCGCAGTTCGAGCAGTGAAGAGCAATGCAATTCTCTTGGCGCACGAAAGCGCATCTGTAGGCGTAGGAATGGGTCAGGTGAATCGCGTTGATTCAGCACGCCTTGCAGTAGCACGCGCCGGTGAGCGGGCACGTGGGGCCGTTGCATCCAGTGATGCCTTCTTCCCATTTGCTGACGGGTTACAGATATTGATTGATGCAGGTGTAAAGGCCGTGGTTCAACCCGGAGGCAGCGTGCGTGATGAAGAGGTAATCGCGGCAGCTAAGGCTGGCGGAATTGCTATGTTCTTCACGGGTGTTCGCCACTTCTCACACGCCTAGTTAGGATGCACCAATGAGCGCTCAAATCCTTGATGGTAAGGCCACTGCAAAGACTATTAAGAGCGAGCTCGCCGCGGTTGTAGCGCAGATGCAGAGTAAGCCAGGACTCGGCACAGTGCTTGTTGGTGATGATCCAGGATCACATTCATATGTTTCAGGAAAACATCGCGACTGCGCAGAAGTAGGCATTGCTTCACTTCGAGTTGATCTTCCGGCGACCGCCTCACAGGCGGATGTCCTCGCAGCAATCAAAGATCTCAACAACGCACCGGAGTGCACCGGTTATATCGTGCAACTTCCACTTCCACGTGGAATCTCTGCAAACTTAATCTTGGAATCAATTGATCCCGCAAAAGATGCAGATGGATTACACCCACTCAATTTAGGAAAATTAGTATTGGGCGAACCCGCTCCGCTTCCATGTACTCCACGCGGAATTTTGGAACTTCTCCATCGTTACGGCATCTCAACTAAAGGCGCCGAAGTTGTCATCATGGGTCGTGGAATTACTGTGGGCCGACCGCTCGCTCTGCTCTTGACTCGCAAGGGTGATGATGCCACCGTCACAATTACTCACACAGGCACCAAAGATGTTGCGGCTCATACTCGCAAGGCGGATATCGTCGTCGCAGCCGTAGGCAGTGCTCATCTCTTAACTCCAGAGATGGTGAAGCCAGGAGCAACAGTTTTGGATGTAGGTATTACTCGGACCGATGCTGGATTGCTCGGCGATATTCATCCAGGAGTGGCTGATGTCGCTGCCTTTATCGCCCCCATGCCAGGTGGAGTGGGTCCAATGACCCGCGCCATGTTGCTCACCAATGTCGTTGAAATGGCCGCCCGTGCTGGCAGCTCTCGGTAAGAAACTTCCCCCAGTTAAGGGGCCGCAATCACTCTGGTTTGGGCTCTCAGTCGCACTGGTTGTAATCGGGGTCACACTTGGCATCCTTAACGCAGTCCGAAGTGGCTCTATCTTGGTCGCCATCGGTGGTGCTTTGTATACATATGTCGCATATACGCGAAGTGCGAACCGCCGGACAATTGAACTCTTAATCCCAATCGGTGTGACGCTGCTCCTCTTCGTAGTGTCTTTAACTTTGCCGCACGCAAAGTAGGATTGCGGCAGTTCACTTTTACGGAGGATTCCATGAGTAGATCTGGCAAAGTCACAGTCGTTGGTAGCGGTTTCTATGGTTCAACAACCGCCCTGCGCTTAGCTGAATACGACATCTTTGAGACAGTCGTTCTCACAGATATCGTGGAAGGGAAGCCAGAGGGTCTTGCGCTTGATATGAATCAATCGCGCTCTATCGAAGGCTTTGAAACTAAAGTTATTGGCGCAACAACCACTCCTGAAGGCGCCGGCTATGAAGCAACGGCCAATTCTGATGTTGTCGTTATTACAGCTGGATTACCTCGCAAGCCTGGAATGTCTCGCATGGATCTCATCGGAGTGAATGCTGGAATCGTTCGCGGAGTCGCTGAGAATATTGCAAAGCATTCACCAAACGCAGTCATCATCGTCGTATCAAATCCACTCGATGAGATGACGGCGCTCGCTCAACTTGCAACTGGTTTCCCACATCACCAAGTGATGGGTCAAGCAGGCATGTTGGATACAGCGCGCTTCACTAACTTTGTCGCAGAAAAACTCGCTGTACCAGTCGGGTCAGTAAAGACACTGACACTCGGTTCACATGGTGACACCATGGTTCCAGTCCCAAGTCGCTGCACAGTCAATGGTCAACCGCTGACCTCACTTCTTTCAGAAGCAGACATCAGTGATCTCGTTGACCGCACACGTAATGGTGGCGCTGAAGTAGTTGCGCTGCTCAAGACTGGTTCTGCTTATTACGCCCCATCAGCTGCTGCTGCTCGTATGGCTAAGGCAGTAATCGAAGACTCAGGTGAAGTAATGCCTGTCTGTGCATGGGTCGAAGGCCAATACGGAATTGAAGGCGTCTACCTCGGTGTTGAGGCGAAGATTGGCCGCACTGGAATTAAGGAAGTTGTAGAAACTGCGCTTACCGAAAGTGAAGTTGCAGCGCTCAAGGTTGCGGCCGAAGCTGTTCGCACCAAGCAAGCCGATGTTAAAGATCTTTAAGAAACTACTTTCTAGAGAGCGGGAAATATAGATGTCAAAGATTAAGGTAACTGGAACTGTCGTCGAGCTCGATGGCGATGAGATGACACGCATCATCTGGCAGTTCATCAAAGATAAATTGATTCTGCCTTACCTCGATGTAAATCTTGAATATTACGACCTCAGCATTGAAAATCGCGATGCCACAGATGATCAGGTCACGATTGACTCCGCTCATGCAATCTTGAAGCATGGCGTTGGAGTTAAGTGCGCAACCATCACTCCAGATGAGGCCCGTGTAGAAGAGTTCGGCCTTAAGAAGATGTGGAAGTCTCCTAACGGAACAGTCCGCAACATCCTCGGTGGAGTTATCTTCCGCGAGCCAATCATCATCTCAAATGTTCCCCGCTTGGTCCCTCACTGGACCTTGCCAATCGTTATCGGTCGTCACGCATTCGGTGATCAATACCGCGCTACTGACTTCCGCATTCCTGGCAAGGGAAAGCTCACCATCACATTCGTTCCAGAAGATGGCGGCGAAACCATTGAGCACGAAGTATTTAACTTCCCTGGCTCCGGTGTAACCATGGCCATGTACAACCTCGATGATTCAATCCGCGACTTCGCTCGCGCCTCATTGAACTACGGCCTACTTCGTAAGTATCCGGTTTATCTCTCCACAAAGAACACCATCTTGAAGGCATATGACGGACGCTTTAAAGATATCTTTGAAGAGATCTACCAAGCAGAGTTCAAATCTCAATTTGATGCACTTGGAATCTGGTACGAGCACCGCCTCATCGATGACATGGTTGCTATGTCACTTCGCATGCCTGGCGGATATGTCTGGGCTTGCAAGAACTACGATGGCGATGTTCAGTCAGATACCGTTGCACAAGGTTATGGCTCACTCGGTTTGATGACATCAGTATTGATGACACCAGATGGAAAGACGGTTGAGTCAGAGGCTGCCCACGGAACAGTGACACGTCATTACCGCGATCACCAGAAGGGTAAGCAGACCTCAACGAATCCAATTGCATCGATCTTTGCTTGGACACAAGGCCTTTCGCATCGCGCTAAGTTGGATAACAATCCAGAGCTTGCAGCCTTTGCAAAGAACCTGGAAGCGGTCTGCATTGAGACTGTTGAGTCCGGCAAGATGACAAAGGATTTGGCACTTCTTATCTCTAAGGATGCTCCTTGGCTAAACACCCAAGACTTCTTGGCAGCAATTGATGAGAACTTGCAGAAGAAACTCGCATAATTAATTAGCGGTATTAAAAAACCCCCGGTGGAATCCACCGGGGGTTTTTACTATCTGAAGTGTTACTTG
>CAITFY010000089.1 GCA_903891755.1 uncultured Actinomycetes bacterium | reverse complement strand
GATTCAGTAACTGATGAAGAGATTTTGAGCGCTTATCGTTTAGTTGCTGCAAAGGAAGGTGTCTTTGTAGAACCTTCTAGCGCCGCTGGAATTGCAGGCTTATTTAAGAAGAAGGATCAGGGGTT
The DNA here is from genome assembly GCA_903891755.1 of uncultured Actinomycetes bacterium. Lineage (GTDB taxonomy): Bacteria > Actinomycetota > Actinomycetes > Nanopelagicales > Nanopelagicaceae > PALSA-747. The sequence goes on along the minus strand of CAITFY010000089.1, from coordinate 2,387 downwards.
GCTGCCGAAGGGTAAGAAGATTGTTATTACCGTTACCGGCAATGGTTTGAAGGATGTCCAGTGGATTCTTGACGGCGCCGCTGCCCCAATTGTGATTCCTGTTGATGTTACGCGCGCTGCAGAAGCAATGGGTCTTAAGTAATGTCAGCAAACCGCCTCACCTTTAAGGCGCAGATGGCGCAAGTGAGTGTTCCAGCCACCTCTGCAAATTTGGGGCCGGGCTTTGATGCATTTGGTTTAGCACTTGAGATGCGCGACCGGTATGCAGCTCAGATTCTGGATGAAGCAGTATTTGATGTTGATGTATCTGGTGAAGGCGCTGACGAAGTTAAGAAAGATAAAAACCACCTCGTTATTAAATCTATGTTGCGCGGCTTTGAGTTTATGGGGCAGAAGCCTCGCGGTATTGCCCTGCGCGCACTCAACGTAACTCCGCATGGTCGTGGACTTGGATCCTCCTCTTCTGCAATTGTTGGCGGGTTAGCGCTTGCGCGTGAGTTAGTTCTCGGCGGCGATCAATATATGTCGCAGGATGAGATGATGTTTTTGGCGACAGAACTTGAAGGACATCCTGACAATGTTGCGGCAGCAATTCACGGTGGAGCCACAATCGCCTGGATGGAAAATCTCTACGGAGTACCGACAGGTCGCGCAGTGAGCATCCCAGTTCATCCAGATATCAAGGCGATTATGTTTATTCCTGAAACACAACTTGCCACAGCAAAAGCTAGAAAACTTCTCCCTGAAACAGTTCCGCACCACGATGCAGTCCTAAATTCCTCGCACGCAGCCTTGCTCTCCATCGCCTTATCTTCACGCCCTGATTTATTGCTGACCGCGACCGAAGATTTCTTGCATCAGAGTTATCGCGCTGCGGCCTATTCAAAATCTATGCAGTTGGTCGAGAAGTTACGTGGCTCGGGTGTAGCGGCCGTTATTTCAGGGGCGGGTCCATCTGTCCTGGTACTCTATGCAGGAGATGAGAATTCAGCCCAGCAAATCCTTCTCGCATCGGAAACTGGATTTTTAGCCAAGGAATTGGCTATTTCACGCTCGGGTGTTGAGTAAGTACCCTGTGAATTCACCTCTCAACCCAGCTTTCGCTTTGGGGGATGGGTAATTGATGTGATACTTTTCGGGTATCGAAGAAGCCCGCGCAAGACCGGCGGATGCTAAACGATAAGCGAAAATCAAAAATACGCTAAAAATTCTTACCCTAGAACTTCCTCATTATTTTGAGGTGGATCACCTAAGACTCCACAAGGGAGTTTTCGAAGTGGTAAGCAAAACAAAAGAAAACGGAACTCAATAACAATAATGAGCGAATCAACAACAAAAGACCGTCCAGCTAAGGCTGCCGGTGAACTTTCCGCAATGCTCCTTCCAGAACTTAAGAAAGTTGCTGGTCAACTAGGCATTGAAGGCGCTACCAAGATGAGCAAGGCCGATCTGATCCAAGGGATCGCGGACCTGCAAGCTGCCAATAGGGAAGCGGCGAAAGCCGAACGCGAAGCCCGTCGCCTCGAACGCCAAGAGGCTCGCAACAAGAAGAATAAGAACGCCAAGAGCGCCGCTCCAAAAGGCCAGAAAGATGATGGCGAGAGCGAAGAGGAAGATTCCGAGGAGCAAGATGCTCCAGAGCAAGAATCAAATGCAGGAAGCGAGAGCTCAGAGTCGCAACGACGCGACTTCAATGAGCGCAATGGCGGCAATGATCGTGGTGGTCGTAATGACCGTAACGATCGTGGTGGTCGCCGCGACCGCAATGATCGCAGTGATCGCAATCGTTTCCGAGATCGCGGAGAACGCGGTGAGCGTCAGGAACGCGAAGTTCAACTCTCTGAGGATGATGTCTTAGTCCCAGTCGGTGGCTTGCTCGATATTCTCGATTCATATGCATTCATCCGCACCCAGGGATATCTCGCTGGTCCAAACGATGTTTATGTTTCACTTCAACAGATCCGTCGTTACGGATTACGTAAAGGTGATGTCATCACAGGTCAGGTTCGCCAGCCTCGTGAAGGTGAGCGCAAAGAGAAGTTCAATGCACTTGTACGCCTCGATACAGTAAATGGACTTGAGCCAGAGGCAGCGCGTGATCGCGTTGACTTCGCAAAGCTCGTTCCTCTCTACCCTCAAGAGCGCTTGCGCCTTGAGACCGAACCAAACATTCTTACAACTCGCGTCATCGATTTGGTCGCACCCATTGGTAAGGGACAACGCGGCTTGATTGTTTCTCCTCCAAAGGCCGGTAAGACCATGGTCTTGCAGGCAATCGCTAATGCGATCACAACAAATAACCCAGAGGTCCACCTCATGGTTGTTCTTGTTGATGAGCGCCCTGAAGAAGTTACCGATATGCAGCGCAGCGTTAAGGGTGAAGTTAT
>CAITFY010000088.1 GCA_903891755.1 uncultured Actinomycetes bacterium | reverse complement strand
CCTCATATTTCAGCCTCACCCTGGAAGATCTCTGTGGGACTAATCGAAGTCGGGTTCTGGTTAATGCCCGCCAGATTGCAATGTACCTATGCCGGGAATTGACCGACCTCTCACTTCCTAAGATTGGCCAGACTTTTGGCGGCCGCGACCACACCACGGTTATGCACGCCGACCGCAAGATCCGCCAATTGATGGCCGAGCGCCGTTCGATCTATAACCAAGTCACTGAGCTCACCAACAGAATTAAGCTGCAATCTAAAAATTAGGTAACAAACTAACCCCAGATGTGGGTAAGTTGTGGATAACTGCGGGAAATAAGGGGGTTTTGTTGGGATAACTGTGTTGAAACTGGAAGGTAAGCGCCAATAAGTGTTGCTTTTCAAAAGTTTTCCACATGGTTGCCCACAACTGTAGAGAAGGTTTTATCGCGGCTCACCTGCGTTTTTAACCTTTTCCACAGGATTAGCCTCTGGTTACTACGAATAACTTTATATAGATATAAAAAGAGTGAAAACAATAACTGGCGAAGGCTGGGGCTAGGACGTCAAAGGGCGTCAGAGTGAAACCTTAGACTTGTGAAGGTTTTAGAAAGAGGTAGAGATGAAGTTTTTGGTTGAACCAACAGAGTTGGTTGATGCAGTTAATTGGGTGGCTCGTAGCCTCTCCACGCGCCCTATCAAACCCGAGCTCCTTGGAATCATGATCGATGTAGATACCTCAATCACTCTCACGGGATCTGATCTCGAGACTTCCACAAAAGCAATCTTAAAAGCGGACATCACAGCTAAAGGAAAAGTTTTAGTGCCTGGGCGGCTCTTGGCTGAAATCGCTCGCTCGCTTCCAAACAAACCAATCACCTTCACTTTGGATGGAAGCCGCGTACTCGTGACAGCCGGAACCGCCAAGTTCACTCTCCCAACACTCTCGGTCAATGAATACCCAACCCTGCCAGAGCTTCCAGAGACCGCGGGAGTTATTCCTAGCGATGTCTTTGCTCACGCCGTCAACCAAGTAGCAATTGCCGCCGGTAAAGATGATTCACTTCCCACGCTTACCGGTGTGCATATTGAAATCAACCAGAACAAAATCACTCTGGCTGCCACAGATCGCTATCGCTTAGCGGTTCGCGAACTTAATTGGCAAGCAAAGAGCCCAGATATTGAAGTTAATACCTTGGTCCGCGCACGCACCCTTTCCGATGCAGCGAAATCTCTTACTGCACACTCACAAGTCACCCTTGCGCTCTCACCCACAACTTCCAATGAACGCCTTATCGGATTTCTCTCTGAGTTAAAAACAATGACCTCAAGAACACTCGATGGAACATTCCCACCATTTAAACATTTACTCCCATCAGAGTCAGTTGCTGAGGCGACAATCGAAGTTGCCCCATTCCTAGATTCTGTCCGCCGTGTAGCTCTGGTCACGGATAAAACAGTTCCACTCCGCCTTATCTTTGCAAACAACACCCTTCAACTTGAAGCAGGTGCCGGTGAAGATGCACAGGCAACCGAGGAGCTCGAAATTATTTACACTGGCGAGCCAATCAACATCGCTTTCAACCCACAGTATTTAACAGATGGTTTGCAAGCTATCGGTACTCCATTTGTACAAATAAATTTCACCGGCGGAAATAAACCAGCAGTGTTGACCGGCAAGCACGAACTTTCTGGAACGCGAGATATTAGTTATCAGTACTTACTAATGCCGATGCGCTACGGCGCTTAATAAAGCGTGCACCTCTCCCATCTCTCACTTAAGAATTTTCGTTCTTATAGTGAGTTAGACCTACCTTTAAGTAAAGGGATTACGGTCTTTTTAGGACGCAATGGTGAGGGCAAAACCAATATTGTTGAAGCGGTTATGTATATGGCTTTTCTCTCTTCCCACAGAACCGCCGGTGATCAACCACTTGTGAAGCTAGGTGAAAGCTCTGCCTATACCCGCGCCAAAGTACAACACCCAGATAGAGAGATTTTGGTTGAGCTTGAGATTAATGCAGATAAAGCCAACCGTGCTCGTATAAATCAAAACCCTGTGCGCAGCCAGAAGGAACTCTTTGGTTTAGTTCAATGTATTTACTTCTCACCTGAGGATTTGGATCTAGTCCGCGGAGATCCATCTGAACGTAGAAGATTCATAGATCAAATCGTAACCTTAAGATCCCCAAGACTTGCTGGAGTAATTACTGATTACGAACGAGCGGTAAGACAGAGAAATGCACTTCTCAAAACACGTTCCAATAACTCTTCTTTGGAATCATGGGATCAACAAGTCGCGAAATTTGGTGCAGAAATAATTGCTGCTCGAATTACTCTTCTAGAGGAGTTCACCCCACTATTCACAAAGATTTACGCCAACATCTCTCCTGAAAAACCAGCTTCAATAAAATATAAAAGTTCTATAGAAAACCCTTCAACAGTTCTGCAAGAGAACTACGACTCAATCATCCAAAAAATGTCTGAGTTGCGAGGGCAAGAGTTAGAACGTGGATTAACACTTGTTGGTCCCCATCGCGATGATCTCCTACTCCATCTCGGAAATCATCTTGTTAAAGGCTATGCCTCACATGGAGAATCTTGGTCAATCGCACTCTCATTAAAACTTGCTGCATATGAGTTACTCATCAATGAGGGTTCCAAACCAATTTTAATTTTAGATGATGTCTTCTCAGAGTTAGATGAAGAGAGGCGAGAACAGTTGGTCTCTTTAGCGAAATCAGCAGAGCAGACAATCATCACAGTTGCTGTTGAAAGCGACCTCCCTAAAGATTTACAAGGAAGCACTTACATTGTGAAAAACGGAAGCGTTAAAATAGTTCCATGAAGGTAGATCTCGCTAAAGAGTTGTACCGAACCTGGCGCGATAACTCGCGAAAATCTAGATCGGTAAATACAACAGAGACTCCCCGTGAAAAAATCGGCGACCCCCAATCTTTAAGTTCAGTACTTTCAGAACTTGTAACAGTCCGCGATTGGCGACAAGGAATTGCAGAAGGCTCCCTTTTTACAGAGTGGGTGACAGTTGTTGGTTCAGATGTTGGTTCACATTCCACCCCCATCTCTCTCGTGGATGGCGTCCTCACTGTTCAGGCGAGCTCAACCGCCTGGGCCACCCAATTAACCTTGATGGCGAGCACCCTTCTCAAGACAATTTCTAACTCCGCCCCAGGGGCGCTCGTTGAAGAGATTGTGGTTCTTCCGCCCGGGGCGCCAAGTTGGAAGAAGGGCATAAGAACGATCCGAAATTCCCGAGGTCCTAGGGATACCTACGGGTAAAGTCCAAAAGCCCCGCAGAAGTTCACCTACGCCTTTTTACGGCTGGTTCTATCTCCCTTTTACCACTAAGATTTGAGGCTGTGCCAGCCATATTCGGCTAAGAATTGGTTTTGGCGGATTTTCATATTTCTAGGGGGTGGAGCGATGTCGGAGAATTCTTACGACGCTAGCGCCATCACCGTCCTGGAAGGCCTAGATGCCGTTCGTAAGCGCCCCGGAATGTATATCGGGTCCACTGGAGAGCGCGGACTCCACCACTTGGTTTATGAAGTAGTCGACAACTCTGTCGACGAGGCACTCGCTGGTTATTGCGACACCATCAATGTCACCCTGATGGCGGATGGAGCGGTGCGAGTGATTGATAACGGCCGCGGAATCCCGGTCGACCTCCACCCGATTGAAAAGCGTCCAGCTCTTGAGATTGTTTTGACCGTCCTCCACGCCGGTGGAAAATTCGGCGATAGCGGCTACTCGGTTTCAGGCGGCCTACACGGGGTGGGAATCTCTGTTGTTAACGCCCTTTCAACTGATCTCGCCGTCGAAGTCTGCCGCGACGGATTCCGTTGGTATCAGGAGTACAAGTTGGGAGTCCCACAACACCCAGTCCGTAAAGGCGATGCCACAGATAGGAGTGGAACCACAGTTACCTTCTGGCCATCTGCAGAGATTTTTGAGACCACCGACTTCTCTTTTGAAACACTCTCTGCGCGTTTTCGCGAGATGGCATTTCTCAATAAAGGCCTAACCCTCACACTCACAGATGAGCGCCCAGGCCGTGTAGATGAAAACGGAAAAGTGTTAAGCGCTACCTATCACTATGAAGGTGGAATTGTTGATTTCGTTCGCCATCTCAATCTCACTAAAGGCGAGCAACACAAAACTATTATCTCTTTTGAGGCAGAAGATAAAGTTCAAAAGCTTTCACTTGAAGTTGCAATGCAATGGAACAATGGATTTTCGGAGAGCGTCTACACCTTTGCAAACACCATCAACACCCAAGAGGGTGGAACACACGAAGAAGGTTTCCGAACTGCCCTCACCTCGATTGTAAATAAGTTTGGTGAAGAGTGGGGATTTATCCGCAAGAAGGAAGATCGCCTCACTGGAGATGATGTCCGCGAAGGTCTAACCGCAATCGTCTCTATTAAAATTGGTGAGCCTCAATTTGAAGGTCAGACCAAAACTAAACTTGGTAACACTGAAGCAAAATCATTTACACAAAAAGCGATGAATGAATTCTTGACTGCTTGGTTTGAACAGAACCCCAGCGAAGGAAAAGATATTGTTCGAAAGAGTATTGATGCTGCAGCTGCGCGTGTTGCGGCGCGTAAAGCGCGCGACCTAAGCCGTTCTCGTAAAGGTTTACTTGAAGGACGCGGCATGCCCGGTAAGTTGGCAGATTGCCAATGGACCGAACCAGAAAAGTGTGAGCTCTACATTGTTGAGGGTGACTCTGCTGGTGGCTCCACAAAAGGTGGCCGTGACTCAAGATACCAAGCAGTGCTTCCAATCCGCGGAAAGATTCTTAACGTTGAGAAGGCGCGCATTGATCGCGTGCTACAAAATAATGAAGTTCAAGCGCTTATCACCGCACTAGGTACTGGCATCCACGACGAGTTTGATGTCGCAAAGTTGCGTTATCACAAGATTATTTTGATGGCCGATGCTGACGTCGATGGACAACATATTCGCACGCTGCTACTCACTCTTCTCTTTAGATTTATGCGCCCACTTATTGAAAATGGATTTGTATATCTCGCGCAGCCACCTCTCTACAAATTGAAGTGGGGCGGTAAAGAGCCTGTTCAATATGCATTTAGCGACCGCGAACGCGATGGCTTCATCAAAATTGGTTTAGAGGCCGGCAAGCGTCTTCCTAAAGAAGATGGAATTCAACGCTTCAAAGGCCTGGGCGAAATGCCTGCTAAAGAGTTGTGGGATACCACCATGGATCCAACTCACCGCATCTTGACGCAAATAACTTTAGAAGATGCAGCAGCTGCTGATGATCTCTTCTCTGTCCTCATGGGTGAAGATGTAGATCTTCGGCGCTCATTTATTCAACGTAACGCTAAAGACGTTCGATTCTTGGATATCTAATGGACGATAGATTTCAAGAGGGCATGGAAGGCTCCAAGATTGAGTCAGTTGATCTTCAAGTTGAGATGGCGCGAAGCTATCTCGATTATGCAATGTCAGTTATTGTCGGTCGCGCACTTCCAGATGTCCGAGATGGTTTAAAGCCAGTTCACCGCCGCGTTCTCTACGCAATGTTTGATGCGGGATATCGCCCAGATAAGGGTTACTACAAATCATCTCGTATCGTCGGTGACGTTATGGGTAATTACCATCCCCATGGAGATGGTGCCATTTATGACGCAGTTGTACGTTTAGCCCAATTCTGGTCGCTTCGTTATCCACTCATTGATGGAAACGGAAACTTTGGTTCACCAGGTAATGATCCTGCTGCTGCGATGCGTTACACAGAGGCAAAGCTTGCCGCTCTCGCAATGGAGATGATGCGCGATATTGATGAAGATACCGTCAACTTCATTCCTAACTATGACGGTCGCTCTCAAGAGCCGACAGTTCTACCATCCCGTTTCCCAAATCTTCTTGTTAATGGTTCTGCCGGTATCGCGGTTGGAATGGCAACAAATATCCCACCACATAACCTCACTGAAATTATTGAGGCTACTGCGTGGGCACTTGAACACCCAGATGCTTCATCTGAAGAGACCCTCGCAAAGTTAATGACAATTGTGAAAGGTCCTGATTTCCCAACCAAGGCGCTGATTGTTGGTCGCCAAGGAATTGAGGATGCATATCGCACTGGTCGTGGTTCGATCATTATGCGTGCTGTTGTTGAGATTGAAGAAATCAATAAGCGCACCTGCTTGGTAGTTACAGAACTTCCTTATCAAGTAAATCCAGATAACTTGGCACTCAAAATTGCAGAACTTGTTAAAGATGGTCGCATTAAGGGAATTGCAGATGTTCGCGATGAAGGAAATGAACGTCTAGGTCAACGCCTTGTTATTGTCTTGCGAAATGATGCAACACCGAAGGTAGTTCTCAATAACCTTTACAAGCACACCCAACTTCAAGATTCTTTCGGTGCCAACATGTTGGCTCTGGTTGATGGCGTACCTCGAACCCTTCGCCTCGATGAGTTCATTCGTTATTACATCGAACATCAAGTTGAAGTCATTGTCCGCCGCACCAAATTCCGCTTGGCTGAGCGTGAAAAACGCGCGCACATCCTTCAGGGTTACCTCAAGGCCCTTGACGCTCTTGATGCGGTTATTGCCTTGATTCGTGCTTCGAAAACTCCAGAAGAGGCTCGCACTGGATTGATGAAGTTGCTTGATGTCGATGAGATTCAGGCAAATGCAATTTTGGATATGCAACTGCGTCGTATCGCAGCTCTTGAGCGTCAGAAGATCAACGATGAGTATGAAGCGTTGATGGCCGACATCGTTATTCTCAATGAAATTCTCGCAAGTGAAGCTAAGCAACGCGAAATCATCAAAACCGAACTCCTCGAACTTGGTGAGAAATATGGAGATGAGCGCCGCTCTCAAATTATTCTCGCTGAGTCAGATCTCTCTGTTGAAGATTTAATTCCAGATCAAGAGGTCGTCGTAACAATTACTCGTGGTGGATATTCCAAGCGCACGAAGGCTGATCTCTATCGAGCACAGCGCCGCGGCGGAAAAGGCGTGAAAGGTGCAGCGCTTAAGCAAGATGATCTTGTAGATCACTTCTTTACCGCTTCAACCCACGACTGGTTACTCTTCTTCACAAATAAAGGTCGCGTCTATCGCGCCAAAGTTCATGAGCTTCCGGATGCTGGACGTGATGCTCGTGGCCAACACGTTGCAAACCTCTTAGCATTCAAGCCTGATGAGGCAATCGCACAAGTTATCTCTCTACGCGAGTACGACCCAACCCATTACTTAGTGATTGCAACTAAGACTGGAATGGTTAAAAAATCACCTTTGACAGAGTATGACTCACCTCGCGCCGGTGGATTAATTGCAATCAACCTCAAATCAGAAGATGAAGTCGTCTCAGCCGCACTCATTACAAACGATGATGAGATTCTGCTTGTGAGTAAACATGGCATGTCCCTTCGTTTTGCTGCAAAGGAAGAGTCAATCCGTTCAATGGGTCGCTCAACCTCAGGTGTTATTGGTATGAAATTCCGTAACGACGACCAACTTCTCACCATGGCCTCAATCTCCGGCTCATCACCTGATCTCTATGTCCTCACAGCAACAGATGGTGGTTACGCCAAGCGAACCCCACTCATCGAGTATCGCGAGCAGGCTCGTGGCGGTCTAGGTGTGAAGGCAGCAAAGATCGATGAACATTCCCGTGGAACTTTGGTTGGAGCCATGATTGTCTCCCCAGGAGAT
>CAITFY010000087.1 GCA_903891755.1 uncultured Actinomycetes bacterium | reverse complement strand
CCACTCCATGGTTGAGTTTGTAGATGGCGCAACAATTGCCCAGTTAAGCCCTCCAAATATGAAAGGCCCGATTGCCTACGCAATGGGAGCGCCTCACCGAACTGCTCACGCAACGTCGGCAGTTGATTGGACCCAGTCGCATTCATGGACATTCGCACCTATTGATGAATCTAGATTTCCTTCAATTAATCTAGCTAGACATTGTGGAAAGTTAGGTGGAGGTTTGCCCGCAATATTCAATGCTGCAAATGAGGTCGCGGTCGCAGCATTCATGAACGGTGAGATTCCATTTACCGCAATTGTTGAAGTCGTCGCAGCTACCGCTGCAAAACTTGAATCACTTTCAGCTTCCGTGATGCGCGATTTGGCTGATGTCAGTGCAATCGAGCAAGATGCCCGTCAGGTTGCCCAATTACTAGTTCTGGAGAAGAAATAATGTTGCAAGCTCTTGGAGTTTTAGCCTTTGTCGTAGCGCTTCTACTCTCAGTAATGCTCCATGAATTTGGTCATTTTATCTTCGCAAAGAAATTTGGAATGAAGGTCACCGAATTCTTCCTAGGCTTCGGATACAAAATCTGGTCCTTCACTAAAGGTGAGACCGAGTTCGGAATTAAGGCGATTCCCGCCGGCGGATATTGCCGCATTATCGGTATGTCTATTCACGAGGAGATGAGTGAGGAAGAAGCACCTCGAGCCTTCGTCAAAGCATCTACTCCTCGCCGCTTAATCGTGCTTGCAGCGGGTTCTATTAGCCACTTCATTCTTGGATTCGTGCTTCTCTTTGTAATCTTCTTTGGAATTGGTGTTTCCACATCACTGCCAATTATTGATCAAGTCCTTCCGTGCATAAATACCAGTGCAACCTCCAACGTCTGTCCTGCTGGATCGACACCTTCACCAGCCAAAAGCGCTGGGCTTATGCCTGGAGATCACATCATCTCCGTAAACGGCGCGAAGGTCACAGAGTGGAGCAAAGATGTACAAGTCATTCGCAACTCAGCAGGTAAGACAATCCACCTAGTAATTGATCGCGCAGGCCAGAGAATTTCTCTTGATGTAAACCCAGCTCAGGTAACAATTGAAGGCAAGAGCTTTGGGATGCTTGGAATCATCAGCAAGATTGGCCTGCAACGCGAAGGAGTCATCACTTCAATTCACGATACGTGGAGCCTTGGTTCAAACTTCTTTTCGACCAGTATTAAATCTCTCATCTCCCTTCCAGGAAAAGTTCCGGCGCTCTTCCGCCAGACCTTCTTGGGTGCAAAGCGCGATGCCAACGGTTTAGTCGGAGTGGTCGGAGTTGCTCAGGCCTCTGCTGCAACGGCGAGTGATCACGCCTTGAGTTTTGGAGACAAACTCGAGACCTTCCTCTTGATTATCGCCAGCCTCAATATCTTTATCGGAATATTTAATCTGCTTCCACTGCTACCGCTGGATGGCGGGCATATGGCTGTAGCGGTTATCGATGGTTATCGCAGATGGAGAGCGCGTCGTCGCGCACTTCCAGAACCAGCGCCAATTGACCTCGAAAAGTTGATGCCGATCACAGCCGTGGTCTTTATCTTCCTCGTCGCGCTCTCATTAATGCTGCTCGCGGCCGATATCTTCAATCCAGTTCACTTCAATCTCTAATTTGAGGCAGAATAAAGCCATGGTCGATCTCGGAATTCCATCAGCCCCATTGCCAGTTCTCGCACCTCGCCGTAAGAGCAAGCAGCTCAAGGTAGGAAGCGTCCTTGTGGGAGGCGATGCCCCTGTAAGCGTGCAGTCCATGTGCACCACGCTCACCTCAGATGTAAATGCCACCCTGCAGCAGATCGCAGAGCTCACAGCCTCTGGCTGCCAGATCGTTCGCGTAGCGGTGCCAAGCCAGGATGATGCCGACGCACTGAAGGCCATCGCTAAGAAATCCCAGATTCCAGTTATTGCAGATATTCACTTCCAACCTAAATACATCTTTGCCGCTATCGATGCTGGATGCGCTGCCGTTCGCGTCAACCCTGGCAACATCAAGCAATTTGATGACAAGGTGAAGGAAGTAGCGAAGGCGGCGGGAGATGCCGGGATTCCAATTCGTATTGGAGTTAACGCTGGCTCACTCGATCCTCGTCTCTTGGCGAAGTATGGAAAGGCCACCCCTGAGGCGCTTGCAGAATCTGCACTCTGGGAGGCATCACTCTTTGAAGAGCATGGTTTCTCTGATATCAAGATCTCGGTTAAACACCACGACCCCGTCACCATGGTTAAGGCCTACCGACTCCTCGCCGCGCAATGCGATTACCCATTGCATCTTGGCGTAACTGAAGCTGGACCGATCTTCCAAGGAACGATCAAATCTGCAACTGCATTTGGAATTTTGCTCGCTGAAGGAATCGGCGACACCATCCGTGTCTCACTCTCAGCGCCTCCCGTAGAAGAGGTAAAGGTCGGAATCTCAATTCTGGAATCTCTTAACTTGCGCCAACGTAAGCTCGAGATTGTCTCTTGCCCATCATGCGGCCGCGCTCAAGTAGATGTCTATTCACTTGCCGAGAAAGTTCAGGCTGGGTTACAAGGAATGACCGTTCCACTTCGCGTTGCGGTTATGGGTTGCGTTGTTAATGGACCTGGTGAAGCGCGCGAGGCTGACCTCGGCGTCGCATCTGGAAATGGAAAAGGTCAGATCTTCGTACGCGGTGAGGTCATCAAGACTGTTCCAGAGGCCGAGATTGTTGAGACTTTGATCTTTGAAGCCAATCGATTGGCCGATGAGATGGCCGCTGCAGGTGTTGCCTCAGGCACACCTACCGTGAACGGTCTATAACTACTTCCTCGTTAGATAAGGTTCTCGCATGTTGCGAATGTCCACCTTATTGCTGCGCACTTTGCGCGATGACCCAGCTGATGCTGAGGTTGCCAGTCACCGTCTGCTCGTCCGCGCCGGATATGTCCGCCGCGTCGCCGCAGGAATTTACTCATGGCTACCCCTTGGATATCGCACCTATCGCAACGTTGAAAAAGTCGTCCGCGAAGAGATGGATAACGCCGGCTTCCAGGAAGTTCACTTCCCGGCTCTATTGCCACGCGACCCATATGAGTCAACCAATCGTTGGACCGAGTACGGCCCTGACCTCTTTCGCCTCAAAGATCGCAAGGGAAATGATTACCTCCTAGGTCCTACTCACGAAGAGATGTTCACCCTGATGGTTAAGGGAGAGTTCTCTTCCTATAAAGATTTGCCACTGTCGATCTATCAAATTCAAACAAAGTATCGCGATGAACCACGTCCTCGTAGCGGAATTATTCGCGGCCGTGAATTCGTGATGAAGGATTCCTATTCCTTCGATATTGATGATGCCGGACTTGAAGCTTCATACCAACGCCACCGCGAGGCATATATCAAGACATTTAATCGTCTGGGCTTGAAGTTCAACATCGTGTCGGCGATGTCAGGCGCCATGGGCGGTTCAAAATCTGAAGAGTTCTTGGCTCCGTGCCCAACTGGCGAAGATACCTATGTGCTCTGTGAAAAGTGTGGCTACGCGGCAAATGTAGAAGCGATGGTTACAAAGGTTGAGGCTTATGCGGGCGAAGTCCCACCTGCCTTTGAAATCTTTGATTCTCCAAATACTCCAACAATTGATTCTCTCGTCGAACTCGTAAACTCAAAGTTCGGAATTTCAATCACTGGTGGAGATACCTTGAAGAATGTTCTTCTTATGGCAGATGGAAAAGCAATCTCGGTATTGGTACCAGGAGATCGCGAAGTTGATCTCAAGCGCGTGGGAGCAAATCTCGCGGGAGTCCAAGATCTTCGACTCTTTGAAGATGAAGACTTCGCTAAATACCCAGGTTTGGTAAAGGGTTACGTCGGACCACAGGATTCTGCAAAGCTCGGCATCACGGTCTATGCAGATCCTCGAATTGTTATCGGTTCTCACTGGATTACCGGGGCAAATGAACGCGATAAGCATGCGCGTTATGTAACCCACGGCCGGGACTTTGAAGTCACCGCGTTTGTAGAGGCTGCTGAGGTAAAGGCTGGAGATCCATGCCCAACCTGTCAGACTCCAGTGGTTATTGACCGCGCTATTGAGATTGGCCATATCTTCCAACTTGGTCGCAAGTATGCGCAGGCACTCGGACTTACCGTTTTGGATCAAAATGGCAAGGCTCAGGTTGTAACGATGGGTTCATATGGAATTGGCGTATCTCGCGCTGTCGCCGCTATCGCTGAACAATCTCATGATGAGATTGGCCTTATCTGGCCACGAGAGATTGCCCCAGCTGAAATTCATGTGGTTGCAGCCGGTAAAGATGAAACCATCTTTACCTTTGCCCAAGAACTGAGCGAGCAACTTGAGGCCAAGGGACTCTCCGTGCTCCTTGATGATCGCAAAGATGCGAGCCCGGGAGTGAAGTTCAAAGATGCCGAATTGATTGGTATTCCATATATCGTCATCGTCGGAAAGTCATTGCAAGAGGGCAAGATTGAATTTCGCGTACGAAGCCTTGGAAGCAAGGTGGAGTTTGCAACTGATGATGCGGTTGCAGAGATTCTCGCTGCTATTAACAATTAGTTAATACATGTCCGTCCTTACCTTCTTATTCCTGGCATTGGCCTCTGGCTTTGCGGGATTTGTTGATGCTGTGGCGGGTGGTGGGGGATTAGTTCAACTTCCAGCGCTCTTGATTGGTATTTCAAATAAGCCAATTCCCATGATCTTGGGAACCAATAAGATTCCTTCGATCTTTGGAACATCAAGTGCTGCAGCTTCATACTTTAAAAAGGTAAGACCAGATCTGCGCCTCACTCTCTCAATGGCGATTCCAGCGTTGATTGGTTCTGTAGAAGGCGCGCACCTCGCTTCACACTTTCCAACATCTGTATTTCATCCCTTAATTCTGATCTTGCTTGTCTTGGTGGGGATCTATACCTGGCGCAAACCAAACCTCGGACTCAATGAGAATTTGCGATACTCAGCGAGAACTAGATTATGGATTGTTGCAGGATGTGGTTTGCTCATCGGTTTTTATGATGGCCTCTTCGGTCCAGGAACCGGAACTTTCTTAGTATTCCTACTTGTAATCGTTGTCGGTTATGAATTCCTTAAAGCGAGTGCGACTGCAAAACTTGTAAATATCTCCACTAATTTTGGGGCAATCGTTACCTTTCAAATCACCGGGCACATCTGGTGGAAACTCGGATTAGCCCTAGCCTTTGCAAATGTCACTGGCGCACTCATCGGTTCACGCCTAGCCATTCGAGGTGGGTCTCCGCTGGTGCGCAAGATCTTCCTCTTGGTGGTGGCGGCTCTCATCGCAAAATTGAGTTATGATTGGATTTACAACTAAATAGCGGAAAGAGAGCCAGAGATGAGTATTATCGAAAGTGTTACCGGAGCGATTGCCCCGATTATTGAAGCATCTGGCATATATCTCGAAGAGGTCACCTTGACTGGTGGAAGCCCAACAATCCTCACCGTTATTGTCGATAGCGATACCCATTTAAACCTTGATCAAGTTACCTCTGTAACCAAAGAGATCTCCGAAGTCTTAGAGAATTTAGCGGAGCTTGGCGAAACCCCTTTCACGCTCGAAGTCTCTTCACCGGGAATTGATCGCCCGCTCACCCTTCCCCGACACTGGCGCAAGAACCATGGTCGCCTCTCCACCATCAAGCTTCACAATGGTCAACTCGTCAAGGGCCGCATCGGTGAGTACGTGGATGAGAAGGTAAAGATTGATGAGCAAGAGATAGCGTTAGTTGATATCGAGAAAGCTCATGTTGAAATCGAATTTAAATCCCTCAAAAAGGGAGATGAGTAATGAGCGTGGATGTTGATGCTCTTCTAGCGATGACGCTAGAAAAAGGAATCCCACTCGAAAAACTCATCAACTCGATTGAGCAGAGCGTCACGGAGGCTTACGTAGAGCTCCCTGAAGCGATGCCCCAGGGTCGTTCAGTTCTAAATCGCCAAACCGGTGAAATCCTTATTCATGTTCCGCAATTTAATGATGAAGGTCTCTACACCGAGACAATCACCCACATGCCAGAAGGCTTTGAAGCGAAGATCAAATCTGTAGTACGCAAGGTTCTCAAAGAGAAGATGCGTGCGATGAATGATGCGGGCATCGTCGCTGAGTTCTCTGGAAATGTTGGAGACATCATCTCGGGAATTGTTCAGCAAGGTCGCGATTCCACCATTATTTATGTTGACCTAGGTCGCGTTGAGGGAAAGATTCCGCAAGTCGAGCAAGTTCCAACCGAAAGTTACAAGCACGGAGATCGCATCAAGGCATATGTTGTTGATGTCAGGCAGGGAGAGAAGGGTCCAGAGGTCACACTCTCTAGAACTCATCCAAATTTTGTGAAGATGCTCTTCACCCTAGAAGTACCAGAACTAAAAGATCGGGTCGTTGAGATTGTCGGCGTATCGCGCGAACCGGGACAGCGCTCCAAGGTTTCAGTTCGATCCCATCGCGTTGGTGTAAGTCCTAAGGGTGCGCTGATTGGCCCAATGGGTGCTCGCTCAAAGGCGGTCATGGATGAACTCAATGGCGAGAAGATTGACATCGTTGATTACTCAGAAGATCCAGCCACTTATGTTGCCAACGCGCTTGCTCCTGCCCGCGTGACGAGTGTTGAGGTCGTTGATCTAGAGGCTAAGTCAGCCAAGGTCGTCGTCCCTGATTTCCAACTCTCCCTGGCTATCGGCAAAGATGGTCAAAATGTCCGCCTCGCCGTCAGGCTCACCGGTTGGCGCATGGATATCCATCCAGATAATCCTGTTGAACGTCTATTGAAGCCAAGTGATATCGCCAAGGCTGAAGCGGCTGCCGCAGCAGCGGAATTAGCAGCTGCCGAAGCGCTGGCCGCCCAGGAAAGTGCTGCCCAAGAAGAGGAATTACGCCCCACGGCGTTGAGCGAGTAAGGTTCTCCTTAATGGTCCCGATGCGAAGCTGTATCGCGTGTCGGAGCCGGGAGAGTTCGCAAGGACTTCTTCACCTAGTTCTGATTTCGAATCGGGTAACTCCAGATCCAAATCACGTTCTACCTGGTCGAGGAGCTTGGCTACATCCGAGATGTTTCGAATTGGCCCAGAACCGGAGATCTTTTAATCGGGCTTTTAAGTCCGGTGGAGAACTTCAACTCCAAGACTTGCAAGCGTTTTTATCAAACTAGTTTGATCCATCACAAGGAGCAAAAATGAAGGCATACACACAATCATGAGCACCGCGCGCTCATGAGTAAGGCATTTATTTAGGCTTCGGCGATAGACGCAGGGGCCAAGAACCAGGAAGGCAACTGTGGCAAAGGTCCGTGTTTACGAATTAGCAAAAGAATTAGGGCTCGATAGCAAAGAGCTCCTCGCTAAGTTACAAGAAGTTGGCGAGTTCGTTAAGTCAGCATCATCAACTGTTGAAGCACCTGTTGTGCGAAAGTTGATGGAGAAGTTCCCAGATATGAAACCTGCAGAGGGCGCTGCCCCTGCGGCAAAGAAGGCACCTGCCAAGAAGGCAGCAGCCAAAAAAGCAGAGCCAACTCAAGAAGAGATTGATGCTGCAATTGCTCAACTCGATGAGAGCACTCGCACCCAACTTGGTATTCAGGCTGGATCGACAGCGCCAACTTCGGCCCTCCCTCGTCCACCCGTTGTTCCAACACCACCACCTGCACCGGAAGCGGCAGCACCTGTAGCTCCAGAAGATGGCGCAGCACCTAAGCCACCTCGTCCAGGTAACAATCCATTTGCAACACCAAATCCAGCACAGGTAGCAGGAGCAATTCCTCGCCCACCTCGCGCCGGTAACAATCCATTCACATCTGCAGTGGGTGGAGCAATTCCTCGCCCACCAGCTAACCGACCAATCCGTCCGGGTGAGCGTCCTCCAATGTCAGGCAATCGTCCTGGCGCAGTTCGTCCAGGTTTTGCAGCACGTCCTGCAGGTCCAGGAGCACCTCGCCCAGCTGGCGCAGGCGCACCTCGGCCTGGTGGAGCAGCGGGTGGTTCTCCATATCGCACACCATCTGCAACGCCAACAACTGGTCCATCGAACTTTGGTGGCAAGGGTGGCGGTCGTCATCAACGTGGCGGAACTGCTGGAGCATTCGGTAAGCAGGGAAGCAAGAAGGGCAAGGCGCATAAGAGCAAGAAGGCTCTTCGCGAAGAGTTCGACAATATGGCGGCACCTTCACTTGGTGGAGCAGTTGTTCCTCACGGTGATGGAAAGACCGTTATTCGTCTGCGTCGCGGCGCAACACTTATGGATTTCGCCGAGAAGATTAATGGCGATCCAGCCTCATTAGTTTCAGCGCTATTCCACTTAGGTGAGATGGTTACTGCTACTCAATCGGTTGATGAAGATACCTTCAAGATTCTTGGTGGCGAACTTGGTTTCGTAATTCAAGTCGTTAGCCCAGAAGATGAGGATCGCGAGCTCCTAGAAGAGTTCGATATCAATCTCGAGCAAGAGCTCGAAGATATTGCTGATGAAGATCTCGTCGTGCGCTCGCCAATCGTCACCGTTATGGGTCACGTCGATCACGGTAAGACACGTCTCTTGGATGCGATCCGAAAGACTGAAGTTATTAAGTCTGAAGCTGGCGGAATTACTCAGCACATTGGTGCATACCAAATTCACCGTATGCATGATGGCGTAGAACGCGCAATCACATTCATCGATACACCTGGTCACGAAGCCTTCACAGCTATGCGTGCTCGTGGTGCGAAGGTAACTGATATCGCGATCTTGGTTGTTGCTGCTGATGACGGCGTTATGCCACAAACCATCGAGGCACTGAACCACGCTCAAGCAGCAGATGTCCCAATCGTTGTTGCTGTTAACAAGGTCGATAAGGAAGGCGCGAACCCAGATAAGGTCCGCCAACAGTTGACTGAGTACAACTTGATCGCTGAAGAGTATGGCGGAACCACAATATTCGTAAACGTCTCTGCAAAATCAGGTGAAGGCCTTGATGAATTGATCGACAGCGTTCTGCTCACCGCAGATGCTGCCCTTGATCTTCGTGCCGTTGCTGATGATGCTGCTCGCGGTGTGGCTATTGAAGCTAACCTCGATAAGGGTCGCGGACCAGTTGCAACCGTATTGGTACAGCGCGGAACACTTCGCGTTGGAGATGCCATCGTTGCTGGCGGTTCTTATGGCCGCGTTCGTGCAATGCTCGATGAGAATGGCGATGCTGTAACAGAGGCCGGTCCATCTCGCCCAGTACAGGTACTCGGATTCACCTCCGTACCTGGCGCCGGTGATTCATTTATCGTCGCAGAAGATGATCGCACAGCTCGTCAGATCGCTGAGAAGCGTCAGCTTGCTACTCGTAATGCGCTCTTGGCTAAGACTCGTAAGAAGGTCTCACTTGAAGACTTCATGGAGCAATCCAAGGTCAGCACTCTTAACCTCATCCTCAAGGGTGACGTTTCCGGTTCTGTTGAAGCTCTTGAAGATGCGCTCTTGCAACTCGATGTGGGTAGTGAAGTTGATCTTCGCGTTATCCACCGTGGTGTTGGTGCAATCACTAAGAACGATGTAACTCTGGCTTCTGCTTCGACAGCGGTCATCATCGGATTCAACGTTAAGCCTGAACCACAAACCGCAATCTTCGCTGATCAAGAAGGCGTTGAAGTTCGCTTCTACACCGTTATTTATCAAGCAATTGAAGAGATCGAGGCATCCCTTAAGGGTCTGCTCAAGCCAGAGTACGAGGAAGTTGTACTCGGTAATGCAGAAGTCCGCGACATCTTTAAATCAAGCAAGGTTGGAAATATCGCTGGTTGCTTGGTACTCGATGGATTTATCCGTCGTAACGCCAAGGCTCGTACCTTGCGTAATGGAGTTGTCGTTGGCGAGAACCTCGCAATCGAATCTCTACGACGCTTCAAGGATGATGCAACTGAGGTCAAGGATGGATACGAGTGCGGTATTGGACTCGGTTCATACAAGGAGCTTGAAGTTGGCGATGTAATCCAGGTATTCGAGATTCGCGAGAAGAAGCGAGCTTAACCATGGCATCAAACCGTGCACTAAAAGTTGCCGATCGCATTAAAGAGGTGGTCGCGGCATCGCTTGAAGCAAAGGTGAAAGATCCTCGCTTGGGCTTTGTCACGATCACTGATGTTCGCGTCACCGGTGATTTACAGCAAGCCTCTATTTTCTACACAGTCCTTGGTGATGAAGAGGCGCAAGCAGGTACCGCTGCTGCGCTAGCTTCAGCCAAGGGCTTGATCCGCCGAGAAGTTGGCGGCTCACTTGGATTGCGCATCACTCCGACAATCGAATTCTTCGCTGACGGTTTGCAGGAATCTGCTTCCGCGATGAATGACTTGATGTCATCTGTACGCGCCGCTGATGCTGAGCTCGCGAAGTTACGTGAAGGTGCAAAGCCCATCGGCGATGCCGACCCGTACAAAATTACTGAGTAACTCCACCCTGGCATGAATGGTTTCTTGCTCGTTGATAAGAGCAGTGGAATGACGAGCCATGATGTGGTGGCAAAAATTCGTCGCCGCTTTGGAACGAAGAAAGTCGGTCACGCTGGGACTTTGGACCCGATGGCAACTGGCGTCCTTGTACTAGGAATTGGCAATGCCACCCGCTTACTTCAATATGTCGTTGATGGAACTAAGGGTTACTCCGCGACCGTCTCATTGGGACGATCTACTCTTACAGATGATGTTGAGGGTGAAGTTCTCAAGGTGGCTGATCCGAAAGATTTAGCAAAGATCACCGACTCTGAAATTCAAGAGGAATTGGCGAAGATGGTTGGCGTTATCTCTCAACGCCCGAGCTCTGTAAGCGCTATCAAAGTTGGTGGCAAGACCGGGCATGAGCGAGTTCGTGCTGGAGAGGAATTCGAACTCCCATCTCGCGAAGTCACAATTACCTCAATTGATATTCACTCAATTTCGCGAAGCGATGATTCAATCAATATCGAGATCTCAGTGATCTGCTCCGCTGGTACCTACATCAGAGCAATTGCCAGAGATTTGGGAGATTCCTTAGGTGTTGGGGGACATCTCACCGCACTTCGCCGAACTCTGGTCTCACCTTTTGATATAGCCGAGTGTGCAGAGTGGGAGAGCGCCGAACCAATCACAACTGCCGCCGGAATCTCTCGAATCTTGCCGGTCCGCGAACTTCAACTTCAAGAGCTCAATGAGATCTCATTTGGACGCACAATTAGTGCGAATGATTCGCAGGGACCTGTTGCAGCACTTTCAAGTGATGGCTCCTTCGTAGCTTTGCTTGAGAATTCAACGTTAGGCGAGCACACTCTCGCGCGACCAACTCTTGTTTCCATGAAAGAATAAGCGCCATGACCTCAGTGGCAATCGGCATTTTCGATGGCGTGCATCGCGGACACCAAGAGATTTTGGCCGAGGCGGCCAAATACGGCGCGGTTACTGTTCTTACCTTTGATCCACATCCAACATCAATCTTTGCGCCTGAGCGCACCCCAACTGCACTTGTAAACCTCGGCGATCGCATTGAGTTGCTCAAAGAGAATGGCGCATCAGATGTCGTTGTGCTTCCATTTACAAGAGAGTTTGCGGCAATGTCGCCAGATGCATTCATCACCGAAGTATTGGTTAATCAATTAGCCGCAACACATGTAACGGTTGGTGCGAATTTCACCTTCGGACACAAGGCAGCTGGAAACGTGGATTACCTCAAAGAACATGCCCAAGGCTTTGGAGTCAGCGCAGTTCATCTTCAAGAGGATCGCGGTAGCGCGATCTCATCTACTCGAATTCGAACCTTAATTGTCGATGGAGATGTTGAGCGCGCGAATGAGATGTTGACCCGACCTTTCTATCTTCGCGGTCCCGTTGTTCACGGCGAGAAGCGTGGTCGCACAATCGGTTATCCAACTGCCAATATGGGTCTCGCTGACAATGCCACAATTCCTGCTGATGGCGTTTACGCCGGCTGGCTCACCGTTGGAGATCACCGCTGGCAGGCAGCAATCTCAATTGGCACGAATCCAACTTTCCCTGGAGTCCGCGGTCGCCAGGTCGAGGCTTATGCAATCGATCAAAGTGGCCTGGATTTGTATGACCAAGAGGCAAAATTGGAGTTCGGCTTCCGCCTTCGCGACACCCTGAAATTCGATGGGCTCGATCCGCTCTTGGTCCAGATGAAGGCCGATTGCGAGCTCGCCAAGGTGCTCACCGCTTAATCACCCCGCATTCCCCGCTTAAATGGGGTGCGATTTCGCACCGATGGTGCCTCGCTGATAACCTTTGTCCACAAGCGAGAAAGCGTGCCTTCGTGATTCACACCGAGGCCCTCGTGAAAGTCAAAGGAGCGCCACCATGGCCCTACAGCCAGCAGAGAAACTAGAAATCATCACAAAGTACGGCGCTTCCGCCACTGACACAGGAAGCCCAGAGGCACAAATTGCCCTGCTCTCACGCCGTATCGAAGAGATTACTGAACACCTCAAGACTAATAAGAATGACCACCACAATCGTCGTGGACTCTTGTTGTTGGTTGGTAAGCGTCGTCGCCTTCTGCAATATCTTGCAAAGACCGATGTCACGCGTTACAGAGCGATTATCGAAAAGCTCGGTATTCGTCGTTAATTAATAGATATTAATTAATTAGAAATATTTAATTCAGCTCTCTCTTTAGTTAATCGGTCCTCGGTAGTGGTTTACGGGCCAAAATCCGTGAACTTCGATCGAAGATCCATTTCCTAACGTGAGAGAGCTGAGAAATGGAGATGACCCATGGAGGGTCCAGATGTTAAGTTCGCCGTTGCCACAATTGATAACGGTAAGTATGGAAAGCGCGAAATCCGTTTTGAAACCGGTCGCCTAGCACGTCAAGCTGCGGGAACCGCGCTTGTTTATCTCGATGATGATTCAATGTTGCTCTCAGCAACAACTGCCGGAAAGCAGCCAAAGGATCAATTCGATTTCTTCCCACTCACAGTGGATGTTGAAGAGCGTATGTACGCCGCAGGAAAGATCCCTGGATCATTCTTCCGTCGTGAAGGCCGCCCTTCAGAAGATGCAATTCTCACCTGTCGTTTGATTGACCGCCCACTTCGCCCAGCATTCGTAAAGGGTCTGCGCAATGAAGTGCAGGTTGTCGTCACCGTTATGGCTTTGAACCCAGATCACATGTATGACGTGCTTGCTATCAACGCAGCGTCAATGTCTACACAACTTGCAGGACTTCCATTCTCTGGTCCAATCGGCGCAGTTCGCGTTGCATTGATCGAAGGACAATGGGTTGCATTCCCAAATCACTCAGATTTGGAGAAGGCTGTCTTTGACATGGTTGTTGCTGGATCTATCGCAGGCGATGACATTGCCGTAATCATGGTTGAAGCAGAAGCTACAACTCAGACACTTGATCTCATCAAGGCTGGCGCACAAGCTCCAACCGAAGAGGTTGTTGGTCAAGGACTTGAGGCTGCAAAGCCATTCATCCGCCAACTCTGCGATGCGCAGAATGAACTCGCAAAGGTTGCTGCAAAGCCAACCGGCGAATTCCCTGTCTTCCTTGATTACCAAGATGATGTTTATGCAGCAGTAGAGGCAGCGGCATCAGCACAGATTTCAGAGGCTCTCACAATTGCTGGAAAGCAAGATCGTGAAACAAAGCTCGATGAAGTTAACGCTGCTACCAAGCTTGCTCTTGCAACAGAGTTTGAAGGTCGCGAGAAGGAAGTTTCTGCCGCACTTCGCTCTGTAACTAAGAAGTCAGTCCGTCAGCGCGTATTGCGCGACAAGATCCGTATCGATGGTCGCGGAGTTCGCGATATCCGTGCGATCACCGCTGAGGTCGAGGTAATTCCTCGCGTTCACGGTTCTGCAATCTTCGAGCGTGGAGAAACTCAGATCCTCGGTGTCACAACTCTTAACATGCTTAAGATGGAGCAACAGCTCGACACATTGAGCCCTGAGAACCACAAGCGTTACATGCACAACTACAACTTCCCTCCTTACTCAGTTGGAGAGACCGGTCGCGTTGG
>CAITFY010000086.1 GCA_903891755.1 uncultured Actinomycetes bacterium | reverse complement strand
CCTTCGTCATGATTTATCAATTGATACCAGCATCGATGATCTTGCCTGGACCGGTGCAGATCTCATCAAGGTTGATAACCTGCTTGGTAATTTAGAGATTAAAGCTCTCAAAGAGCGTATTCACGCCATGGGTGGCAAGAGCGAGAAAATTGTTGCCAGCGTCGCTCGCGGACCTGTCGAAACAATTTCCTCGGCCGCCCTGGATTCAAAATTAAAGGGGCGCACTCAACCGGTTGCCCTCTTTGCTCCGCAAGGCTTGCACGGTGAGACCTTTGCCGTTGCTTTATCGGCCTCCGAGATTTATCTTGTTGAGGGCGCACCTGGTAAGTGGGTAGTCGATGAGTCACTTCCCAAGTGGGTGCACGGGGCTCGTTCCATGCTTCGCGCGGATGATGTTTCGGGAATTGAATTCGATACAGAGTTGGCTGCCTACCTGATTAACCCAGGAGGTCGAAATCTCGAGCTGACGGATTTGGCGCAACGATTCCTTGAAATCTCCGTGGCTGAAGAGTCGCAAGATCTCTTCTCGACGATGAATCCAGCGCTAGTGGGAGTTCTTTATGAACTGGTTCCCGTACTTCGCGAGGAGATGTCAGATCGCCAATTAACAGAGCTCTTTACAAAGATCGAACTTCCAACTGCCTTTGAACTTGCAGTGATGGAGCGCATCGGGGTAGCAGTTGATAAGAAAAAATTGGAAGAACTCCGCAGATTCTTTACGGGTGAGGTAGAGCGAGAAACCCTCGCTGCGCATAAAGTGGCTGGCCGTGAATTCAATATTGGTTCGCCGAAGCAACTTCAAGTAATTCTCTTTGATGAGTTGAATCTGCCGAAGACAAAGAAGATCAAGACTGGTTACACGACCGATGCCGAAAGTTTGGAATGGTTGGCTGCGACAACAAAGCACCCCATCTTGGCGCACCTGCTCCGTATTCGCGAGACGAGCAAATTACTCACAACCGTTGATGGATTGCTCTCTGCTGTTGAAGGCGATGGACGAATTCACACCACATTCCAACAAACTGTTGCAGCGACCGGAAGACTCTCATCGACCGATCCCAATTTGCAGAACATCCCAGTTCGCACTGAAGAGGGAAGACGGATCAGAGATTGCTTTATCGCGGCTAAACCATATGTAAATCTTATGACCGCCGATTACAGTCAGATTGAGATGCGGATCATGGCTCACCTCTCCAAAGATGAAGGGCTTACTGCGGCCTTTAAGAGTGGCGAAGATTTACACAGCACGGTTGGTTCGCAGGTATTCGGTGTGCCAGTCAAAGATGTTGATCCCGAGATGCGACGTCAAATCAAAGCGATGTCCTATGGATTGGCATATGGATTATCGGCATATGGATTGGCACAACAACTCAATCTCTCTCCGGGGGAGGCGCAGGAGTTGATGCACTCTTACTTCAAGCGCTTCGGCGGAATTCAGGATTACCTGAAAACTGTTGTAGAAGAGGCTCGAGATAAGGGTTACACCGAGACCATTCTTGGAAGACGCCGTTATCTTCCTGATCTCACAAGTGATAACCGCCAACGCCGTGAGGTCGCAGAGCGCATGGCGCTCAATGCACCTATTCAAGGATCGGCCGCAGATATCATCAAGGTGGCGATGCTCAACGTTGCAAGCAAAATTACCGCGCAGGATTTCTCTTCCAGGTTATTGCTTCAGGTTCATGATGAATTGATCTTTGAAGTGGCCAAGGGCGAAGAGGAGAAGCTCTCTGCTCTTGTTCGCACTGAGATGGAGAACGCGGTCGAACTCTCGCTTCCGCTCTCAGTAAATATCGGAACTGGCTTGAGCTGGGATTTAGCGGCGCACTAGTTGAGGGCGGTACCGCGATCAAAGGGAGTGAGCCATCTCCGACCAGCGAAGATAAGTATCAAACCCATACCGAAGGTCAACGTTGTAATTGCAAAACAAAAATGTGGAGAGAAGTGCTGCGAGAAGAAGCCGCCGGTTGATTGACCAATTGCAGCGAAAGATCCTTCGGTCGTCCATATCCACCCGATAGCCGCTGCAGCATTACCCGTTGGGCGGATGAGTTCTAATTGCTCTAAGTAATAGACCTGCTCGGCTCCGCCTATAAAACCAAAGAGTGAGAGTACGAGAAGCAGGGACCAGCCTGGGTTTACAAATGCCAAGGGGATGGTCGATAAGAACCAGAAGAGATAGATAACTCGAAATCCTTTAACTGGCGCGATATGTCGACCGAGCGCGCCTGCCGTAAGGCTTCCAAAGATAGAAAGTGCAGCCGTTGTGCCAAAGGCCAAACCTGCGAATCGTGGTTGGTTATGCAGCGAACTAATTGCCGGAATAGCAATCTGATAATTTCCAGAGCCATACCCAATCAAGACTCCCTCGGCGATCAAAAGTCGCATTCCAGGATTTTTAAGAAGTGTTTGCCCGCCTGCTTCGCGTTGTTCTGGCTTCCATTGTTTGGTGAATTCCAGCGATGAAAGGGAGATGCCACCAATGAAGATCAGAACCGCGGTCGTGATGAGCGCGCTTGATGGATGTCCTGAAAGCGCCAAGGTGGTGGCAAGGGCAGGCCCGAGGACGACGCCCAAATTCATGGAGGCTGTATCGATTGCAATGGCGGTTCGATACTGCTCTTCGGGAACGGCGGTCTTCCACATGGGGCGAACTGAGAGGTTGATAGGCGGAGCAGTGAAGCCAAGGACTGCAGCGAAGATGATGAGGAGCCTGGCCCCGTGGCAGGCATCAAATGTGGCGAGCGCTACTGCGTAGGCAGGAACGAAGATTCGAAGCGGGATTTTTAGGCCAAGACGGTCGATAACCGCCGCACGCATGCCAGTGCTCAAGGATCCGACAATTCCGTTGGCTCCTGCCGCCAGACCAGCTAGGGCGATGGAGTGGGTGTCATCGTGGACTTTGAAGTAGACATCGAGTCCGACCATGCCATAGGCAAGGCGAGCGGGAAAGGCCGCCAGCATCATCGCTACCGCCCTGGGATTTCGCAAAACTACCCAATAAGCCCGCACAAAGGAGAGTCTAGTCCCCTCAATCTAAAGCTGGTTTGACCCCCTATCCGCGCCTGCGTACCCTTAGCCTTTCGCACGCCGTGCGAGATTTAAGAACTTCTACTTTCTATTCCTACGGAGCAAATTGAGCAGCATTCACGCAGTTAATGACATTGGCAGTGCGGAAGATTTTCTAGCCGCAATCGAAGGCACAATCAAAAATTTCAATGATGGAGATCTAGTCTCTGGAATTGTCGTCCAGATTGATCGCGAAGAAGTACTCCTTGATATTGGATACAAGACTGAGGGAGTAATTCCATCACGCGAACTCTCCATCCGCCACGACATCGATCCTTCAGAGATCGTAAAGCTTGGCGATCGTGTAGAAGCTCTTGTTCTTCAGAAGGAAGATAAAGAAGGTCGCTTGATCCTCTCCAAGAAGCGTGCTCAATACGAGCGTGCTTGGGGCGAGATCGAAGGCAAAAAGGAACGCGACGAGGTCGTTACCGGTTTGGTCATCGAAGTTGTTAAGGGTGGCTTGATCGTTGATATCGGACTCCGCGGCTTCTTGCCTGCATCACTCGT
>CAITFY010000085.1 GCA_903891755.1 uncultured Actinomycetes bacterium | reverse complement strand
TTGGTCGCACCCATGATTACTGCAGAGACATTTTGATTCTGTAGAGCCCATGCAAGTGCAAGTTGTGAAAGTGACAATCCAACTTCATCCGCGATTGGCTTCAAGTTCTGCACTGCAGTCAATACATCATCGCGCATCCAGCGAGAGATCATTCCTGCACCTGACTTCTTATCAGTTGCGCGTGATCCTGCTGGTGGCTTCGCTCCCGGAAGATACTTTCCAGTGAGAACACCTTGAGCGATTGGTGACCAGACGATTTGGCCAATTCCCTCTGCTTGGGAAAGTGGAACTACCTCGCGCTCAATAACGCGCCAGAGCATGGAGTACTGAGGTTGGCTGGAAACAAAGCGAGTCCAACCATTTGCCTTCTGAATTCCAAGTGCATCGTTGATCTGCTGCGCGTTCCACTCGGAGAAACCGATGTAGTGAACTTTTCCTTGGCGAACCAAATCTTCGAAGGCTTGAAGTGATTCCTCTAGTGGAGCTTCAAAATCAAAACGGTGCATCTGGTAAAGATCAATGTGGTCGGTACCGAGACGCTTGAGAGATGCATGTACGGATTCCATGATGTGCTTGCGAGAGAGCCCGCGATCATTCTTTCCGGTGCCAGTTGGCCAATAAACCTTGGTGAAGAGTTCGTATGACTCACGCTTAACGCCCTTGAGCGCCTTTCCGAGAACTGTCTCGGCGCGGGTACCCGCATAAACGTCAGCGGTATCGAAGGTTGTGATGCCCTCAGTGAGCGCAGCTTTCACGCACTTGATGGCGGCATCTTCCTCCACCTGACTTCCATGGGTAATCCAATTGCCATAAGCAATCTCTGATACGTACATTCCTGATGAGCCGAGGCGTCTATATTCCATATGTAAACCTTACTCCACGAGTTGGCGTGTCACAGGTCCAAGGCTTGGGGGTAGAGCCAGGGAGTGCTAACTTTCGGACACCAGATTCCTTTGGAAGATGGTGATGTTTGCAAGAGCGAAGCCGGTGTGAATCCGGCGCTGTCCCGCAACTGTGTTGAAGCTCAAAGCTTCTAAGTCAGGTCGCCTCTCGTAATTATCGAAGTATCCGACCTCGGAGGAAGGTCGGGCCTTTAGGTGAACACCTCAGGTGGCCATCCGAGAGTCCGAATTATTCCTCCCTCAACCCTTGGGGGAGTTTTTTTATGTTTAAGAAATTTGCTGGTCCGCTAGCAGCCGCTTTTATTCTGGCGGCAACACTCACACCCCAATCGGCGATGGCATCTTCTGTTCCATCTCGGATCATCTCCCTATCGCCAAGCGCCACAGAGATTCTCTATGGCATCGGCGCTGGTTCACAAGTCGTCGCAGTGGATGACAACTCTGACTATCCACTCAACGCACCTTTTTCAAAGCTCTCTTCATTCACACCGAACGTTGAAGCGATTGCGGCGTATCACCCAGACTTGGTTGTATTGCAATCAACTGCCACAAATGCAGCAACCATTCAGAGTGATCTTCAGAAATTAAAGATCAAGGTATTCCTCGAAGTTACGCCAAACAACATAAGTGAGGCATACGCTGAATTCATCTCGCTTGGAAAATTAACGGGACATCCATCGCGAGCTCTTGCGCTAGTGGCCACAATGAAAACTCAAATTGCAGAAATCATTAACCGTGCAAAAAAGAAGAGCTCAATCACCTTCTTCCATGAGTTGGATAACACTCTCTACTCCGCAGACTCCTCCACCTTTATCGGGCAGATTTACAGCGACTTTAATCTCACAAACATTGCCGACGCTGCTAATGCTGGCGGGTATCCACAGTTGAGCGCCGAAGCAGTAATTAAAGCGAACCCTAAATTGATCTTCTTGGATGATGCTACCTACGGAGAATCTGCAGCAACAGTTGCGTCTCGTCCAGGATGGAACGCTATCTCCGCGGTTAAAACAAAACATGTACTGGCACTCCCCCTTGATATTCCAGATCGTTGGGGTCCACGCCTCGTTGATTTCTACCGCTTTATCGCGCAAGCAATTTCCAAGGTCAATTAAGAGCAGAGTGAATTAAGGACTAATAATGAGCGCAGAACACGGAGCAATTTCCAGAATATGGAATTGGCGCATCACCGCGTTCTGTGCACTCATTTTGTTGGCCGTTGCGATTATGGCTGTCAGCTTTGGACCGATCTCAATCAATTTCTTCAAAGTATTTAAAACTCTCTTTGATTTGCCGGGTGGCTCTACCGGTCAAGATCGCACAGTGATTCTCGAACTTCGGCTACCTCGTGTCATTCTTGGAGCCCTCGTCGGCGCTGCACTTGCCACAAGTGGTGCGGTTTACCAGACTGTTTTCCATAACCCATTGGCCGATCCGTATCTGCTCGGCGCCGCGAGCGGTGCCGGTCTCGGCGCAACAATCGCCCTCACAAGCACGCATCACGACCTACATGCTGCGCTTCCAATTTTCGCTTTTGGTGGTGGAGTACTTGCAGTCTTCACCTCATTTGTAATCTCTGGAAAGTTCTTCGCTGACCCCAACTCGCTCTTGCTCTCTGGAATTGCAGTTGGATCTTTTGCAACAGCGATTCAAACGTATTTGCAGCAGAAACATAGCGCAGCACTTCGCCCGGTTTACTCCTGGATTCTTGGAGATCTGACGAGTGCGACATGGAGCGTTGTTGCATGGTCTTCGATGTATATCGCTATTGCGCTGATCATTCTCTTCACCGTTGCCAAGCAACTAGATGGACTCATGTTGAGTGATGAAGAGGCTTATTCATTAGGCATCAACCCCAAGAGATTGCGGATTATCGCGGTAGCCGCTGCCACCCTCGCAACTGCTACCGCTGTATCCGCATCAGGGCTAATCGGCTTCGTTGGAATTGTTGTTCCTCACCTAGTCCGCGGACTGACTCACCGGGTCACCAATCGTTCCCTGATATCTATAGCTATGGCTGGAGCCGCATTTCTCGTGCTTGCAGATCTCGGTGCCCGCACCTTGCTCTCCCCCGCAGAACTTCCAATCGGCGTCATTACCGCATTCGTAGGCGCACCGTTCTTCCTAGTTGTACTTCGCAATCGCAGAAAGGTCATGCAATGACAATCTCCGTAACTGATCTAACAGTTCGCTATGGCGAGAAGGTTGTTTTAGATGACATCTCTCTCGATATCGTTCACGGCAAATGGACCTGCCTTGTCGGTCCAAACGGAGCTGGAAAGACAACATTTCTCAAAGCCCTACTTGGTATGGCCCCTTATTCAGGAAGTATCAAAGATCGCGGCCAAGAAGTATTTAAGAACCACAATCGCAATGTGGCTTTCGTTCCTCAGTCCCCACAAATTCCGCAAGGAATGACCGTTGCTGAATATGTAATGCTCGGACGCTCCAAAAGAGATGGTTGGGGTAAAGACTCTCTTGGAAGTCGCAGGTACGTTCATAAAGTCTTAACCCAAACCCACCTCTTTGGAATGCAGAACAATCTGGTCGCACAACTCTCCGGTGGAGAGATGCAACGCGCCCTAATCGCTAGAGCTCTTGCTCAACAACCGGAATTAATTTTGCTTGATGAACCAACTAGTGCTTTGGACTTGCACCACCAAATCTCGGTTCTAAACAATATTGAGCTCCTCAAGGAGAATGGCGTCACGGTTATCTCAACTATGCATGACCTCACACTTGCGGCCATGTTCGCTGAAGAAATTGTCGTGATCAAAGCCGGGAAGATTTTGCTCTCAGGAGAAGCGAATTTGGTCATACATTCCTCAGAGCTCAAGGGTGCATACGACAATCGAATCGATGTCTATACGCTCGATTCAGGAAGACCTGTAATCATTGCCAATAAAGAGGTAAATAATTAACGAACGTGTGATGCTACAAAAGGCGGCTTAACAACCTTTACAACGCTGCTTCGTCCACGGACATCAATTGTTAGTTCCGCATCCATTTCAATATCCGGTTTGATGAGAGCTAATCCAATTCCGGTTTTTAGGGTTGGAGAGAAGGTCCCGCTGGTAACTTCACCAACGATTGCACCTGTTGCATCCAGAACGTTCATACCTCCACGCGGAATACCACGATCTTGCGCGAGCAGACCTCGAAGAATGCGAGGAACGCCATTTGCCTTCTCTGCGACCAAAGCATCGTGTCCGTGGAAGTTCTCTTTTTTAAGAGCGACGGCCCAGCCTGTGTTTGCCTGAAGCGGTGTAATTGAGAGTGAAAGTTCGTGACCGTGAAGTGGGTATCCCATTTCGGTGCGCAAAGTATCGCGTGCGCCTAGACCGCAAATTCGTCCACCAACTTTTTCAACTGCAGCAACGAGAAGTTCCCACAGCGGAAGAGTGGAATCCCACGCAGGGATTAATTCATAGCCAAATTCACCGGTATACCCGGTACGGCAAATAATGACAGAACCCAAATCTTCGTGGCTAGGAATAGTTACTTCTGAAAAAGCCATGTAGTCGAGATCAACGCTTACGCCTAAGAGTGCAAGCAACTCTTTACTCTTAGGTCCTTGAACCGCGAGCACGCCAAAATCATGATGCGCATTCTTAATCGTTAGCCCAAGATCGTTTGCCTTCTCTAGTACCGCAAAGACTGAAGCACAGTTTGCAGCGTTAGGGACTAAGAAGAATTTCTCGTCGTCATAGCGATAGATGATGAGATCATCGATTGCTCCCCCACTTGCGTCGCACAGAAGGTTGTACTGGGCGCTGCCATGGCCAATGCGATCAAGATCATTTGTAAAAATACGATTGAGGAACATCAACGCGCCAGCGCCAGAGACCTCGATCTTGCCGAGGTGTGAGACATCAAAGATCCCGACCGCTTCTCGTACCGCGGTGTGCTCGGCGATGACACCGCCAGCCGTGAGAGCTCCAACCGCTTTCGGG
The DNA here is from genome assembly GCA_903891755.1 of uncultured Actinomycetes bacterium. Classification (GTDB taxonomy): domain Bacteria; phylum Actinomycetota; class Actinomycetes; order Nanopelagicales; family Nanopelagicaceae; genus PALSA-747. The sequence continues at coordinate 5,408 of CAITFY010000085.1, read as the reverse complement.
TATTCAATCGGCATCTGCCAACCACCGAAGTCTGCGAGTTTTGCGCCTGCGCTTGAATGCCAATCAAAGAGCGGAGATTCCATATATATAACCTATCCCAAAGTGGAACGCGGGTGGCGAAGGTGAGAGAATGGCGAAATGGCCACTCTCAAATCTGCTTCCGAATCCACTAGCGATGTCCTCGTCTTAGGTCTCTCTTCCAAGGCTGGCAAGCTCTCCATCCACCCCAACATTCAACATATCGCGGTTGTTTCACATGACCTCAAGAAGTTGCTGGGAATTTTGAGCGATTTGGGTGCAACTGGAAAAGTTGATGAGGTAGTTAAGGTTCCGTTCTCTGGACCAAAGTTAGTTCTCTTTACAGGCTTTGGAACAACAGCCGCTACATATTCACCTGAGACACTTCGTCGCGCCGCTGGAGCTGCAACGCGCGCTCTAGCCGGTCAGGCACATGCCGACTTCGCGCTCCCTATTGGAACTGAAGCCAATCTCGCGGCAGTAGCAGAAGGTGTATCACTTGGTGCTTACAGCTTCACTGATTTTCTTGGATCATCAAAGGCTTCGCAGAAAGCTCCTCTAAAATCCGCAACAATTATTTCTTCGCTTGGAAACTCTGCTTCAATCAAGGCCGCTCTTAAGCGCGCAGAGATTTTGGGCCGCCACGTTGCTACAACTCGCGACCTTATTAATACGCCTCCATCACATTTGACGCCTATTACTTTCAGCGCTCAGATGAAGAAGACCGCGGCATCACTTGGAATCAAAGTTGAGATTTTGAATGAGACCCAACTTCGCGCAAAGGGTTACGGTGGAATATCTGCCGTCGGTCAGGGTTCTTCCAATCCCCCTCGCCTATTTCACATCACTTACTCTCCTACAAAACCAAAGAAACGTTTTGCATTTGTCGGCAAAGGAATCACCTTCGACTCTGGTGGGTATGCCTTGAAGCCCGCTGGTGGCATGGAAGATATGAAGTCAGATATGAGTGGAGCAGCAGCAGTCATAGCGGCAACCTTTGCTATCGCGGAACTTAAATTGCCTGTGGCCATCGACGCTTATGCCTGCCTTGCCGAAAACATGATTAGCGGGGACGCCACGCGCCCAAGTGACATCATCACAATCCTTGGTGGCAAGACTGTTGAAGTTTTGAATCCAGATGCTGAAGGCCGCTTGGTCTTGGCAGATGGATTAGTCCGAGCCGCGATGGATGGCGAGCGCAACGGCGGGCTGGATGGCATCGTCGATGTCGCAACACTCACCGGAGCTCAAGTTGTGGCTCTCGGTACTCGCACCTCAGCCGTGATGACCAACAATGAGGAGTTCCGCACCCAATTCTTGGAGGCCACCGGTATCTCAGGTGAATCCTTCTGGCCCATGCCACTTCCCGAGGAGCTAAAGGAGGGTCTTGCCTCGCCTTCAGCCGACCTCTCCAATATCAATCCCTCCGGGCGGCATGGCGGAATGCTCTTTGCCGGCCTCTTTTTGAAGGAATTCGTCCCAGACACCATCCCTTGGCTCCACCTAGATATTGCTGGCCCTGCCCTCACGCATGAAGCCCACGGATATACCCCGATCGGTGGAACCGGAGTAAGTGTCAGGTCCTTGGTCGCTTTGGCTGAGTTAGCAGTGTCACAAGGTTAGTTCCCGCCAGGTTTGGTTTGAGCAGAGCGTGACCTCAAATCGTGGCAGGATTAGCCACCTGCGCGGTTCTTTCGAATCCCAAAGAAAAGGTGAAGTGTGAACGAATTTGATCTTGTAATCCTTGGTGGCGGCAGTGGCGGATATGCGTGCGCGCTACGCGGAGCTCAACTCGGACTTTCAGTAGTACTTATTGAACAAGACAAGGTCGGCGGCACTTGCCTCCACCGCGGTTGCATCCCAACAAAGGCTCTCCTGCATGCAGGTGAGATTGCAGATGACACCCGCCACGCTGCAGAGTTCGGCGTCAACGCACAATTCATCTCAATCGACATGCTGGCAGTTAATGCCTATAAAGATGGAGTCATCTCCAAGCTTCACAAGGGACTTCAAGGTTTAGTGAAGTCTCGCAACATCACCTATGTCGAGGGACATGGTCGCCTCGTTGCGAAGAATCAGATTGAAGTTAACGGAACGATTTACACCGGTAAGAATGTAGTTCTTGCTACAGGCTCATTTGCCAAGACGCTTCCTGGACTTGAAATTGATGGAACTCAGATCATCACCAGCAATGAAGCGATGTCGATGGATTACGTTCCAAAGAAGGTAATCGTTCTTGGTGGCGGAGTTATCGGTTGCGAGTTCGCATCTGTCTGGAGCTCATTTGGAGCAGATGTCACAATCATTGAAGGTCTGCCTCGTCTGGTTGCTCTCGAAGATGAGAGTTCTAGCAAGCAACTCGAGCGCGCCTTCCGCAAGCGCGGAATTAAGTTTGAAGTTGGCGTGAAGTTTGCCTCGGCGACCAAGGGTCCAGAAGGCGTAACAGTCACTCTAGAAAATGGAGCTACTCACACTGCTGATGTTCTACTTGTAGCAGTCGGTCGCGGTCCGGTCTCTGCAAACCTTGGCTATGAAGAGCAAGGTCTCACCATGGATCGTGGTTACCTGATTGTTGATAACAAGTGCCGCACTAATGTTCCAGGCATCTGGGCTGTGGGAGATTTGATCCCAACACTTCAGCTCGCTCACGTTGGATTTGCTGAAGGAATTTTGGTTGCTGAGGAGATTGCAGGTCTTAACCCTCGCCCAATTAACTATGACGGCGTCCCACGCGTTACATACTCCGAGCCAGAAGTTGCATCAGTTGGTCTTACAACTGCCGCTGCTAAAGAGCGCGGATATGACGTTGTTGAACTTTCTTATGACCTCGCTGGAAACGGTAAGGCAAATATCTTGAAGACCGCCGGCTCTATCAAGCTAGTCGCTCAGAAGAACGGTCCAGTTCTTGGAGTCCACATGGTTGGCTCCCGCGTTGGTGAACTTCTTGCTGAAGCACAATTGATTTACAACTGGGAGGCAACAGCAGATGATGTTGCTCCTTTGATTCACGCTCACCCAACCTTGTCAGAGGCTATGGGCGAGGCGCATATGGCACTTGCTGGCAAACCACTGCACGCCCACGGGTAATAGGAGATAACGCAATGACCTTTTCAGTAACCATGCCTGCACTCGGTGAATCAGTAACCGAAGGCACAGTCACTCGTTGGCTTAAGAACGAGGGCGATCATGTGAACGTTGATGAGCCGCTACTCGAAGTTTCTACCGACAAGGTCGATACCGAGATTCCTTCACCCGTATCAGGAACTCTCACTCGCATCGTTGTTGCTATTGATTCAACAGTTGCTGTTGGCGCTGAGTTAGCCGTGATTGAAGATGGCGTTGCTTCAGCTGCTGCTCCTGTGGCCGCGCCTGTCGTAGAGGCTCCTGCGCCAGTTGCTCCTCCGGTAGTTGAGGCGCCCGCTCCTGTGGTGGCTACTCCAGTTGTTGAAACTCCTGTACCTGTTGCAGACGCTCCAGCTGCTGCCGCATCTGCTGGTGTTGTTGTAACAATGCCTGCCCTTGGTGAATCAGTCACAGAGGGAACCGTTACACGTTGGCTTAAGAACGTTGGCGACACAATTAGTGTGGACGAACCACTTCTAGAAGTTTCTACCGACAAGGTTGATACAGAGATTCCTTCACCTGCTACCGGAACTATTCTTTCTATTGATGTACCAGTTGATTCAACTGTTGCAGTTGGTGCACGCCTAGCAATGATTGGAGCTGCAGGTGCTGCGCCTGTCGCACCCGCTGCCCCAGCACCAACTCCAGTGGTAGAGACTCCTGCTCCAGTTGCACCAGTAGTGGCTGCACCTGCTGCGGTCGTTACACCACCAGCTCCTGTTGTTGTAACTCCTGCTCCAGTGGCACCAGTTGCTCCTGCCGCAACTCTCGATGATTCTTATGTAACCCCAATCGTTCGCCAGTTCGCTCGCGAACAAGGCGTTGATCTTTCAACAGTTAAGGGAACTGGCGTCGGAGGACGAATCCGCAAGGAAGATGTAATCGCTGCTGCAAAGCCAGCTCCAGTTGCAGCCGCTCCAGTTGCGAGTGCTCCTGCCGCTGCCAAGTCATCTGCCCCAATCGCTGTTTCACCTTTGCGTGGAACAACAGTCACCATGTCACGTTTGCGCAAGGTGATTGCTGCTCGCATGGTTGAGTCACTTCAAGTGAGCGCACAACTCACAACTGTTGTTGAAGTAGATGTCACAAAGGTTGCACGTTTGCGCGATAAGGCGAAGGCATCATTCGCTGCACGCGAGGGCGTAAACCTCACCTTCTTGCCATTCTTCGCTGTTGCAGTCTGTGAAGCACTGAAGCAACATCCAGTACTTAACTCTTCAATCGAAGGTGATCAAGTTACTTATCATGGCGCCGAACACCTCGGTATTGCTGTTGATACAGAGCGCGGTCTCCTTGTTCCTGTTATTCGCGATGCTGGAGATCTCAATATCGGCGGACTCTCTCGCAAGATCTCAGATGTTGCTGCGCGTACCCGCGATAACAAGATCAGCCCAGATGAACTTGGTGGCGGAACATTCACCATCACAAACACTGGTAGCCGCGGTGCACTCTTTGATACACCAATCATCAACCAACCTCAGGTTGCAATCTTGGGAATTGGTTCGGTCGTAAAGCGTCCGATGGTGATGAAGGGAACTGACGGCGGAGAAAACATCGCAGTTCGCTCCATGGTTTACCTTGCACTCTCATACGATCACCGCATTGTTGATGGTGCAGATGCTGCCCGCTTCTTGGTAACGCTCAAGGAGCGCCTAGAAGAAGGTAGTTTCGAATCTGACCTAGGGTTGTAAGCATGACTACCCCAATGCGTATTGCGGTTACAGGTTCAACAGGTTTGATTGGAACCGCACTCGTTGGGCAACTCAAGGCTGAGGGCCACACGGTGCAACGCCTCGTGCGTCGCAAACCCAACTCCCCTGAAGAAGTTCAGTGGGATCCAGCCGCTGGAACAATCGACCTTGCTGCCCTTGAGGGCGTGGATGCAGTCATCCATTTAGCTGGAGCCGGTGTTGGCGATAAGCGCTGGAATACAAAGTACCGCGCCACGATTTTGAACTCACGTCTGCTTGGAACAACCACAATCGCAAATGCGGTTACGACTCTTAAGCCAAAGGTATTTATCTCGGCTAGCGCAATCGGTTTCTATGGAGAGACTGGTAATCGCGCTGTCGTTGAAACTGATCGTGGTGGCGAGGAATTCTTATCTGCTGTTTGCCGTGAGTGGGAAGCTGCTGCAGATCTCGCAGTCGGTGTGCGCACAGTTAAGATTCGAACTGGGCTTGTACTAGATCCAACCGGCGGAGCACTTGGACGCATCTTGCCTATCTTCCGTTTAGGTCTTGGTGGAAAGTTAGGTTCAGGAAAGC
>CAITFY010000084.1 GCA_903891755.1 uncultured Actinomycetes bacterium | reverse complement strand
TTTACTTTAGTGCAGATCAAATTTTGGTGATACACAGTGAGAACTAATTTCAATTTTGTACATGCCGCACCAACTTTGGGAGCTGAAGCGATTGCAATATTCCCTCCAAGAACTAAGCAAAAGACTAAAAGTATTGCGAATTGTTTTTTGCGCATACTAAAACTTTAGCCAATCGCTCATCGCTTGATCCTCACCGAGGCATGAGAGTAGAGCTAAAATGTATCTAACCGTTACCTCCACTTAGTTTCCGTTGACGCTGGAAGAAGCGGTACTCTCGTTGTCACTGATCGTTGTCTTCTGAATTTGTATTAAGAATTCAACGTTGGACTTGGTGCCCTTCATCTTGTCGAGCAAGAGTTCGAGAGCTTGCTGCGACTCTAGGGCGTGCAATACGCGACGCAAGCGCCAAACGATATTGAGCTCTTCCTTACCCATCAAGATCTCTTCCTTACGGGTACCAGATGCATCAACATCAACCGCTGGGAAGATGCGCTTATCAGCAAAGCGGCGGTCGAGCTTGAGCTCCATATTTCCGGTGCCCTTGAACTCTTCGAAAATAACTTCATCCATCTTCGATCCAGTTTCAACCAGTGCGGTTGCAAGAATCGTGAGAGATCCACCGTTTTCAATATTACGAGCAGCACCAAAGAATTTCTTAGGTGGATACAAAGCAGCTGAATCCACACCACCGGACAAGATACGTCCTGAGGCTGGGGCCGCAATGTTGTAAGCACGACCCAGGCGTGTGATTGAGTCGAGCAAGACCACTACATCGTGACCCATTTCAACTAAACGCTTTGCACGCTCGATAGCGAGCTCGGCGACACTTGTGTGATCATCTGCAGGGCGATCGAAGGTCGAAGCGATAACTTCACCCTTAACGCTGCGCTGCATATCGGTAACTTCTTCAGGGCGCTCATCAACGAGAACAACCATGAGGTGTACCTCAGGATTATTTGTAGTGATCGCATTGGCGATTGCCTGCAAGACCATGGTCTTACCGGCTTTTGGCGGAGATACGATCAAACCGCGTTGGCCCTTACCAATTGGTGCAACAAGATCGATGACGCGAGTTGTAAGAATGTTTGGTTCTGTTTCAAGGCGCAAGCGCTCTTGAGGATAGAGAGGAACAAGCTTTGCGAAGTCAACGCGATCGCGCGCTGCTTCTGGCTCAAGTCCATTTACTGTGTCGAGGCGTACAAGCGCGTTGAACTTCTCTTTGCGCTCACCTTCGCGAGGTTGGCGTACCTGACCTGTGATGACATCTCCTTTACGCAATCCGTAACGACGGATCTGTTGCAGGGAGACGTAAACATCATTTGGTCCAGCGAGATAGCCCTGGGTGCGAATAAACGCGTAGGAATCGAGAATGTCGAGCAAGCCACCAACTGGGACTAGAACATCATCCTCAGAGAGTTGAACCTCGCGCTCTTGGCGCTCACCACGTTCTCCGCGATCGCGGAAACGATTGCGGTCGTTACGATCATTGCGGTCACGACGACCATTACGATCATTTCGATCATTGCGACCCCCACGATCATTGCCGCCGCTTCGCTCATTGAAATCGCGACGTTGCGACTCTGAGCTCTCGCTTCCAGCATTTGATTCTTGTTCGGGGGCATCTGCCTCCTCGGAATCTTCATCTTCGCTCTCGCCATCGTCTTTCTGGCCCTTTGGAGCGGCGCCTTTGGCGGTCTTATTCTTCTTATTGCGAGCCTCTTGTCGCTCTAGTCGACGGGCTTCGCGTTCGGCTTTCGCCGCTTCCCTATTGGCAGCCTGCAGGTCCGCGATCCCTTGGATCAGATCGGCCTTGCTCATCTTGGTAGCGCCTTCAATGCCTAGTTGGCCAGCAACCTTCTTAAGTTCTGGCAGGAGCATTGCGGAAAGTTCACCGGCAGCTTTTG
>CAITFY010000083.1 GCA_903891755.1 uncultured Actinomycetes bacterium | reverse complement strand
GACCTCTATACGACAAATTTGCAACGACTCAAATATGGGGTTGAAGCGCATGCCTCTAATGCAATTCTCATAAAGCCCAATCAAAATGGACTAGTAACCAGGACAATGCAAGTTTTGGAAACGGCGAAATCCAATGATTTTGGGACTGTTGTCTCTGCAAGAAGTGGTGAAACCGAAGATTCGTGGTTAAGCGATTTTGCCGTCGGCTGGAACGCCGGCCAAATCAAGGTTGGTTCGACGCACGGCGCTGATAGAACAGCTAAATGGAACAGGTTGCTTGAACTTGAAAATACAGAATTCTGCGAATTTACCAACCCGTTCAAAGGTTGAGTTAAGTAAAAGCATTAAAGATTTTGAGTACCTGGCATACTTTCTGGCGGAGACGAGAGGATTTGAACCTCCGAGGCCGTTTAACGGGCCTACCTCATTAGCAGTGAGGCGCACTCGACCGGGCTATGCGACGTCTCCAAGTGGTGGTCGGAGTTTACAGGGAAAAGCTAGCGGTGAAACCCTCCAAAAAGTAGCGTTTATTGCCCTTCGTTCTCATCATTGCTCTGTGTGGAAATCAAGCGATATCCCACCCCGCGCACCGCAACAACTACCTTTGGGCCGCCCGCATTCTTAATCTTTAGGCGTAATCGTGAGGCATGCGTATCTAGGAAGTGATCACTTGAAAAATCACTTGAGCCACCAATCGCCTGGATCACTTGCTCGCGAGTAAATACTCGCTTGGGATGTTCCATCAGTAATCGCAAGAAATCGAACTCAGTCCTTGTAATTGAAAGAGTTGCTTGACCTATTTGAAGTGTGCGAGTTTCCAGATCGAGAGTTAATCCATTTGCGTTGAAGGTTCCAACGCGCTTTGCGCCTTCGCTTTTAGCATGTCTGATTTGGGTAGCAACTCGTAAAGCAAGAATTCTTGGGCTAACGGGTTTAGTGATGTAATCATCAGCTCCAGAAGCTAGACACATCGCCTCATCCATCTCTTCACCACGATCGGTGAGCATGATGATTGGGACATTTGAGGTGCGACGAATCTCGCGACAAACCGCAAAGCCATCCGGTTGACCCATGTTGAGATCGAGGATAACCAGGGAAACTTTATTGGCTTGGAAATTTATTAAAGCTTCAGCGCCACCGCCGGCTTCCAGAACCGAATATCCCTCGACTTCAAGAGCGGTACGGACAAATGCACGCACATCTTTATTGTCATCTACTACCAGGATTAGTTCATTAGACATTTTCATCACCAGTTTCAGTAGGCGGCAGAAGCTTTCGCATCTTTGCGATTAATTCATTACGTTTTTCAAGAATTAAAGTATCGGCATTTCCTGCTTTGCCATTCAGGCTTCGAGAAAATACTAATAACTCCTCCCCGATTTCAGCAAAATCATAGAAGCCAAGTGCCCCACCATATTCATGCAATTTGGCACGGAGAATTTCAATCTCGGTCTGCTGGACACTCTCTATAGCTTCTGCTAATAAAGAGAACTTTCGGCTTTCAATCAGGGCCCTTGTCTTACTTACGCCATCTGGGAACTCCACGGTTATCGAGGTTCCATCGCCAAGTTGAGAGTTAACCTCAATTTTCGCTCCATGTATTTCTGCCACCTTTGCAACTATCGCGAGACCTAACCCAGTTCCTTGAATTTGTTGATCAACTGCATTTGAGGCGCGATAGAAGCGTTCAAAGAGATGATCAATCTCTTCCTCAGGAATCCCAATTCCGTGGTCGCGAATTGTCAGAACGACATTACCCGCAGAGTCCTCATGAGGGTGTCTTCTTAGCGAAATTTCCAGGACCTTTGAGGGATGGCTAAATTTCACGGCATTCGCCACGAGGTTAATAACCATTTGGGAGAGCAATCCAGACTCACCCGTCACATAGAAAGAATCACTCTCGTCATGAGTGAACTGCACGCTCAAATTCTTATGCTCGATTGAAGTCTGCATCAAGAAGATTGCATCCTCGATAATCGAGACGAGATCTGCGGGCTTCAATACAAATTTATTGTTTGGGGATTCCAGTTGTGAAAGTGAGAGCAAGCTCTGCACGAGTGAGAGAAGGATGCTGGCGTTTCTATCGAGAACTTTAAATGAATTGTCGAGCGCTGGATTTACGCCAGGTTCGACTGTTGAAGAGAGAAGATCTACATAGCCGATAATTGAGGTGAGTGGGGTGCGTAGTTCATGGCTGATATTTGAGATGAACTCATTCTTAGATTCATTGAGGGATTCAAGTTGATGAACCATCATGTTGGTATCTTCAAGCTCTTGAGCCAAAACTCGCAAACGATGACCTTCAAGAAGAATACGGTTCTTGCTGCGTCGATATTGTTGGATCGCAGAGCGAACCAAAAGAGCGAGAAGAATCAGGGCCAACATTAAGAAGATAATCAAGAAAAGTAAGGAGAGAAAATCGCCATTCCTGTGTAAATGGGCGGCAGCTATCAATTGATTATCAACAGCTAACTGATAATTGGTAACAAGCAATCGCGCTTGGGCAACAATATTTTCAATCTCTTGCGCAACTTCAGGGCGCAAGATTTTTCGGTTCTGGTCTGTGAGGATTCCTGGGTTTCCAGCGGCAAGTGCTTTATCTGCATCACTCAGGGCGGCAATAAACCCTGGTGGCGCAGTTCCTCCGACTGTTGCTCCATCACTGTTAACTACTGAGAGTCTTTGCGCTAATAGTGCTCGCGCAATTTGAACATCGCGACGAGTGACCTGTTGATCCAACCATTGTGATAGGCGAATCGTGTATACAAGAGTTTCGCGCTGAGTAAAGATAATGGAAGCCGCCGGAGCCTCTGCGGCAGTCAAATGCTGCGCATCAACTAATGAAGATTTATTTGTTTCAATGATTGTGATACTAAGAGCGAAGAAGGCTAGGGCCACAAAGCCTGCTAATAACTTTTGAGCAAAGTTGATACGAAATCGCATCACACTTTGGTCGAGCCCTAAACCTTCTTCCACCTATTTAACCTTTATGACGTTTAGTGACCAGTTCCAAGCATTTAAGTTTGACGCAAGAGGTGTTTTGTCGGGGAAAATAATGCGGATTGGTCCACCTTGATCATATGGAATTGGAGAGCCGAATCGAGCAATCGCCAATTGTCCATTCGAGAATGTGAAATTTTTCGCAGTATTTGTATAGATGTAGTCATTGAGCGCATCAGTAATGATCGTTGCAGAATCAGAAATATTTACCAATTTAAAAATCTTGGCGAGTGGCACAACAGTGAAAGTTTGACGAACCTTTACAAATGGTTCGTAAATCGAAATTTGGGAAGTTCCCAGCTTAAGAAGTGCCTTCATGCTTAGCTTCACAACTTTGGAATGGTTGGAGACCGTGAGTAGAACATCATTTGGTCCCGCTGGATCAATCTGTTGACTTGATCCGTAAGGATTCTTAGTCGCTGTCGGCTTAGGAGTTGCAGCTTGTGCAGGGGCAGTACTCGCCACAAGTAGAAGCAAAGCTGTTACGCCTACTGTTCGTTTAAGAAGTGACATGAGTTTCCTTATTCGTTGGAGGTGAGATTTTCGATTACTTTTTGCTTAAGCGATTCCGCTCGAAATGGCTTAACGATGTAAGAAGTTGCACCAAGTTTAATTGCCTTATCAATGTCATCAGTCAATGACTTTGCGGTGATCATGACGATTGGAACAGAATTTAATTTTGAACTTCTGATATCACGAATTTGTTCGAGCACCTCAAAGCCGGAAATCCCAGGCATCATGATGTCGAGCAAGATGAGATCGGGTTTAAACTCAGAATATATTTCTAACGCTTTAGTCCCAGATTCGACAGCGAGAACCTCATAACTCTCTCCCGTAAGGATTATCGAGATTAAGTTGCGAATATCTTCATTGTCATCAACAACAAGTACTTTTTTTGCACTCATTTTGGACCCGGTGGTTTCGCTAGACATTGGGCAATCATATTGATTTCAACCGCTTTTAGCGTTAGGTAGAGCGCTTAGATTAAGTGAGTAGAGATTGATAACAAAAAGAGAGGTTCGCGAGAGGTTGAACCTTTACCTTTCGCATGTGTCCATTACTCATCACTTGAAAGTGCCCACCCGTAAGTGGGCTCTAAAAGCGTTGGCCTGGCTTTTATTAATGGGGGCTGTTCTCGCCCCGTCTCTCCTCCATAGCCAACTGGGCATAGGTTTTTCACCTATTTTGACTGGAAGTATGCGTCCATCGGCGCAACCCGGAGATGTGTATGTGACCTCTCAAGTAAAAGCTTCAACTATCCGAAACGGGGACGTCATTGCGATTCACAATCAGATTACTGGCGTCTTCTACTCTCATCGGATTTACAAGATCGGAGAGGAAAATGGTTTGATTCGGATCATTACCAAAGGAGATGCGAACTCGCTACCAGAGCGCGATCCATACTTAGTTGGACCTAATGCGCTGGTATCTAAAGAGGTTTTCAAGATCAAATGGGTTGGCAGACCGATGGTTTACCTCACCTCCCCACAGGGTAGAAATACTGGATTGCGTTTACTCGTAATCGGAAATGTTATGGGTTTGCTCTTCTTCCTCTTCCGCAAGGAGCAACGCAAGGCTTCTAATGGCGAAAGAATTTATCGCGATCTCTATGCAGAGATGCTCACCAATCAAAATAACGATCTTTTACAACAGCAAGGCAATTCCCCATCCGCCAAGAAGCAAGAAAGGCAAAACCATGAATAAGACACTAGGAATATCTCTCGGCAAAGCTGCTACCGCCACATTAATTAAGGTCGCAATCGCCGGAGTTGCCGTCTTGGGCGGAACAGCGCTTGTCTCCTCATCTGTATTCGCGTCCCTCACCGCTACTGCTACAAACACTTCGGGTGGCTCAGTATCAACCGGTACTTTGAGTCTCACTCAAGCAGCGTCAGGAGTTGCAGGTATCACTGGCGGATTCACCACTGCAATCACCGCAATGGGACCTGGAGACACCGTCAATCGTTACATCAACCTAACAAATGGTGGAACTCTTGACGCAATCAATCCAACCTTGCAGATTGCCGCAACTCCATCAAATGCGCTTACAACAAGTGCGGGTGCTGGGGTTCAAGTGACCGTCAAGAATTGCACAATCGACTGGACTAGCGCTGGTGCTTGCACTGGAGTACAGACCACTGCTCTCTTAGCTACCTCTGCTTCGGTACTATCTGGTGGAGCTGCCCCACTCACACTTCCATCCACTCTTGCAGGGGCTGTAAGCCACCTTCAAATCGGTATCTCACTTCCAACAGGTTCTGAGAATGTTCTTAATGGAGTTCTTCCTGGAGGAACGATCCAAGGTCTAAGCACGGCAATCACATGGACCTTCAACGAGACAGAGCGCACTGGTACTACAACGAATAGCTAATAAATTGCAATACATCTAAAAAGAGTCAGAAAGGAGAGCAAAATGTTTACATCTAAACGTTTTGCTCTCCTTGGCTTTTTCATCACGTTCATTTCGCTGGTTCCAATATCGATTTCGCCAGCACTTGCGAGCGTCAAAGCCACAAGCGTTAGCCCATCTGCAACTTCATTCCAAACCGGAACCTTCAGAACTTTTGCAACCGCTGCGCAAACATTTACCAATCCTTCTGCGGCATTATCACTTCCCGTCACGGCAAATACCGCTAAGACTTTCTTCATTAATAATGGTGGAACCATAAATCAGACTGCTATAACAATGACGATTACCGCACCAGCTGCAGGATCAATTACAAATCTTCGCAATTGCCCTCAAGGCGTTCTATTCGCTACGACAATCACATGCGTAGGTGGGGTTTCCCTCACCACAAACAATCCGACTAGTGGGGTTGCCAAGGTTTACACAATAAATATTCCCGCAAACACGTGGTACCAATTCGAGTTAACTGAAAGCAAAACTGGCAACGCAACTATCAGCGTCTCGGTCTCATCAACCCAGATTGTTACCTTCACCCAGAATTCATAACCTCGCTCGAGCAGACATCCTTTTTTTCCCTGAAGTTGGCATAAAACACATATTTACAAGGGTTAGCACTCGTCTTTTTCATGTGAAATCCCGATGTCTTTTGCCAAGATTTGCCCATCAGATAGGGGAAATTCATGAGTGCATTAGACCTTGCCAGATGGCAATTCGGTATCACTACCGTGTATCACTTCATCTTTGTTCCGATCACCATCGGATCCGGGTTCCTAGTCGCGGGGCTACAAACAGCCTGGTATCGAACCAACAAAGATAAGTACCTAAGAGCCACCAAATTCTTTGGAAAGCTCTTCCTCATTAACTTTGCAATCGGCGTAGTCACGGGAATCGTTCAAGAGTTCCAGTTCGGTATGAACTGGTCTTCATACAGCCGCTTCGTCGGTGACATCTTCGGCGCACCTCTCGCGATGGAAGGTCTACTTGCCTTCTTCCTTGAGAGCACATTCTTAGGAATGTGGATCTTTGGATGGGATCGCCTTCCAAAGAAGCTACACCTGGCTTCCATCTGGATTGCAGCAACTGGCACATTGCTCTCCGCATATTTCATTCTTGCTGCAAATGCATTTATGCAACATCCGGTCGGATATGTTCTAAACAATGGGCGTGGACGCGCAGAGTTAACAAGCATCGTCAAGGTGCTCACCAACTCCACAGCAGTTGCCGCTTTCTTCCATACAATTCCTTCAGCATTCTTAACTGCTGGCGCGATATTCGCTGCCGTTGGTGCATGGATGCTCTTCCACAATAAGGATGCAGAAGTCGCAAAACCCGCTCTCAAGATTGGTCTCATCACCGTCTTGATCTCCTTTGTCTTCGTGGCAATATCAGGAGACACCACAGCTCGTTTGATGACAACTCAGCAACCAATGAAAATGGCTGCTGCTGAAGCGGTGTATGACACTAAAACTAATGTTCCATTCTCACTCTTGACTGTCGGTACCTTGAATGGAAGTCACTCTGTATTCCAAATTGGATTACCTTCAGTCCTCTCATTTATGGCTACCGGTAATGTCAATGGAACGGTTGAAGGTGTAAATAACCTCGAGAAGACCTACGAACAGAAGTATGGTCCTGGTAACTACACACCTAATATCCCATTTACATACTGGAGCTTCCGTTTGATGATCGGCTTCGGTGCTCTTGCCGGATTAATCTCATTCTTAGCGCTCTGGTTTATCAGGCAGGGTCGCTTCCCACGCAAAACGTGGTTTGTACGGAGCATGCTCGTACTTCCATTCTTGCCAATATTAGGTAACTCATTTGGATGGATCTTCACAGAGAGCGCACGGCAACCTTGGGTTGTCTTCGGTCTCTTCAAAACTTCCGATGGAGTTAGCCCAAGTGTGAGCGCGGCAAGTGTGCTCTTCACCATGGTTGTATTCACATTGCTCTACGGAGTACTCGCAGTCATTGAATTTGGACTCATCCTTCGCACCATCAAGGTTGGTCCTGAAAAGACAGTGACTCATTCAGATGACTCCAAGACACTCACGATGGCTTACTAGGAGGAAAACAAATGTCACTTAATTCATTCTGGTTCGTCACCATCGCCGTTCTGTGGATCGGTTACTTCATCCTTGAAGGTTTCGACTTTGGAGTCGGAATCCTGCTTCCTGTAGTTGCAAAAAATCAGGCCGAGCGTCGTGCGGTCCTCACGACGCTCGGTCCACTATGGGATGGCAATGAGGTCTGGTTGCTCGTTGCGGGTGGTGCCACATTTGCGGCATTCCCTGAATGGTATGCAACGCTCTTCAGTGGCTTTTATCTACCGCTCTTCCTCATTCTCATCTCTCTCATTGTTCGTGGTGTTGCATTTGAATATCGCAGCAAGTACGGCAGCGAGAAATGGCGTGGACGTTGGGATCTAGCAATCACAATCTCAAGCTTCCTTCCCGCTCTGCTTTGGGGTGTTGCATTTGCAAACATCGTTCGCGGAGTGCCACTTGAGAAGGTCTCCGCTGGATATATTCAATACAGCGGTGGCTTCTGGAACTTGCTAAATCCATATGCACTTCTCGGAGGCCTCACGACACTCTCACTCTTCGTCTCTCATGGTGCATTTTTCTTGGCACTCAAGACCGAAGGCGAGATT
>CAITFY010000082.1 GCA_903891755.1 uncultured Actinomycetes bacterium | reverse complement strand
CGATCTTCAAGTTCACGGAGCAAGGTACGAAGTGATGTAGCTCCAGCTTCCTTCATGCTCTCTGCCAAGGTTACGAAGGCGCGAACATAATCTGCGCTTCCAAATGGGCGAAGTACGGATGTGAGGTCGTGGAGCCAATCTCCCTCTGAGGGAAGAACCGAAGCGCTACGAATCACCCGCATGGCATCGCGCACATCAACACGATCAAAGAATCGCTCTGAATTCTTTAACTGTGTTTCAATGGAGCGAGCTTTAAGTGCTGCTTCAAAAGCATCGAGTTGATTGTTGGTGCGAGCCAAGATTGCGATATCAGAATGAGTCTTTCCAAGATTTGCAATCGTATCGACTACCGAGTTTACCTCCGCTTGCGCAGTGGCGAAGGAGTGCAGTTCGAGCTCCTCCCCTCGCTCATTCATGGATGTCAGTTCGTGATCACTATGAGTCGAACCTGCTTTAAGAATTCTGTTCGCGGTCTCGATGATCTCTGGAGTTGAGCGATAACCGCGTGTGAGACGAACCACTGGAGCCTTGGGATAGCGCTGCGTGAAGTTCAAGAGAAATTGCGAAGTCGCTCCGGCAAATGTGTAGATCGTTTGGGCAGCATCTCCGACTACACAAATCTCATCACGATTTCCAAGCCAAGCGTTGAGCAACCTCTGTTGTAACGGTGATACATCCTGGTACTCATCTACCGTAAAGAATCGATACTGATCTCGCACTCGCTCACGAACATCGCGATCTTCTTCCAACATGCCGACCGTGAGAAGTAAAACATCTTCAAAATCAATAATGCGCTCTTGATGTTTAAGAGTCTCGTATGCCTGATACACCTTTGCAATTTCAGCAAAGTTCTCTTTATCGGGGCGACCATTGGGAATTCGAAGTGAGCGTCCAGATTGCAGCGCCTCTTCGACATAATCATTAGGGGCGGTTTGTAATGACTTCGCCCACTCAATCTCACCGCTTATCTCACGCAACGTTGCTACTCCTGGAACAAGAGAGGTATCACTGCGACCCATCGCGTCCCCAAGAAAACTTCCCTTAGAGGTCAATAGCTTTGGAAAACTTCCGCCAAAAGAGTAAGGCCAGAAGTACATCAACTGCTTAAGTGCTGCTGAGTGGAAAGTTCGAGCTGTTGCATTTGCGACTCCGAGGGTGCGAAGTCTGGCGCGCATCTCCCCTGCCGCTCGCGCGGTGAATGTAAGGGCAAGGGTCTTTGTTGGATCTGTTACGCCGGCAGCAACCGCGTATGCGATGCGGTGGGTAATAACGCGAGTCTTGCCTGTTCCAGCTCCTGCAATGATGCAGAGCGGACCGCGGATATTTGTAACCGCCTCACGCTGTTGCGGATCGAGTCCTTCGAGAATTGCCTCTAATTCCATGTGCAGTCCTAGGGACGCCAGGTTTCTGCGCCAGGAAGTGGTGGGCGATCTTCTCCATACCAAGATTGAATCATGGCGCGAGCCACGCTAATTGATGGTGGAAGCAACAAGGTGCCCTCCATGATGGATGCATACAACTCATTGCGATCAAACCAGCGAATCTCAACAATCTCCTCGCCATCTGGTCTGGCGTTCTCTGGATCTTGAATTGTTGCTTCAAAGGCGATCATGAGTGATTGTGGAAATGGCCAAGGTTGAGAACCTAAGTAATGAATATCAGAAACGCTTACGCCCGCCTCTTCAAAGACCTCGCGGACAACGCATTGCTCAAAAGATTCCCCGGCCTCAACAAAGCCGGCAAAGGTAGAGAATCGATGCTCGGGCCAGACCGCTTGGCGCCCCAGAAGGATGCGATCCTTCTTATCTTTTACCAAGACAATGATGGCCGGGTCGGTACGCGGGTAGTGCTCATGCTCTGAGGCACAACGCCTAATTGATCCACCGAGCGCTGGAAGAGTTGGAAGTCCGCAGACCGCGCAGATTGGATGCTTGTGATGCCAATGCGCAACAGCCTGTCCATGCACGGCTAGACCAATTTCAAGGCTCGATAATTCAGCGCTTATCTCGCGTAGAGTCTTGTAATCCTCGTCGCTGCCAATCTTCTCCTCGTGGCACCAGAGGAAATATGGTTGATCTGCATCAATGCCAAGAAATACTCGCTCGCCACTTCCAGAGATCTCATCTGCGGTCAAAAACTTCAATGAGTTGCCCTCGGTATAAAACTCAGAGCCGTTGAAATGGATGACCTTAGAAGCTTGCCAAGCGGATTCCAGGGCCTGGGCATCACTCCTGATATGCGCGGCGCGATCAACAGTGGAGCGGGAGAGAGGCAGATTTAAGATTTTCATCAGGAGGCGACCCTACTAGCCTGACCCAATGAAGGTCATCTCATGGAATATCTTTAACGGGCAGGCGGCAAATCCAACTTTGCCTGCACCAGAGCTTGCAGAATCTATTCGCCAGACGATCGCGGCGGTGGGCGGCGATGTGCTTGCCGTGCAAGAGGTTGATGAGAACCAGCCGCGCTCTGGAAGCGTGCACCAATTAGAAATTGTCGCCAACGCCATGGGTGCGCCCTATTGG
>CAITFY010000081.1 GCA_903891755.1 uncultured Actinomycetes bacterium | reverse complement strand
TCTACTCAATCCAGATGGTGCACTTCCTCCAACCGATGGACTTCGCTTCTACTTAGAGCAGGGGATTCGAGTAATCATTCGCCCTAGCGGAACTGAGCCAAAGGTTAAGTGTTACATTGAGGTTGTGCGCAATGGTGATGCTCCTTCGGACCACACCGCTGCTGAGGAGATTGTCGCTCAGCTAACTCCAGTTCTTAAAGGTTACTTTCAATGATCGTTGATTCATCCGAAAGTTCTCTTAAAGCTTTTCTGAAGACCCTTCCCGCAGTCGATGAGGTGGGAGTTAACGCTCGCGCAGCGATGCTTGCTACCCGTAGCATCAAAACCACCAGCAAGGCCTGGGCGATTGATACTGCCATCTCAATGGTCGACCTCACCACTCTTGAGGGTGCAGATACTCCTGGCAAGGTGCGCGCGATTTGCGCCAAAGCGGTTCGACCCGATGCGACCGATTTATCCGTTCCTTCGGTCGGTGCCGTCTGTGTCTACAACGACATGGTTCAGGTTGCCAGAACTACTCTTGATGAAATTGGCGGAAAGAACATCCCTGTCGCTGCAGTAGCCACCGCATTTCCTTCTGGTCGCGCTTCTTTTAAAGTTAAGGCGCAAGATACTCAAGATGCGATTGATGCCGGTGCTGCTGAAATTGATATGGTGATTGATCGGGGAGCATTCCTCTCCGGTCGATACGGTGAAGTTTTCGATGAGATCCGAAAGATCAAAGAGATGTGTGGCGAGAAAGCGCATCTCAAGGTGATTTTAGAAACTGGCGAATTGGTAACGCTTGATAATGTTCGCAAGGCCTCATATTTGGCAATGCTCGCAGGCGCTGATTTTATTAAGACGAGTACCGGAAAAGTTGCTCCAGCCGCCACCGCTCCTGTCGTCTTTGTGATGTTAGAAGCGGTACGCGACTATTACAACGCCACCAAGATTCGCATTGGCGTGAAACCAGCTGGCGGTATTAGAAATACCAAGGATGCGATTAAGCAGTTGGTACTCGTCAATGAGGTAGCTGGCCCAGAGTGGCTCAATCCGACTCTCTTTAGAATCGGTGCCAGCGCGCTTCTTAATGATTTGTTGCTCCAAAGAATGAAGATGAGGGATGGTTACTATGCCAGCCCTTCATATGTGACCCTGGACTGAGAGTGGATAAATGAGCGCCTTTGAATATGCACCAGCACTTGAGTCGACTTCAATTGTGAATATCGCTGATAGTTACAAGCTCTTTATCAATGGAAAGTTTGTCGCACCTAAATCCGGCAAGTATTTCCCAACGATAAATCCTGCTACAGGAAAAGTTTTGGCAAAGATTGCCGATGCAAACGCTAAAGATGTAGATCTCGCAGTACTCGCTGCTCGTAACGCGTACACCAAGGTGTGGAGCAAGATGCCTGCAGCCGAACGCGGAAAGTATCTCTATCGCATCGCGCGTATCCTGCAAGAGCGTGCCAGAGAATTCGCAGTTCTTGAGACTTTGGATAATGGAAAGCCAATTCGCGAATCTCGCGATACCGATATTCCGTTAGTCGCCGCACACTTCTTCTATCACGCGGGTTGGGCAGATAAGTTGCAGCATGCAGGCCTTGGTGATTTACCAAAGCCATATGGCGTCGTGGGCCAGATCATTCCGTGGAACTTCCCAATGTTGATGTTGGCATGGAAGGTTGCGCCCGCTCTTGCGACCGGAAATACCGTCGTGCTCAAACCCGCTGAGACAAC
>CAITFY010000080.1 GCA_903891755.1 uncultured Actinomycetes bacterium | reverse complement strand
CATCGTGGCATCAAACTGCGACATCTGTGGCAAGGGCCCGAGCTTTGGCAACAACGTCTCACACTCAATGCGTAAGACCCGCCGTCGCTGGAACCCAAATATCCAACGCGTCCGTACCTTGGTTGGCGGAGCAACAAAGCGTCAGAATGTTTGTTCATCTTGCCTCAAGGCTGGAAAGGTAGTCCGCTAACTTCCTCTTCTTTAGAGTAAGTGCGTGGCCCCTTCAAACCCTCTCATCTTCGCCCATCGTGGGGCTTCTTTTGACTACCCCGAAATGTCTCGCGAGGCCTATCTAGCGGCCGTTGAACAAGGCGCTGATGGATTTGAAACCGATCTTCGCCTCACCAAAGATCACATCATTGTCTGCTGGCACGACGCCACCATGAAGCGCGTCGCCGATTGCGATTTAGTTATCGCCGAATCAACTTTCGCTGAAATCCAAGCTGCCTATCCAGTTCTCACCCTCACCGAACTTCTTGAAATTGCCCTAGAACATGGAAAGCACCTCGCCCTTGAGACCAAACACCCGGTTCCGACTCACGGCGCAATTGAGCGAGAACTTCTTAAGGTGCTTGAAAGCTATAGAGCGCGAATCGATGCGGCAGGAATATTTGTTTCGATCATGTCCTTCTCCTGGTTTGCCATCGCACGTCTGCGTCGCAGCGATTGGAACACTGTCTTTTTAGCGGTGCATCGCTGGTTCTTCATCTTTAATCCAGGACGCTCCATGGGCCCAGGAGTAACTGCGATTGCGAAAATGCGCGCAGGGCGATCAGGGAATCGAAAAGTTTTTGTATGGACCGCAAACACCAGCGAAGAAATCTTATTGTGCAGAGAGAAATCTATAGATGTCATGATGACTGATCGTCCGGCATTTGCGAGATCTATTCTAGAAAGTGCGTAAATCCTTGGTGGGTCGCAATCTCACCATTAATCCGAACACCTTTGCCTAATACCACTCGACCAATCTCTATCGCCTGCCTTGGAAAAGGTAGATGTGGAGAGATTGTCGCAACAAAGATGTGATCTTCTCCCCCGTTGAAATCAATAGCTTCATCGGTGCGAATCTCAATACCAACACCCGATGCCTTTGCAATATGTAATAACTCGGAAGTTAAACCATCACTCACATCGCACATTGCGGATACTCCAGCCAGGGCGAAATCTCTAGCTGCTTCATAATTAACGATTGGTCTGCGGTGCGGCAGAGTTCTCTCATCCCTAACGCCCTGCTTTAAAAGCTCAAGACCAGCAGCAGATGCACCCGGTAGATCGCTAATGATGACCAGGTCTCCAACTTGCGCACCACTTCGAGCTACCGAATCTTTAACTGAGCCATAGACCGCAATCGAAATTACTAAATCCTTTGAGGCGGTTATGTCCCCGCCAACTACTCGAGCCCCGACTTTAGATGCTTCATCCACAATTCCGCGCGCCAACTCCTGAATTTCTGGGACGGTAAACCCATGTGGGAGAGCCGCAGCAACTAATAAATATTCT
>CAITFY010000079.1 GCA_903891755.1 uncultured Actinomycetes bacterium | reverse complement strand
TCTTCCAAAGGTTGGACCACGTCCACTCATGGTTGGTGGTTTGGTCGTTGGCGCTGGTGGACTCTGGTTGCTCTCAGGCATTACTCCAACTACTGAATATGCAACAGGCATCTTGCCTGCCATGATCATCATGTCTCTCGGCTTGGCCTTCGTATTCATTCCAAGTGCGAGTACTGGTCTTCATGACGCAGGATCGCATGATGCTGGTGTCGCGGGCGCAATGCTCAACACCAGCCAACAGGTTGGTGGCTCACTCGGTGCAGCTCTGCTAAACACCGTTGCGATCTCTTCAACTGCCGCTTACATCAAGGGTCACGCTTCACTGGGTGCCAAGGCACCAATCTTCGGAGCTGTCCACGGATTTAGCACCACCTTCAAGTTCGGTGCTGGCTTCTTGATCGCCGCTGCAATCGTCTCTGCCGTACTTATTAATGTTGGCAAGGACTCTCTCGTTGAACATGAAGGCGGAGCAGCCCTTTAATTTCGGGTTGTAGCTCTTACCTTGTTGCAATAGGCTAGTACTTGCGAATCATTTGCAAGTACTAGCCTTGAAAGGTCTCTATGAACGCTCCTGTAGCCACAAAGAGGACGAAGAACCCCTTCGCTAGCCTCTCAGGAGATGAACGACGCCGTCTTGGCGCGATGTTCGGAGTGATCTTCTTCCTACTTATCGGCGGAACTCTTCTGATGACCTTCGCCACCTCCGGTCACTACAAACTCGCGGATGGAACCATGTTCGGCTGGGGCACGGGATTTCTCGCTCTGACCCTAGGGATGCGCCACGCATTCGACGCCGATCACATCTCAGCGATTGATAACACCACTAGAAAATTGATGGCAGAGGGACAACGTCCCATGAGCGTCGGATTCTTCTTCTCACTCGGCCACTCCTCCGTCGTTACCGCACTCGCCATCATCCTAAATTTTGGAATTAAATCCCTCGGCGTGGAAGTGAAGAATCAAAACTCGAAGCTCCATCACTACACCGGACTTATCGGTACATCTGTAAGTGGAGCTTTCTTAGTTCTGATTGCGCTGCTCAATCTCATGGTCCTTATCTCTGTTCTCAAAGTATTCGTGGCGATGCGCAAGGGCACATATAACGAGACCGAGTTAGAGAAGCATTTAGATTCGCGTGGCTTCATGATGCGCTTCTTTGGTCCAATCGCACGCCGTATTGATAAGAGCTGGAAGATGTACCCGCTCGGCATTCTCTTCGGATTGGGCTTTGATACAGCAACAGAAGTTGCCTTGCTTGTACTTGCAGGATCTTCAGTAGTAGCAGGACTCCCTTGGTGGGCGATCTTGTCGCTACCAATGTTGTTCGCAGGAGGCATGAGCCTTCTCGACACCATCGACGGTTCTTTCATGAATTTTGCATACGGGTGGGCATTCTCCAAGCCAGTTCGCAAGGTTTACTACAACATTGTTATTACTGGACTCTCAGTGATTGTTGCTCTCTTTATCGGTGGCCTTGAAGTCGCTCAAGTAACTGCCCAGCAACTCAACCTCACAGGTGGTTTCTGGAATTACGCACTCGCATTTAATATTAATAAAGCCGGATTCATCATCGTGCTTATGTTTGTCGCAGTATGGGGACTTGCACTTTCAATCTGGCGTTTCGGTAAGGTCGAAAATCGTTGGCATGATCATGCGCATAGAGCTCAGGCAGAACGCGGTGAGAATGAGAATCACGCAGCTGCAGGAATTGAACTCGGTCCAATCACTGAGGGCTTTAAGATTATTTAAATTGGAATTGAAAAAGGCCCGCATCAATCGATGCGGGCCTTTTTAATTAATCTGGCTTAGCGCTCTACTGTTCCAGCAATGAACTCTTCAACACGAGAATGAGCAATCTCATCTGTGTATTGAACTGGTGGGGACTTCATGAAGTAGCTTGAAGGTGAGAGCAACGGTCCACCGATTCCACGATCAAGAGCAATCTTGGCGCAACGAAGTGCGTCGATGATGACTCCTGCTGAGTTTGGTGAATCCCATACTTCGAGCTTGTATTCGAGGTTTAGCGGGACATCGCCGAATGCGCGACCCTCGAGGCGAACATAGGCCCACTTGCGATCATCCAGCCATGGGATGTAATCCGATGGTCCGATGTGAACATTCTTTGCGCCCATATCGTGATCAAGTTGTGAAGTTACTGATTGGGTCTTTGAAATCTTCTTTGACTCAAGGCGATCGCGCTCTAACATGTTCTTGAAGTCCATGTTTCCACCAACGTTGAGTTGGTAGGTGCGATCTAGGTGAACGCCACGATCTTGGAACAACTTAGCCATGATGCGGTGTGTGATTGTTGCACCGACCTGTGACTTGATGTCATCTCCAACGATTGGCAATCCAGCCTTTGTGAACTTATCTGCCCAGACTGGGTCTGAAGCGATAAAGACAGGAAGTGCGTTAACGAAAGCCACGCCTGCATCAATTGCGCATTGTGCGTAGTACTTAGCTGCTTCTTCGGAACCAACTGGGAGGTAGCAGATCAATACATCGACCTTGCGCTCTTTAAGAGTTGCGACGATATCAACTGGTGTCTCTGCTGATTCAACGATGGTCTCGCGGTAGTAGCGACCAAGTCCATCAAGGGTATGTCCACGTTGTACGACGACGCCGGTCTGGGCGACATCGCAGAACTTAATTGTGTTGTTCTCGGAAGCCCACATCGCATCAGCCATGTCTAGCCCAACCTTCTTGGCATCAACATCAAATGCAGCAACGAAATTCACGTCGCGAACATGGTAACCACCAAGGACTGCGTGCATAAGGCCAGGGATTTCGACATCTGCTGCCGCATCCTTGTAATACGTCACGCCTTGGATGAGCGAGTTTGCGCAGTTTCCTACGCCGATAATCGCTACGCGGATCTCTTTACTTTCGGTCACGAGGACTTCCTTTCGGTATTGATCATTTCTTGTAACCAAGCGATCTCTCGCTCGGCAGATTCCAATGAGTGACGACGCCACTCAACTAAATATCGGTCGATTCCTTCAGGTGACTTTTCAAGTTCGCTGCGCAGGATTTTCGCCTTCTCAGTTAACTTGTCGTGACGACCTTCGAGGATTTGGAGTCGATTGCGTTGTGGCGTTGGGCCAAAGAATGCAAAACGAACTTCAAAGCTCTCATCTTCCCAACTGTCTGGTTCGCTACTTGATGAGATTGCATCAAAGCGAGCGCGACCTAAGTCGGTAATTGCATAAACGATTCGGGAGCGACGGCTTCCACCGACCTCTTCTGAAACGCTCTCCTGAATAACCCCAGCCTCCAACATGCGATGAAGTTGTGGGTAGAGGACAGAGAATGAGAGGGCGCGAAATGGGCCATAAATTGCGGTCATCCGCTTGCGAAGTTCATACCCATGAAGTGGACCCTGGCTGAGGACGCCCAGAAGGGCGAACTCAAGGGATTCACTGCGTGAGCGCATCTTTGGACTCCGACTCTTTCTCTCTGATGATGTAACGATTCAATCTATCGATTCGATATAACGAGACGTAACCTATCGAGTCGATACAAAATTGTCCACCGCAAATTGCCCGCCTGAAGTACCCTCGGGGCGTGACTTTGATCATTCCGACCAAAATCTGGGAGTACGTGGTAGCTACCACGCTCATTATTTGGGCACCTGGGCCGAGCGTGCTCTTCACCATCGCCAGAGCTATCGCCTGGGGCCGCACTGTCGCCTTGGCGACCGTTCTGGGCAATGTTCTGGGTGAGTTCATAATCTCAGTCGTCGTGGCCGTGGGGCTTGGCCCAGTCTTGCAGCGCTTTCACCTTGCCTTCATAGGCGTGCAGTGGCTAGGCGCTTTCTACCTGATATACCTCGGCATCGACGCGCTACGCCACGTCAAGGAGCATGCCGAATCCATGACAAATGTAAGCGGCGGTAAACCCTCCATCAAGAAGACAATTTTTGAAGGTTTCATGGTCGGAGTTCTCAATCCCAAGACCCTGGTCTTCTTTGCTGCGATCCTCCCCCAGTTTGTGGATCGCCCCAAAGGCCATCTGGTCTCCCAGCTCCTGCTGCTGGGAACGATCTTCTGCATCATCGCTCTCCTCTCTGATGGCATGTGGGGCGTGATTGCCGGAACTATGCGCGGCTGGCTCTCCTCGGTTCCTCACCGATTAGAACGCCTTCGCTTTGGTGGCGGTGCGGTAATGATTGGGCTTGGAATCTTTACCTTTATTAACTCAGTTCTCCACTCTTAACTTTCTGGTCGCAAATATTCGTGCCGAGTAGTGCGACTGTCACCTCTTTAGTACAGACTTCACCTACAAATAATTGATTCCGAGAAAAGTAGGTCACCATGGGCGAACCACGCGCCGCTATTAGTCCAAGCCACCTGACATATGCCTGGGGCGATTGCCACCGTTGTCTCTGGCTCCAGTACAACCACTCTGTTGCAGCCCCAATTCAGATGCCTCTCATCGGCGATTTAGCCGATATGCAGGAGCGTTACTTCATCGGCGCAAAGACTTCAGATATGCACCCTGATCTTCCAGAAGGTCGCGTCCACTCACACGGTGGTTGGGTTGCCTCAAAGAATATTGTTGTTGATGGGGTTGATTCAGGACTCTTCATTCGCGGCAAGTACGACTTACTTCTTGAGTTTGCAGATGGAACTTTTGGAATCATCGATTGCAAATTGCAGAAGAAGGATTACGACAAGAGCACTTTCTATGCCCCACAACTTGAGGCATATGCCTTTAGCCTCGAGAACCCGCAGAAAGATGATCCTAAGAAGATCTCATTAATCGGTCTCTACACCTGGTCACTTGATCGCGCCTCAGGTAACTTAACAACTGGCTTTGGATATCGCGTTAATAGCTCATGGTTTCCTGCAGAGCGCAACCCCATTGCTCTTCAAGAGCGCTTATCTGATTTAGTCCGCATGGTTCAAGGAGAATGCCCACCATCAAAAGATGGTTGCTCGGTCTGTGATTATGTATCTTCCAGAAGGGAAGTTTTAGGGAACGGTTAGTTCTCTTCTTGCTTCTTTAACTCTGCAGCAATCGCGTTCTTCGCATCAGAGGCATATGTATCAACATAGACCTGACCTGAGATCTTCTGAATGCCTTGCATGATCTCATCGGTGACTTGACGCAAAAGAGTGAGGTCGCTGGAATCGCCATTGAAATACATAGGCTCTCCAAAGACCATCTCAACTCGACGGACCTTCGGAACAACTTGACCCGTTGGCTGAATTTCAGCGGTGTTAAACATTGCGACCGGAACTACTGGAGCTCCTGAATCAATAGCCATGCGCGCGATACCGGTGCGTCCTTTGTAGAGACGACCATCAGGTGAGCGCGTACCCTCTGGATAAATTCCGATGCAATTACCTTCTTCAAGAAGTTTTAGCCCGGTACGAATCGCAGCCTCGCTGCGACGTCCACCTGAGCGATCAACTGGTACTTGGCCCAAGGCTTGAAATGTAATTTTCTTGATGAACCCTTTGATGCCAGGTGATGTGAAATATTCACTCTTCGCCATAAAGGTAACTTTGCGTGGGACGACCAACGGCATAAAGACCGAGTCGCTAAAGGAGAGGTGATTGGAGGCGATGATGACTGGGCCAAGGTTTGGGACATGGCGTAAGCCAGTTACCTTGGGACGAAAGAGCACCATGAGGATCGGGGTCAGAAATGACTTCAAGAATGTATATGCCATGCCTTACCTCCTCACCTGATTCTCTTTGCGACGCCACTTAAAACGTCAGGGGTCTAATTTAGGGGTTAAAGGCCACTCTGTGACACCATCTGAGCGTGAGCAATATTGCAAACTCGGAGAGTTTTTACCTTTCTGGGCCCTCTGGAGGGAAAACCGGGGTTTTGATGCTTCACGGCTTCACAGGCTCCCCCGCATCCGTGCTCCCATGGGCGCAGGGCATTCATGAGGCTGGCTTCACCGTGAGCGTCCCGCGTATCGCAGGTCATGGAACCAGGTGGCAAGATCTCAACGAGAGCACCTGGCAGGACTGGTATGACTCGGTTGAATCTGCCTTTCTGAGATTGTCTGCCAATTGTGATCGAGTCTTTGTCGCCGGGTTCTCAGTGGGTAGTGCATTGGCACTCAAATTGGCTCAGGTTCGTGGCAGTGAAATCGAGGGACTCCTTCTTCTCAACCCCTCTATTTACGATGATCGAAAATTCTTCAAAACGCTTCCAGTTCTCAAACGCCTCTTATCTTCGGTCAAAGGTGGACCAAGTGATGTCGCTAAACCTGGAGCTCCGGTTCACGGATATGCCCGGCTTCCACTGAAAGCTTTGGATTCATTGCGCTCACTGTGGAAAATCGTTGAACGAGATCTCTATTTAGTAGACCTTCCCATCCTTATTGGTTACTCCATCAATGATCATGTGGTCAATCCAAGTTGTAGCCACACAATCATCGACAACGTCTCCTCCCCCAGCATCCGAGAGATCATCTTTGAGCGTTCATTCCATAATGTCTCACTCGATTACGAAGTTGAGGATTTAATCGCGGAGAGCGTTGAATATCTACACGATGTTTTGAGTGGTGAATTTGAAGCTGCAAATCAGAGCGATGAAGATCAACTGATTGATGCGGAATTTGAATCCATCGTTTCGCAACTCTCACTCGATGAATCGGCGCCGACAACATATCTCGATGAGTTAGACCGCATGGAAGATGAACACTTCGAGCATCCAAATCCCACGTTGCCTGAAGTTGATCAATCAGCACGCATCGCGCTTGCCTGCTTAATCGGCGGCCCGGCTTACCTGCTTCTCGAGTACACCACAGGATTCTCATTCTTTGGAACTGGGCCATGGCCAGGCGTCTTACTCTTTATTGGTGGCGTAATCGCTTCAATTATTCGCTTGGCGCGCAATGAAGATGACTTTGACGATGGAGCAGAAGTTTAAAAGTTAACGTCTTGCCAAATCAGCAACGCCAACGAGCCCTGCATCATTTCCAAGTTCTGCAACTAATACCTTTGGTGCAGGGTGCTTGCCGCTAAAAGGCATGTATTTCTCAATCGCGGCGCGAGTTGGCGTCATCAACAAATCGCCAGCATCAATCACTCCACCACCGATTACAACGCATGCAGGATCAACAATCACACAGATTGATGCGATTCCCGCGCCTAACCAATCACCAGTGGTGTTGAAGGCTTCGACCGCAAGTGGATCACCTTCACGAGCTGCATCAGTAATGTGATTTCCTTTAATTCCCTCTATGGTGCCATCACCGCGAGCCAGCAATGCTGCGGCGCGAGATGGATCTTTTTCGATCGCTTCTAAGAGATGGCGGTGTAGCGCGGTGCCAGATGCATATTGTTCAAAACAACCAAAAGCTCCACAACCACATTTGTGTCCGCCAGGAACCAGGCGCATATGTCCGAACTCTGCGGCAACTCCAAATGCTCCTCGGTAGAGCGCGCCATTATTTACAAGTCCGCCACCAATTCCAGTTCCAACGGTGACCATCATTAATTCACTCTCACCGCGGCCAGCGCCGTAGATTGCCTCGCCCCACGCAGCGGCATTTGCATCATTTTCGATAACGATCGGGAGGTTAATCTCGCGAGAAATTTCTAACTGGAGATTTACACCATTCCAATCAGCGATATTTGGAGTTGCGAGCATGGTCTGGCGATCTGATGAGACGAATCCAGCAGCTGAAATTCCGACTGAAGTTGCAGGAAATTGGGAGAGCAATTCTTGAGCGACGCCGATAATTGTTTGGGTCAGTGCGCTTCCGCCAGCTTTAGGCGTGTCTTCACGGTGAGTGGTGAGAATATTTCCAGCAGAATCCACAACGCCACCGAGGACCTTGGTTCCTCCGATATCAATGCCGATGCTCAAATTTTCCACGTGCGAAGATTACCTTGCCCTAGCCCATGAAAGTTCGGCTCTTTCCCACTAGCGTTCTCGCATGATTGAGACCTACCTGCCGGCATTGTCGCCGCACCCGACCTCAGGGAACATCACCAGCATCATCACCGATCGGGTAGCAAAAGAGCCAGGACGCGTCCTGCTCTCCCGCCCACTTGGAAATGGCTGGCAGCCAGTAACCGCCGTGGAGTTCGATCTTGAGATCAGAAGCGTGGCTAAAGGCTTAATTGCCCGTGGAGTGAAGAAGGGCGATCGCGTCGCCATCATGGCGAAGACTCGCTATGAGTGGACCGTTCTTGATTTTGCAATCATCTACTGCGGTGGAATAACTGTTCCCATCTATGAGACCTCTAGCGCAGAGCAGGTTCGCTGGATTCTGAGTGACTCAGGTGCTGTTGCACTTATCGTGGAATCACCAAGTTTGGCGCAGCTTGCCAAACCAGTTCTGCCACCAACATGCAAAGAGATTCTTACAATCACTGAAGATGCACTTCCAACTCTCGTCCATGATGGGCGCGATATTCCTGACTCAGCGGTCGAAGAGCGAATCAACGCAGTTGGACCTGAAGATTTTATGACTCTGATTTACACCTCAGGCACAACCGGAAATCCCAAGGGCGTCACCTTCACGCATGGCAACTTCTTATCTGAATGCAGCAACGTCGTTCTCTACGCTCGCGTTGAATTTTTAAAGCCAGGTGGATCCACATTGCTTTTCTTGCCAATCGCACACGTCTTTGGTCGCATGATTCAATTTGGCGCAATCCATGCTGGACTTCATCTAGCTCACTGCCAAGATATCAATCGCCTGCCACAAGATCTTGGAACATTTAAACCAACGCTCGTGCTCGCAGTTCCGCGCATCTTTGAAAAGGTTTACAACAGCGCTGAGAACAAGGCACACGAATCTGGAAAATCCAAGATTTTCAAGAAAGCTGCAGATACTGCTATTGCCTACTCTGAAGGTTTGGATTCTGGCGAGATCACCTTCCAAACAAAGGCGCTCCACTTAATCTTCGATCGCTTGGTCTACTCAAAGATTCGCACTGGACTTGGTGGCCGAGTTGAAGCTGCGATCTCAGGCGGCGCACCGCTAAGCCCACGCCTGGGACACTTCTTTAGAGGTGCCGGTATAAATATTCTCGAGGGTTACGGCTTAACTGAAACCACGGCAGCTTCTTCGCTCAATGTGCGTTCCGCTCAAAAAATCGGCTCGGTCGGTCGTCCAATTCCGGGTACCCGCATCAAGATTGCACCTGATGGAGAGGTCCTGATCAAAGGCGCTGTCATCATGCACGGCTACTGGAATAACGATGCAGCCACCAAAGAGTGCATGACTGAAGATGGATATTTCAAGAGCGGTGATCTTGGCGCAATCGATGATGCTGGTTATCTCAGCATCGTGGGACGCAAGAAGGAGATCATCGTTACCTCAGGTGGAAAGAATGTGGCACCAGAAGTACTCGAAGATCGCTTGCGTGCTCATCCGTTGATTAGCCAGTGCATGGTTGTGGGAGATAACAAACCATTTATCGCAGCTCTCATCACCTTAGATCCAGATGCCATCAAATCGTGGGCAACGAGCAACAAGAAGGCGAGCACATCTGTTGCCGAACTAACATCTGACCCTTCACTTATTGATGTCATTCAAGCCGCGGTCGATGAGGCAAATAAAGTAGTGAGTCGCGCTGAGTCGATTCGTAAGTTCACAATCTTGCCGCAAGATTTCACAATTGCAGATGGTCAGCTCACTGCCAAGCTCTCCGTGAAACGACATGTTGTGAACCAGCAGTTCGCTAAAGAGATTGCCGATTTATTTGGTTGATCTTGCGGCAGAGCGCGCAAGAATTGCACGTGAGCTCCACGATGGCATAGCCCAAAATTTGGCTGCCATCGGGTACTCACTCGATGCAGAAATTGGAAGATCCGACACAACCGCAGAGTCTCGAAGCGCGCTTCGCCTCATTCGCGAAGAGGTGACCTCACTCAACGCAACGATGCGAGAGGAGATCTTTAACCTTCGCAAGGCGATTGACTTTCAAGCGCAGCAGGAACTCATTCAATCTTTACAAGTTCTTCCGTTGGATTTCACTATTGAAGGTGAGTTAAGCGATAACGAGATTGGCGCAGCACAATGCAAAGTTCTCGTAGAGCTCGCTCGAAATGCCGTGAACCATGCAAAAGCCACTCAGATCACAATAGTTATTTTCAGCAACCACATCACCTTCACCTCCGACGGAGAGTCAACTTCAACCAGCCAGAACCTTGGTTTCGGATTGCAAGGTGCTGCAGAGCGTTTAGCTTCGATTGGATGGGTATTGGAGATATCCGAGGATTTCTCTCAGATTAGATTGTTTGAGTCGAATTAGATGCTCATTTTAATTGTCGATGACCATGAACTCATTCGAAATGGATTGGCTCAGGCACTTCGCGGAGCGGGGCACAATATTGTCGGAGAGGCCGCCACACTCGCGGAGGCGAAAGCACAATTGCTCTTTACCCACCCCGAAGTTGTAATCGTAGATGTGAGCTTGCCAGATGGTTCTGGATTAGATCTCATCACTCCCCAATACAAATTTGTAGTTCTCACTCTTGGAGATGATCCATCCTCACTGCAGACCGCTCATAAAAGAGGCGCTGCCGCATATGTACTCAAGGGTGAACCCATCAACCATCTCTTAGCAATCATTGATCAACTCCAGAGCGCCACCTACCACTTTGCGGCGCCCGCGCTTCCGAAAAATAGATTTGATCTCACGCAACGTGAACTTGATGTACTTCAAATTCTTCAGACGGGGTGGAGTGCAAAAGAGATGGCATCTCATCTCTTCTTAGCTGAGACAACAGTGAAATCTCACCTCGCCTCAATTTATAGAAAACTAGATGTTAAAAATAGAACGCAAGCCATTGTTGTCGCCTTGGCTAATCACTTAATTGCCGAATAGAACTTCTTTAAATCGCTCGCCCCAGATTTTCCAATCCCATTGGGACTCAGTCCAGGTATGACCAGCCTCCCCCATCGTTGCAAGCTTCCCAGGGTTATCTAGCATCTCGTTGATGGTCCGTGCTATTTCACCCGAGTTGGTGCCATCAACAATCTCACCGGTTTGCCCAACGATAACTGCATCGGGGGCGCCACCAGATTTACCCGCAAGAACCGCCACACCACTCGCACTCGCCTCTAGATACACAATTCCCAGACCTTCAACTTCAAGTCCTGCAAGCCTCGATCGAGACGGCATAACAAAGAGATCTCCTAAACGGAAATACTTTGGCAAGTTCTCGTATTTAACCCGTCCCACAAATCGAACATACGCTTCTAATTGGTACTTCTTAACAAGTTGATCTAATTTCTTCTTTCGTGGTCCGATGCCGACAAAGAGAAGCACGACATCTGGATGCTGCAAAAGAATATTTGGCATCGCTTCTAATAATTTATCTTGACCCTTGCGATGAACCAATCGGCCAACAGAAATAAGGACTTGCTTGCCCTCTAATCCGAATTCTTTAATCAGCTCTGGGGATTTGATTCCAGGAGTGAAATGTTCAATTGAAATTCCAGGAGCAATGCGGACCATTGCGCAAGCAGAATGCACAACAGGTGACATCGCCTTCTTGGTGAACTCTCCCAAATATGTCAGCACATCCATCGAAGAAGTAGCGCGTGCGAATATCCACTTGAATGGAGGCAGCTTCGCCCACCAGACCTCGTGGCCATGCGTAATGGCAACTACTCGCTTGGCACCTGCGCGCTTAAGCAACCCCGACATCCAAGCAAGTGGCATTGCGGCGCCAAACCAGATGATTTCGGATTGATATTCCTGCATCACTTTACGCACTCTGCGATTAACCGCAGGTGTTGGAATTAAAATTGAATTCTTGTCGCGAAGAATGATTGCGCCTGTCTTGGCAGCGAGCGCCGCATCAAATTCTGCAGAGTCCGGTTGTGCCGCGGTGTAAATGACTATCTCGTTGCAATCCAACTGATCAAGCAGCCCCAAGATAAAAGTCTCGATGCCTCCAACCCTTGGACCAAGATCATTGGTTACAAGAAGAACTCTTCTGGAAGACACAGCGCAAGGCTAGTGAGCCATGCCCTCGCCTCCCAAATTATCTTCGAACCGGATGCGCCTTATGCGCGGTACCGCAGTGGTGGAACTAACCCCTTCTCCGAGAGAGTTGAGATGGCGGTCAGCTCGGCAGGGGAAATCTCCTCGCGCGGCTTTGCATCACAATCAGAGATTGAGATGAGGACAGAGACGACGCAATCTGAGCAGGCAAGATCGCGCATGGTGCAGGTATCGCAGTCGATGATCATGTTCCACAGGGTAAATCGAGGGACTGACACTTAAAGTAGGCACATGAACCGCAAGGGCCCTCGTGTCGCAGCAAACTTGGTTGTCGGCGCTGGCGGATCAACCACTCTCAATGGCAGCTCATCAGGACTCTCCACTCCCCCTGACCGCCTACGCTTTCATAAGCTGCGTACCGAATTTGGAGCAATCCTTATCGGGGGCAATACCGCTCGAAATGAGCCTTATGCAAAGACGCCAGCGCCTTTAATTGTTCTCACTCACAGGCCTCTATCGGGTCCGGCCTCCCTCAACCCCACAGCCCTTGCATGGGCGATGCCCCTAAAAAGCGCCATATCTCAGGCCACCGCGATGTATGGAGATCTAATTATTGAAGCTGGGCCGGCCTTGATTCGAGAAGCTATAACCAGTGGTCTACTCACCGATCTCTATCTGACCCTCTCGCCAATTGATGGTGGTGAAAATCCAATTTCACTTGATGAGTTACTCCAGGAGTGTGAAGAGATATCACGAGAAGAGGTTGATAGAACTCTTTTCTTGCACTACCGACTCGCGCCTAACGGCGATTAAGCGCGGGTCAAATTACCCTTATCCCATGGCCACTGCGAGAAATTTCGATGAAATTGTGGCTGAAATACGGGCGATAGCCACACGTGTAGAGATCATTGTGGAAGAAATTCCAGCACCTCAAAAACTCGCCCCCTTCGCCTTTGCAATGACCGCCGATACTGAAGATGAAATTGGAACCGCGCGATTTGTTCTGCTCCACGACCCTGCGGGACAAGAGGGTTGGGGCGGAGATTTTCGTTGCGTGACATTTGTCCGAGCAGATGTAGATCATGAGATGGCATCAGACCCAATGGTTGCCAATGTTGGTTGGAGTTGGTTGATCGACTCTCTGGAAAAATTCGGATGCGAGTATGTACAACCAAGTGGCACTGTGACCCGGGTTGCCAGCGCATCATTTGGAACTCTTAACGAACGGGCTGATGATTCTGAGTTAGAGGTCCGTGCCTCATGGACTCCAACAAATTCATTTGCAATCGCCAGCCATGTTCGTGCTTGGCTTGATTTGCTCGAGCACTGCGCCGGATTGGCACCGATTCCCGAAGGCGTAACTCCTCTAACTCGCAACACCCTCGTCTGAGTCAAAGAACTCTTCATGCCAGAGCCACTTCTCACTCCACGATCTGGGTTGCCTCCCCTCATTGTCGATGAAGCTGGATTTCTGGCGGCGCTCGAAGAGATAAAAGCTGGTTCCGGGCCGATTGCTGTTGATGCCGAGCGCGCATCTGGATATCGATATAGCCAAAGGGCATATTTAATTCAGATTTTTCGCCGCGGTGGTGGCCTGCACCTCATTGATCCCATATGTGTAAGCGACTTAAAGTTGTGGGCGAAGATGGATTCGGAGTTGAAAAATTGCGAGTGGATTATTCACGCCAGCACTCAAGATCTGCCTTGTCTGCGTGAACTTGGCATCAATCCAGAGAAACTCTTTGACACCGAACTCGGCGGCCGAATCGCAGGATGTGAACGCGTTGGTTTAGGACCCCTCTGCGAATCGCTTTTGGATTTGCAATTAGCGAAGGAACATAGCGCCGTTGATTGGTCGATTCGACCATTGCATGAAGATTGGTTGAATTACGCAGCTCTTGATGTTGATGTATTAGTTGATTTGCGTGATGAGGTAGAAAATTTATTACGCGAACGTGGAAAGCTTGAGTGGGCCTTAGAAGACTTTGCCCAGATCCTTAAGAATCCTGCGCCACCTCCACGCGTAGATCCATGGCGTCGAACCTCCGGAATGCATAAGGTGCGAGATCGAATGACTCTTGCCATCATCAGAGCGCTCTGGCATGCGCGCGATGATTTTGCACGCGAGATTGATATCGCTCCAGGAAGAATTTTCAATGATGAAGTTCTTGTTGAGATTGCAACGAAGCGTCCGGCGAAAGT
Organism: uncultured Actinomycetes bacterium; assembly: GCA_903891755.1. Taxonomy (GTDB): domain Bacteria; phylum Actinomycetota; class Actinomycetes; order Nanopelagicales; family Nanopelagicaceae; genus PALSA-747. The sequence goes on along the minus strand of CAITFY010000079.1, from coordinate 10,521 downwards.
TGATGAATTCTCCAAGATCATCAAGCGCAGAACTCGTGTAACAAATGCCCCAACGACCGAATGGTTTGATTTATTGCTTCGAACCCAACAATTACCTGAAGCAGATCTACCTGTTCTGCGAACACCAACTGTTGGGCTTCCTCCGGTAAAATTGTGGAGAGATCGCAATCCACTTGGAAATGCCAGACTCTCACATTCTCGCGCTGCGGTAATAGCTCGCGCCGCCGAGTTGGACATGCCAGTAGAAAATCTCATCTCCCCTGAAACGATTCGCCAATTGGTGTGGAAGAACCCTCCGCAGTCGGAGCTTGAGACTTATATTCGGGAGATGCTCACCCAGCATGGAGCTCGTCCTTGGCAGGTTGAACAGATTTCTCCTGTCCTCATCGAGCCAATGCTCGCGACAGAACCGATAGTGATTTCAGAGCCTGTTGAGCCTGCTTCCGAGGCAGATCCGGCATCGGCCGAGCCTGCTACAGAGTGATTAGAATTACGCAACATAAAAGTTGCGTAATTCAGTACAGCGAGATTAGGCTCGCCTCATGTTAAGCACCTTTCTGATCGCCTTGCGTGAAGGGCTAGAAGCCTCTCTCATCGTAGGAATCTTGGTTGCCTACCTCGTCCGATCTGGTCGCCAGAAGGCGCTCGTTGCCATCTGGAGCGGTGTATTTGCCGCAGCCGCCCTCGCCTTAGGGTTCGGGGCGCTCTTGAGCTTTACTTCGGCCAACCTCTCTACCCGCGGTGAAGAGCTATTCGCTGGAATCACCTCAATTTTGGCCGTCGCTTTAGTTACCTGGATGGTCTTCTGGATGAAGCGAAGTGCCCGTGCCATCGCCAAAGAGTTACACGGCAAGGTAGATCAGGCCCTAGGAATGGGAAGTTTTGCTCTCGCTCTGGTTGCTTTTCTCTCTGTGGGGCGCGAGGGCCTAGAGACCTCGCTCTTTCTCTACGCAAACTTCAAAACGGTAAATCACGATACCGCTCCCCTCCTTGGTCTCATTCTTGGACTTGGAGTTGCGATCGCACTTGGAACCTTGATCTATCGACGTAGCGTGAAAATTAATATCGGAAAGTTCTTCCGCGTTACCGGTATCGCGCTCATTGTCGTGGCGGGTGGAGTTTTAATTCACGGAATCAATGAATTTCAGAGCCGTGGAGATATTGGCGGAGCGAATTCCACAGTCTGGAAATTTGGCGGAGATAATTCAGTATTCGTCACAATCATTGATGGAACATTTGGAATTTCAAATGTAATGACGTGGTTACAACTCGTAGTTTATGTTCTCTACGTTTCACTTACTCTTGTCGGGTTTTTGAAGGCTCTTCCTGCTCCAGTTCAAGCTCCTTCAAAGTTAGAGACCAGCTCACAAGCGAGCGAGTGATTGTCTGAACTGTAATTCCCAAGTCAGTCAAAATCTCATCACGCTTTGAATGCTCCAAGAACTCCAGCGGCACGCCAATTGAGTGAATAGGAATAGACATTCCCTCTTCGCGGAACATTTCAGAGATTGTGCTGGCAATTCCGCCGTGGCGAATTCCATCTTCAATAACCACAATGCTCTTGTACCGCCTGGCCATCGTGATTAAGGATCGTGGCAGCGGCTTGACCCAACGTGGATCAATAACAGTTACGCCGACGCCTTCACGATATGCCTGACCGGCAGCTTCCACGGCTAGTGTGGCCATCGCTCCTATGCTGACGAGCAAAATATCTGCGCTCTCACCGCGATAGAGAACATCAATTCCGTCTCTACGTTCAAATGCCGGAATGTCAGCACAGACAGCACCTTTGGGATAGCGAATCAAAGTTGGTGCATCCTTAACATCGACCGCTTCGCGAAGTACTTCACGCAACCTTGCGCCATCACGTGGGGCAGCGACCTGGAGAGTTGGGACAATGCCAGAGAGCGCTAAGTCCCACATTCCATTATGGGAAGGTCCATCATCGCCAGTAATACCAGCACGATCAAGAACGAATGTAACTCCGGCTTTATGGAGAGCAACATCCATCAAGAGCTGATCAAATGCGCGATTGAGGAAGGTTGAATAGATAGCTACAACTGGATGCAGACCCGTAAAGGCCATACCTGCGGCGGAGGTCGCTGCATGTTGCTCTGCAATTCCAACATCAAAGGTGCGATCTGGGAATGCAGATTGGAATTGATCTAAACCGGTTGGGCCAAGCATCGCTGCAGTAATCGCAACCACATCTTTGCGCTCTCGGCCGATGTCAACGAGTTCGCGAGCAAAGACAGATGTCCATGATGGACCTGACTTCTTAAGTGGTTGTCCGGTCTGCGGATTGACGACTCCCACTGCGTGGAACTTCTCCGCTTCATCATTGACCGCTGGTGCGTGACCGCGACCCTTTTCGGTAATGACGTGAACGAGTACTGGACCTTTAAAATTCTTGGCGTGAGTAAATGCACTCTCCATCGCCGCAATGTTGTGGCCATCAACCGGACCAAAATATTTCAGACCCAGATCTTCAAACATTCCTTGGGGAGCGACAATATCTTTGATGCCCTTTTTAACTCCATGCAAAGTTTCGTAGATGGGTTGACCCACAACCGGAGTGCGCTCGAGAACATTCTTGCCCCAGTCCAAGAACTTCTCATATCCACTTGTTGTGCGCAGCGTTGAAAGGTAGGTCGCTACTCCGCCAATGGTTGGTGAGTATGAACGTTCGTTGTCATTCACGATGATGACAAGCGGAAGCTCTTCGCTCGCCGCGATGTTGTTGAGCGCTTCCCAGGCCATTCCACCGGTAAGCGCGCCATCTCCGACTACGCAGACAACGGTTCGATTCTTTACGCCTTGAACGCAGAAACCTCGTGCAACTCCATCTGCCCACGAGAGCGCTCCGGAGGCATGTGAGTTTTCAATGACATCGTGCTCAGATTCAGCTCGGCTTGGATAGCCAGCAAGTCCGCCACGCTGACGCAGGGTGTCGAAGCCACCTTGACGTCCAGTCAGGATCTTGTGAACGTAGGACTGATGGCCGGTATCAAAGAGCATGACATCTTTAGGGGAATCGAAGATTCGGTGCATCGCGATGGTGAGCTCAACAACGCCTAAGTTGGGACCTAGATGGCCACCACTCTTGGAGACCTTCTCAATGAGAAACTCTCGAATTTCAGCAGCGAGGTGAACCAGTTGCTCCTCAGTTAGCCCCTTGAGATCTTGCGGGCCTTTGATGGCAGGCAAGATACGAGGGCTAGACATGTCGGCATTCTACGCGAGGGACCCCTCGAGTGCGAGGTGGTTCAACGCTCAGATGAGAACTACTTGAGAAGTGAGCGAAGCACGTATTGCATGATGCCACCGTGGCGGTAGTAATCCGCTTCACCCGGTGTATCAATGCGCAACTGCGCCTCGAATGTGATCTCCCCCGCTTTGACCGTTAAGGTCTTTGGAGCAGGTCCAGAGTTCAGTGCATCAATTCCCGCAATCTCAAATGTTTCAGAACCGGTGAGACCCAAGCTCTTTGCGTTCTGGCCGTTGAGGAATTGCAATGGAAGTACTCCCATTCCGATCAAGTTTGATCGGTGGATACGTTCAAATGATTCTGCAATCACAGCACGTACTCCAAGAAGCGCCGTTCCCTTTGCAGCCCAGTCACGTGAAGATCCTGAGCCGTATTCCTTACCAGCAAGAATGACGAGTGGAACACCTGCTGCTTGGTACTCAGATGATGCATCGTAAATTGTGGCTTGCTCGCCATTGCGCAAGAAGTTGCGGGTGAATCCACCCTCAACTCCATCGAGCAACAAATTCTTAAGTCGAATATTCGCGAAGGTTCCGCGAATCATGACCTCGTGATTGCCACGACGTGATCCATAGGAGTTGAAATCAATTCGCTCAATTCCATGCTCTGCCAAATACTTACCGGCAGGAGAATCAGCTTTAATATTTCCAGCTGGTGAGATGTGATCTGTTGTTACAGAATCTCCAAGGATTGCTAGGACTCTCGCACCGCTGATATTTGTAACCGGCTTTGGTTCGCGAGGCATTCCATCGAAGTACGGAGGCTTTCTAACATATGTTGAATCGCTCTCCCACTCAAAAGTTTTACCTGTTGGAGTCTCAAGAGACTTCCAACGATGATCGCCATCAAAGACGGTCGCATAATCCTTCTTAAACATATCTGAGGTGATGCATGAAGCAATCACTTCATCAATCTCTTGAGAAGATGGCCAGATATCTCTAAGGAAAACTGGAGATCCATTGGTGTCTGTGCCAATTGGATCGCTCTCGAAATCGTGGTTCATTGTTCCAGTAAGCGCGTAAGCAACTACAAGTGGTGGAGAGGCAAGGTAGTTCATCTTCACATCTGGACTGATGCGACCTTCGAAGTTGCGGTTTCCAGAGAGGACTGCCGTAACGGCGAGATCGTTCTCGTTGATCGCCTTACTAATTTCAATTGGAAGTGGACCTGAGTTTCCGATACAGGTTACGCAGCCATACCCAACCAAGTTGAAGCCGAGTTGCTCCATGAAAGGTGTGAGTCCCGCTCTGTCGTAATAATCAGTAACAACCTTTGAACCCGGTGCCAAGGTGGTCTTTACCCACGGCTTGCTACGCAGACCTTTCTCAACAGCCTTCTTTGCAAGAAGCGCTGCGCCAATCATGACTGATGGGTTAGAGGTGTTGGTACAAGAAGTAATCGATGCAATCGCAACAGCGCCATTTGAAATCGAAGTGGCTGTTCCATTTACCGAAACATTGATCGCTTCATGCGAACTTGTCGCTCCGAGATAGGTAGGAATAATCTCGTTGTAAGCCTTCTTGGAATTTGAAAGTGAGATGCGATCTTGCGGACGCTTTGGACCTGAGATAGATGGCACTACTTCAGCTAGATCTAGCTCGACATACTCAGAGAAACGTGGCTCAATCGATGGGTCATGCCAGAGTCCATTGCGCTTTGCGTACTTCTCAACAAGTTCGATCTGATCTTCCGAACGGCCAGTTAGTGTGAGATAACGCAGCGTCTCATCATCGATTGGGAAGATTGCGCATGTTGAACCATATTCAGGTGACATATTTCCGATGGCTGTTCTATTTGCCATAGGGAGCGCAGCCACACCTGGACCGTAGAACTCCACAAACTTTCCGACCACGCCATGCTTACGCAGACGCTCTGTAATGGTGAGGACTAAATCGGTTGCGGTAGTGCCTACAGGCAACTCGCCCTTCAACTTAAATCCAACTACGCGTGGAATCAACATTGAAACTGGCTGTCCGAGTAGCGCAGCCTCAGCTTCGATGCCGCCTACTCCCCAACCGAGAACTCCAAGTCCATTGACCATGGTGGTGTGTGAATCTGTTCCAACAACGGTATCTGGATATGCTCGAAGCACCCCGTCTACCGTGCGGGTCATTACGACGCGAGCGAGATATTCAATATTTACTTGGTGAACAATTCCGGTTCCAGGTGGAACAACCTTGAACTCATCAAAGGCTGTCTGACCCCAACGCAAGAAGCGATAACGCTCTTTATTGCGCTGGTATTCAATATCCGTGTTCTCTTCAAAGGAAGTTGCAGTTCCAAAAATATCTGCGATAACGGAGTGGTCGATAACTAACTCGGCCGGTGCAAGTGGGTTGACCTTCGTTGGATCTCCACCGAGAGTTGCGATCGCCTCACGCATAGTTGCGAGGTCCACGATGCAAGGAACTCCAGTGAAATCCTGCATGATGACGCGAGCAGGAGTGAATTGAATTTCAGTGTCGGGCTCAACCGTTGGATCCCATTGCGCGAGAGATTTGATCTGACTCGCGGTGATGTTTGCTCCATCTTCAGTGCGAAGCAGATTCTCTAGAAGTACTTTGAGGCTGAAGGGCAGAGTTGTTGCGCCTTCCAAGCCAGTGATCTCGAAGATCTCATAGGAGTTGCCGGCAACTTCAAGAGTGCTCTTGGCGTTAAAGGAATTTTTGCTCGTTGATTCGCTCATGGTGAGCAAATCCTATCCCACTAGATTTCTAGCGAAATAAGCCCCTCGATTAGGCTGGAATGAAACGCGCCACACACTCCACATGCTGAGTCTGAGGGAAGAGGTCGTAACCAACCAGATAATCCATCCGATACCCAGAAGCCAACAAGATCTTGGCATCCCGAGCGAGCGAGGCTGGATCGCAAGACACATAGACGATTGCGCGAGGATGAGTTCTGGTCATGACTGTAATTACCTCTTCACCTGCGCCGGTGCGAGGTGGGTCAAGCAAAATAACATCGGGATCTGAAATCTTCGGGAGGCGAGATTCCACAGTTCCAGGATGAATCTCTACATTTCCCACGCCTTTAAAAATCTTCTGAGCATCGGCCACTGCGCGCTTGTCGGACTCAATCAAGTGAACCTTGCCCTTAGCGCCAACCTTCTTGGCCAGGGCCGCACTAAAGAGTCCAGCTCCGCCATAAAGATCGCAGACAACCTCCCCAGATTCCAGCTCCAATTGCTCGATGACTGCAGCGATCAAAGTGGATGGGGCAGATTTGTGAGCCTGCCAGAAGCTCTGAGGTGAAACTTGATAGGTGAACTCCCCTACCTTCTCCACGAGTTGAGTCGGTCCAGAGATGCTGCGACCAGCTCGAGTAACACTTACCTGTCCGGTGCTGGTGGATGCGACCTCGATGCGATCATCACCATTCCAGCGACGATCTGCGAGCGCAGGAATATTCATTGCCTCATCTGCGATTAAGCAATCATCAATTTCGATAACCTCGTTGCTTCGATTGGCATACAAGCCAATTCGTCCATCATCTCCAATTGCGAAATCCATACGGGTACGCCAGTGCAGGCCATCAGCGGGAAGCACTTCCTTAACCTCGCAAGAAATTTCCAAGCCGCCCAGGCGAGAGAATTGTTCGACGATGACTGCGGCTTTGAGTTCGCGTTGGTATGCCAGGTCTATATGTTGGAAATCGCAACCTCCGCACCCGCCGGGGATCGCATATTTGCAAGGAGCTTCGACCCGATGAGGTGAAGCAGTGAGAATTGAAATCGCATCTCCCCGCGCCATCTTCGAATTGACGGAGGTAATCTCAACAAGTGCGCTCTCACCAGGGATTGCGTAACGAACAAATATGACCTGACCCTCAAATCGAGCCACGCAATGTCCGCCATGGGCGATCTTCTCAATATCAACAGTTACCTGCTGGCCAACTACTAAACGTTCACCCGTAGGTCCTGATGCATCCATTGTGCGATCTTAAGGTGTAAGTTCTACCCCGTGCACGTAGTCATCATGGGGTGTGGTCGCGTCGGTTCTGGTCTCTCAAAGGCTCTTGAAGCCGCCGGGCATTCCGTCGCCGTTATCGACCAAAATCGCGAAGCCTTCCGCCGCCTAGGTCCTAATTTCAATGGTCGGACTATCGCAGGCGTTGGCTTTGACCAAGATATCTTGCTTGAAGCTGGAATTGAGAGCGCAGCAGCTTTTGCAGCGGTCTCAAATGGAGATAACTCAAATATCCTCGCTGCCCGCGTGGCTCGCGAAAAATATAACGTTCCAAATGTTGTCGCTCGTATCTACGACCCTGAGCGCGCTGAAATTTATCAACGTTTGGGTATCCCAACCGTTGCGACCGTTCTCTGGACCACAGACCAGATGATGCGCCGTTTGGCACCTGAAGGTTCACAATCTGAATGGCGCGATGCCAGCGGAACCGTTCAACTCTGCGAGGTATCACTTCACCGTAGTTGGTTTGGCCGTCCCGCTCTTCTCATCGAAGAGGCGACTGGCGCTCGCGTCGCATTCATTACTCGTCTGGGTGAGGGTCTCATCCCGAACTCGCACACCGTTCTTCAAGAGGGCGATCTCGTCCATGTAACTTTGATGGAATCAGAGCGCGTCAAGGTCGATGAAATTCTCTCCCGCGAACCTGAAGTGAATTAAGGCAGACCATGAAAATAGCAATCGTCGGTGCCGGAAATGTTGGACGCGCTATCGCACGTGAACTTATTGAAAATGGTCACCATGTGCTTCTCATGGATCGCGATCCTAAATCACTGAAGATGGATAGCGTTCCTCAAGCCGAGTGGCTCTTGGCTGATGCCTGTGAGATTTCATCCCTTGATAATGCCAAGCTCTCTGGTTGCCAAGTTTTGGTTGCCGCTACCGGTGATGACAAGGTAAATCTTGTCTCATCACTCCTTGCCAAGACTGAGTACGGAGTTCCTCGCGTTGTCGCCCGCATCAATCACCCGAAGAATGAATGGCTCTTTGATTCATCGTGGGGCGTTGATGTTGCAGTATCAACCCCTCGCATCATCTCAGCCCTCGTAGAAGAAGCTGTGACGGTTGGAGATGTTGTTCGTCTCTTCTCACTCAAGCGCGGTGGGGCTAATCTCGTTGAAATTACCCTGCCAGAATCTGCGATGGCTTGTGGAAAGACAGTTGGTGAGATCTCCTTCCCATCTGGAACATCACTCGCCTCAATCGTTCGCGATGGACACGTCATTGCTCCGAAGGATCAAGATCTATTGATGGGTGGAGACGAATTAATTTTCGTGGCAACAACTGCCGCTGAAAATCAATTAAAGGAATGTCTACTCGGCCTTTAACTCCGGCTTTGCAGTAGGAACTTTTCGCAGGATTATCCAGGTACCCCAACCAACTAATAAGAAGAATGGCGTGCCCATAACTAAGCGCGCAGTTCCAAGCCAATTGATGTGATTTGTTTTTTAGAGCGGATATTGAACCAACAGGCGTGAAGCAAAGAGTGCCACCCAGAGCCAACCGGCACGAATATAAGCGCGCTTTCTAGCCAGATTCTGGCGCCATGCCACATTTTCACCCAGGACTGGTCCGAGCAATAAACCCAAGACAGGCCACCCGGCAATATTTGCAATGGTGTACACGGTGCCATAAATGAGATTGATAATCAGACCTGGAAGATAGAAATCTGCAGCCTTGCCGGTATGTCTGGCCAAGAGTGCGCAGAATGCAACGCCTATGACTCCTGAGATTGCGTGCTGCAAGGTCTCTCTCTTCACCAAGCGAGCAATTGCAAAGAGAACAGAGAGCACAATCGCAACTGTCGCCGATTTGTTGAGATTATGCGAAATATTAAATGCAATCAGGAAAACGATCGATGGTAGACCGCTATCGAGCAAGCCTCGTGTTCCACCGAGTGCGCCTAAGACTTTGGCGCGATCCTCGTGATGACCCTCATAACTCATGCGGTACCTGTGGATCCAAAACCACCGGAAGCACGCTCAGAACCAGGAAGTTCACCGACCTCAACGAATTGAGCAGCCTCAACGCGCTGGATAACGAGTTGAGCAATGCGATCACCTTTTTTAAAGGAGATTGCTTCGCGTAAATCATGATTAATCAAAATAACTTGGAGTTCTCCGCGGTACCCCGCATCAATTGTGCCTGGGGTGTTAACCATAGATACGCCATGCTTGATGGCTAATCCAGAGCGTGGATGTACAAATGCTGCGAAACCAAAGGGAAGAGCGATTGATAATCCCGTCGGAACAAGCGCGCGCTCCCCTGGTTCAATAGTGATATCAACGCGCGTGGTGATATCTGCGCCGGCATCTCCTGGCTTTCCATAAACTGGAAGTGGAACATCTGGATAGAGACGCTTTACGAGGACCTGCACATCACTCATGGATTGATCTCAAAATCTGGATCAACAAATGCGAGGAGCTTTGGATTCTCGCGGATGTGATCAATAAATTCCTTTGGTGCCTTCTCTAGGAAATGCGACATTGGAACAATCACGTAAAGCGAGCTGGCACGAACTGCGACCGGACCTTCATATGAATCTAAATGTCCTTCAGCCTCTGCGTAAACCTTTCGACCAGATTGTCCGGTGATCTTTGCAGTGATGTAGAGATTTGCACCGACTGGTACTGGGAGAACAAAATCTGTCTCCAAGCGCGCAGTGACTGCAGGTGCACGAAGTAACCACATTAACTTTCCAAGCGCCTCATCAAAAGCGAGCGATAGAAGTCCACCGTGCGCAAGACCAGGTGCTCCCTGATGATTGTCGGTCACCGTAAAGATAGCGGTGATGTTCTGGCCTTCTCCGGCTTGCGCGACCAAATGTAGGCCGGTCGGGTGAAGTTCACCGCATCCAAAACAATTTGCGTAATGCGAAGGAATTTGAGTTCCGGGTGCTGGTGCTAATGGATGTCTTTCTGGAACCACAGCATCTGGCGGCGGAGTTGTACTTGCTACTCGACTCATGAGCCGAGCCTAATGGATTACGCACCAGTAAGAGGTAGCGTTAGGAATATGAATCAACTCTACAAAGAGCGGGCACCGTGGCCGATCTGGCTCTGGCTCTTTCTGCTCTTTCTCGCAGCCTCACTCGCCCTTGCAATTTATGCAGCGCTCGGCACGCGGTGGGGTTGGATTTCCCTGTTGATTCAACTTCTGGGCTTGCTCTTCCTCTCGCAAAAATCTGCACTAGACATTGAAGTTACCGATACGCACCTGCAGGTTGGCAAGGCTCAGATTGATCGGAAGTTTCTGGGAAAAATTGAGGTACTCAGCAGCGAAGAGATG
>CAITFY010000078.1 GCA_903891755.1 uncultured Actinomycetes bacterium | reverse complement strand
GCGAAGTGCTGCTTGAGTGAAGGCGCTTCCCTCGTATCTCTTCTCAGCGATATTGGTAACAGTTATTCCTTGTTCCATTGCGCGTTCAAAAAGAGTTGGAATTTTCTGCCAGAAGAGCGGATCAACTCGATCGTCCCACTTGAGCGCATTGAGTAGGCGACCTGGAGTTCCGGAGTTTGGTACTCGAACTGTGTAACCCAACATTCCATGTGCACCAGGTAGTTCACCGGTGCCCAAACTTGTGAGATTCGTAACTGTTGTTGATGGAAAGTGTGACGCAAGTTCATAACTCTTCTTGAGTGAAGCGAAAATTGGAAACTCTGATGAATACGTTGCGAGCGCCTTTGAGCCCATTCCGTCAATTAAGAGAAGGCAGGTGCGACGAGATTCCGGTAATTCAAGATGATTGCTTGGTCCCACTAATCCCATCGATGAGAAGATCGATTGCGACAGTTCTGCCAGTCCAAAGCCCACATCCCCATCCTGCCCTATATGGCGTGGCAAGATACGCGCCATGGCACGCACACCTAAAGCCGTTCTCCCAAAAGCTGGAGAGAACCCAGGCAAGATCGTAGATATTGATGTCTCTCAGGAGATGTCAGAGTCATTTCTCGAATATGCCTACTCCGTAATTTATTCACGAGCGCTCCCAGATGCCCGCGATGGTCTCAAGCCCGTCCAACGCCGCATCTTGCATCAGATGTTCGATATGGGACTTCGCCCAGATAAAGGACATGTGAAGTGCGCCCGCGTCGTCGGTGAGGTTATGGGTAAGTTGCACCCCCACGGAGATGGCGCGATCTATGACGCCGCAGTCCGCCTCGCTCAACCTTTCACCACTCGCCTTCCGCTCATTGATGGCCACGGAAACTTTGGCTCCCTTGATGCTGGCCCTGCCGCCATGCGTTACACCGAAGCCAGACTTGCCCCTGCTGCAATGGCCATGGTCGATGAGGCAGATGAAGACACTGTGGACTTTGGCGGAAACTACGATGGCCAGCTACTTGAGCCACTCGTTCTCCCTGCAGCATTTCCCAATCTCTTGGTTAATGGAGCTACTGGTATTGCGGTTGGAATGGCTACCAACATGCCTCCCCACAACCTCGGCGAAGTCGTCGCTGCTGCCAAGCATTTGATTGACAACCCAAAGGCGACCCTTAAGTCGTTGATGAAATATGTTCCAGCCCCAGATTTCCCAACAGGTGGAGAGATCATTGGGCTAGAGGGCGTTGCAGATGCTTATGCGACCGGTCGTGGCTCCTTCAAGGTTCGAGCTACCGCTGTCATCGAGAAGGTAACTTCTCGCAAACAAGGCATCGTGATCACTGAGTTCCCATTCAACATTGGGCCAGAGAAAGTTGTCGAGAAGATTGCTGATCTTGTAAAGGCAAAAAAAGTTCTGGGAATTTCAGACATCATCGATCTCTCAGATGGACAGCAAGGCACAAAGGTCGTTATTGAGATTAAGAATGGATATGAGCCAGAGGAGATCCTCGAGAAGCTCTACAAGCTCACCCCAATGGAAGATCAATTCTCTGTGAATGCGGTGGCGCTGGTAAATGGCAAGCCACTCACTCTTGGACTCAAAGAACTGCTTGAAGTATTTATCGATCACCGTATCGAAGTTGTTCGCAGACGTTCAGAGTTCCGCAAAGCTAAGGCGGAAGGTCGCCTCACCCTGGTTGATGGACTTCTCAAAGCGATTATCGATATCGATAAGGTCATCAAGATTATTCGTGGATCTGAAGATGCTGCTGTCGCTAAAGAGGCTCTTATGAAGGGTTTCAAACTCAGTGATGAACAGGCTACCTACATCTTGGATATGCCACTTCGCAGACTTACTAAGGTAAGCAAGCTCGAGCTTGAAACCGAGCAGAAGGCGCTTAGTGAAACCATTAAGGCACTTAAGACTTTGCTCTCAAGTGAGGCAAATATCAAGGCTCAGGTCTCTACCGAGTTAACAGCGGTTTCCAAGAACTTTGCCACACCTCGTCGCACCCGAATTGGCGCCGCTTAAGAAATTAAGTTTTAAGCGTCAATCCGATCGCGATCAATCTCTGCGCTCGAGATGAACTCTTTTCGTGGCGCTACTTCGTTGCCCATAAGTAATTCAAAGATTGCTTCTGCAGCCTTGGCATCCTTCATCGTTACGCGACGCAAGGTGCGCTTTTCAGGATCCATAGTTGTTTCACGGAGTTGGTCGGCATCCATCTCACCCAAGCCTTTGTAACGCTGAACCGGCTCTTTCCAACGCTTTCCAGCCTTGGTGAGATCAGCCAAAACTTTCTTCATCTCATCATCAGAGTAGGTGTAATAAAGCTCTCCGCGCTTTCCGCCCACAACATCAATGCGGTGTAGTGGAGGTATCGCTGCGAAGACTCGCCCATCTTCAATGAGAGGGCGCATGTAGCGATAAACCAAGGTTAAAAGAAGGCAGCGAATGTGCGCGCCGTCAACGTCAGCGTCTGACATCAAAATAACGCGGCCATAGCGCGCATCATCCAGCGAGAACGAAGCGCCAGAACCTGCTCCGATAACCTGAATGATTGAAGCACACTCATTGTTCTCAAGCATCTGAGAGAGTGAAGCCTTCTGAACATTCAAGATCTTTCCGCGGATAGGCAAGATTGCTTGGAACTCAGAGTTACGCGCCGCCTTAGTAGTTCCTAAAGCAGAGTCTCCCTCAACGATGAAGAGTTCGGTGCGACCTGTGTCATCAGAACGACAATCAGAGAGCTTGGTTGGAAGTGAGCTATTTTCAAGGGCGCTCTTGCGGCGCTGTAAGTCTTTATGTGCGCGAGCAGAGATGCGCGTACGAGATGCCGCTGCCACCTTATCCAAGATGAGGCGAGCGGTTGCCTTATCAATGCGCTTGCTCGAAGAGAAAAAGTTCTTTAACTCATCGCTAACAACACTTGCCACAATCTTGGTCGCAGCTGCTGTGCCCAATACTTCTTTGGTCTGTCCTTCAAATTGAGGCTCAGACATTCGAACGGTAACTACTGCAGTTAGGCCTTCAAGAACGTCATCCTTAATGACATCAATCTCATTGTTCTTCAGCACTTTGGCGCCACGAAGCGCATCGTTAAATGCCTTGGTAATTGCTCGCTCAAACCCTTGAGTATGAGTTCCACCCTTGGGTGTTGAAATGATATTTACAAATGAGGACATCGTTGTATCAAAAGCATTTCCCCACTGCATTGCGATATCTACACCCATGGTGCGATTTACTTCAGTAGGCATCATGTGCCCTTTGTCATCAAGTACAGGCACTGTCTCGGTGTACTCACCACTACCTGTTAAACGAATAACTTCACCGACAGGTTCATCAGGACGCAAGAAGGTACAGAACTCTGAAATTCCACCTTTATGCAAGAAGGTCTCTGAGGTCTTGCTCTTCGTACGATTGTCATTAACGATGAGTTGCAAGCCGGGTACCAGGTATGAGGTTTGGCGAGCGCGCGCGTAAATATCTTCAATAGCTAGTTCGGCCTCTTTGAGGAATATCTGCTTGTCAGCCCACCATTTAACGCGAGTACCGGTGACTTTGGCAGCTACCTTGCCAATTACGCGTAATCCAGATTTCTCTTCAAATGGCGCCTTTGGTCCATCGCCATCAAAAATTCCAGCCGTACCTCGCTGGAATGACATCCAGTAAATCTTGCCATCGCGATCAACTTCAACATCAAGACGTGAGGCGAGAGCATTTACAACTGATGCGCCAACCCCGTGCAAACCACCAGAGGCGGCGTATGAACCTCCGCCAAATTTTCCACCGGCGTGGAGTTTGGTCATGACAACTTCGACACCTGTAAGGCCAGTCTTTGGCTCCTTATCAACTGGAATTCCACGACCATTGTCATGAACTTCCACTGAACCATCAGCCTCTAAATTAATCTCAATTTTGGTGCAGTGACCTGCCAGAGCCTCATCTACCGAGTTATCAATAATCTCCCAAAGGCAATGCATGAGACCGCGAGAATCTGTGGTGCCGATATACATACCGGGACGCTTACGAACTGCATCAAGGCCTTCGAGGACTGCAAGGTCTTTTGCGGTATAACCGTTTGCAGTTGTTGCGCTTTTATCATCGGTGGCCATGAGGCGCAAGGTTATCGGGCGGATCATCTAGAAATCGCTCATTGAGAGAGAAAATGCCCAGTTTTTTCTGTGAATTCAGATAAATCATTGTTTTAAAGTGCGGGGAATAAACCAACCATGCTTTACTGTTCCACTACCGTAAGAAGAAGTTAGATAAATGTAAGCCACTAGAAAAGGAGCAGTCGATGACCGAACAAATGATCCTCGAACCTACCCCTCTTAATGCAGTCGATCGTTGCGATCGTTGCGGTGCTCAGGCTTATGTTCGCGCCACACTGCTTAATGGTGGAGAGCTACTCTTCTGCGGTCATCATGCCAAAGAGTATTCAGCAGGTCTCAAGCCTCTCGTTGCAAAAATTCAAGACGAGACCGCTAAATTAATCGAGACCCCTGCAATCGCCGAGTAAGAGCGATTAACGCTCAGTATTAGTTAGCTGAGCCTGCAGGAAAGAAGACATTCTTTAGGATCAAAGAGACGGCGTAGAGCCAATTTTCTTGATCCATATGACTTATGGTGAAATCATCGACGCTGCGGCCCAAGGTATATGCCTGGAACATCACTGCGGCTGTCCGAGGATTAAGTTGTGGGTTTCCGAGGCCACGAGCCTGTAAGTCGCGATAAAGATCTGCGATTGTTTCTGTGAGGCGCTCCTGCTCATTTCCGAGGACAGTAGCCATGCGTGGGTTATGCATCACCTTTGAAATCGCAGTGAGGCGCTCAATGCGGGAATCTGAGAGTTCTGGAGCCTGAAAACTCTTTGAGACCTCAGTAAGGCGGGCAATCAGTTCATCGCGGGTATCAACGGCACTGAAGAGGGCTGAGAGCACCTCAATAGACTTGTTGACATAGCCGGAGAAGCGGCGCACCTGAGCGAGCTCTAGGAGCTCAGCAAAGTCTTGGAAGTGGTGATACAGAGAACCTCGGGAGATCCCGGAAATCTCTAGAACCTTCTCGCTTGTGATCTCATCCAGGGTGAGGGAATCTAGGAGAACAACAACAGTCCTGATCAGCTCCTCTTTTGTCGGGTGAATCCCATTGCGTGCTTCGCGTGCTTGGGCTGCTACTGAAGACATGAAGTAATCCTTCTCTAGATAGTCAGTCACGTGACTGGAGTGATCGTCGGGTCTGAATTTCTGAGCATCGTTGCCCAAGTTGCCGACAGTAATGACCAGTCATGACCAATACAAGTAATCTAGAGTGAATTTTGGATTATTAGTTATAAATATTTTCGAGAAGTGGTTTTTCTAGGGTTTAACTCTCTGCGCACTCACTCTTTATTCTCTTTATGTGAGCCATCGCAGAAAGGCTTCTCTTGAGATTTTCCGCAGCCACAGAGTTTGAAATCAGTTCTGCTCTCGATGATCTTTCCGTCCGCATCCACAAAATCTGCGGTTCCAGTAAATCTCATGGAACCGCTCTTAGGATTGCGATAGATCTTGGGGTTCTCGCTCACGACTTTCCTAACTAAAAATTAATCGAGGTAGTCGCGAAGAACTTGGGAGCGAGATGGGTGACGCAACTTAGACATCGTCTTGGATTCAATCTGACGGATGCGCTCGCGCGTAACGCCATAGACCTTTCCGATTTCATCAAGTGTCTTAGGTTGTCCATCTGTTAATCCAAAACGCATTGCAACTACGCCAGCTTCTCTCTCGGAGAGAGTGTCGAGTACTGAGTGAAGTTGTTCTTGAAGCAAGGTAAATGAAACCGCATCAGCAGGAACAATCGCCTCTGAGTCTTCAATCAAATCACCAAACTCTGAATCACCTTCTTCTCCAAGTGGAGTGTGAAGGGAGATTGGCTCGCGGCCATATTTCTGAACTTCAACAACCTTTTCAGGAGTCATATCAAGTTCTTTAGCAAGCTCTTCTGGGGTCGGTTCGCGACCTAAATCTTGGAGCATCTGGCGCTGTACACGTGCCAACTTATTGATGACTTCAACCATGTGAACTGGAATACGAATGGTGCGCGCCTGATCAGCCATCGCACGAGTAATAGCCTGACGAATCCACCAGGTTGCATATGTCGAGAACTTGTAACCCTTGGTGTAATCGAACTTCTCTACCGCACGAATCAAGCCCAAGTTACCCTCTTGAATCAGATCCAAGAAGAGCATTCCGCGACCGGTATAACGCTTTGCAAGTGAGACAACGAGACGGAGGTTAGCCTCTAGCAAGTGGTTTTTAGCGCGGCGGCCTTGTAATACAAGCTGTTCGTACTCACGCTTGAGCTTCTTATCAATCTTCTTATCGTGAGCCAACTTCTCCTCGGCGAAGAGACCAGCTTCAACTTGAAGAGAAAGTTCTACTTCCATCTCCGCATTCAAAAGTGGAACACGACCGATGAGTTTGAGGTAATCCTTAACAGGGTCAGCAGTTGCACCAGCAGTTAATACTGTTTGTGCAGGTGCATCATCTTCTTCGGAATCTTTAATGGTAAATGCGTTCTCTTCGTTCTGAGATTCTTCAGCAACGTTTACAACGCGGATCTCTGCCTTCTCTTCTTCCTCGGCGACGATCTCTTTAACTTCTTCAACCAGAGTATCGAGATCT